>CALKYE010000031.1 GCA_938003765.1 uncultured Planctomycetia bacterium
GGTTCCGCGACCCGCCCGCGTGCAAGACGACCTTCATGTCGGAAGCGATCGAGCTGACCTACTTGCCCTGATCGGTGAGCGACGCGGCGCCGCCCTCGTCGCCGCGTCGTTCCAATCCCGAGTTCCAGGCGGCGGCGCGAGCGCTGCGATCGAGCGCAAGCTCGGCGCACAAGCGCTTGTTGCGGCCGGCGCACCGTGGGGCTCGGCGCAGGCGCGTCCCGTCGCGGCGCTCGCGCTGCTCCGGCCGCTGCCCGTGCCCGTCGAGCTCGCGTTCGCGTTTGGCGCAGGCTCCGAGCCGTTGGAGCCCTGCGCACTCTCCCTCGAGCTCACTGGCTACCGGATGGAGCGCCTGGTTTGTTCAGCATCCCGCCGCGTGAGCGCCACGCCAGATGCAGCGGAATCATTTGGCGACGACTTGGCGTTCTTCGACCTCAGCGCGCAGACTACTACTCAGTCTCACGGCGGCAGTCGCAATCCGGCCACGCTCGACTGCGTGTGCGCGCGCTAATCCGCGCAAGCGCGTCCTGAGCGTGTCCGAGGATTCGATCGACGATGTCGGCCGCACGCACATCGTCGATCGTCGTTGAGAGAGCCACGCGCCGCGCGAGCCCGAGGCGCTGCAGATTGAGCAAGTGAACGGAGCACAACGATGAAGCTGAACTCGGAGTGGCTACGACGCGCGGTGGCGGGGCTTGCTTTACTGGCGTCGGCTGTGCTCGCAGCCGTCGCGAGCGCGCAATCGACATCGTGCGCACCGGTGGAGTTGGCGACACTGCCCGGGCCCGGACCCGACGAATACATGGCGCGCTACACCGCGATGAGCGCCAACGGCGAGTGGGCGTACGCGAATACACGCGGCACGTATTCCGGGGCCGGAATTCCTAGCATGGTTGTGCTGGCGATTCGGCACCTCGGAAAACCTCAGCAGCAGACCTACGTCCTGGCACCACCTGTCCAGCAGCCCAACCTAGGCTTCGGCATATCCATCGACTGCAGCGCTGACGGGACCCGCGTGGTCATCGGACAGGCCAACGCGGGCAACCCGACAGCTCCGAGGCACGCGTACGTGTTCAAGTACGACGGCGCGAACTGGGTCATAGAGTTCGTCACCACGGGAAACACGTTCAACAGCCTCAATGGCCTCACGGTAGCGATGACCGCCGCAGGAGACCGCATCGCCATCGGCGACCCTGCTCGCCCGGTGCCGCCGCCGACCTCGCCCGGGGAAGGCGCTGTCGACATCTACCGTCGCACGTCCGGAGGGTGGGTCCACGAGCAGATGCTCACGCTGTCCGCCATCCACCCGGGTTCGTCGGGGTTCGGCAGCCGCGTGGCGCTCTCCGGTGACGGTAAGTACCTCGGCGTGCGCTCACCGGGTCCGATCAACGGCCAGATTTGGATGTACCGTCGCACTGGTCAGAACTGGGCGCACGTCGGGAACATAAGGGAGCCCGTCTCATATTCTGGCACGGACGGTTTTGGGCAAGCGCTGGCGCTCAGCTACACCGGAGACGCAGTCGTTGCGGGGAACTACCACGACGCGCGCATGGGCTACCTCAGCGGCGCCGTTTCGATCTTCGAACGCAACGAGCTGCAGCGCTGGGAACTCGTGCAGCAGATGCTGCTGCCCGACATCGGCGTGCAGTACGGACTGGGCTACTCGGTTGCGATCAACGATGCCGGCGATCACATCCTGAGCGGCGCGCCCGGCTACGGCTTCAACTTCGGCCAGCACGGCGGGTATGGAGCGGTGTTCGAGTATCGGCGTGCGCCCAACGGCTGGCAGCAGGTCGGCACTCACTTCGCGCCGATGGCCGAGCGTACGAACAGCTTCGGCGCGGCAGTCGAGATGTCGCCGAGCGGCGATCTCTGGCTCGTCTCCACTACGTACGCCGACCTCAACGGCTCGAGGTCCGGCGCCGTGCACCTCTTCCGCGCTCCGTGCGCCGCGCCCTCCGCTTACTGCGCGAGCACGCCCACCTCGAGCGGCTGCACGCCGCGCCTGGGTTGGCAGGGCGCGCCGCGCGGCGGTCAGCCCGCGGGCTTCGACATCACGCTGTCGCTGGTCCCCAACCAACGCAGCGGCCTGCTCTTCTACAGCACGAGCGGTCGCAACGCGCTGCCGTGGAACAACGGCACCCTGTGCGTGCAGCCGCCGCTGCGCCGCACTCCACTGCAGCCCTCCGGCGGCTCGCCCGCGCCCGCCAACGACTGCACCGGCAGCCTGTCGGTGGACTTCAACACCTGGATCTCCACCAGCTCCGACTCGACGCTCTTCACCGGCCAGCACGTCTACGCGCAGTTCCTCACGCGCGACCCCGCCGGCGCCGCACCCCTGCACCTCTCCGAGGCGCTCGACTTCTACATCGGTTACTGAGCCACGCGCGAGCCCGAGGCGCCTCGGACTCGCGCTGCGTGTCTGGTTTGAGGCGCTGCAGATTGAGCAAGTGAACGGAGCACAACGATGAAGCTGAACTCGGAGTGGCTACGACGCGCGGTGGCGGGGCTTGCTTTACTGGCGTCGGCTGTGCTCGCAGCCGTCGCGAGCGCGCAATCGACATCATGCGCACCCGTAGAACTGGCGACCTACCCAGGTCCAGGCCCGGACGAGTACATGGCGCGCTACACCGCGATGAGCGCCAGCGGCGAGTGGGTCTTCGCGAACGCGCGAGGGGCCTACTCAGGAAGTGGGATTCCCAGCCACATCGTGTTGGCTGTTCGCGCGCTGGGAACCACGCAGCAGCGCACATACGTGCTCGCGCCTCCTGTTCAGCAGCCTGACATGGGATTCGGGGCATCCATCGACTGCAGCGCTGACGGGACCCGTGTGGTCATCGGACAAGCCAACATCGGCAACACTTCAGTCGCAAGACATGCCTACGTGTTCAAATTTGACGGCACGAACTGGGTCATAGAGTTCGTCACCACGGGAAACACGTTCAACAGCCTCAATGGCCTCACGGTAGCGATGACCGCCGCAGGAGACCGCATCGCCATCGGCGACCCTGCTCGCCCGGTGCCGCCGCCGACCTCGCCCGGCGAAGGCGCTGTCGACATCTACCGTCGCGGTCCCGGTGGATGGGTCCACGAGCAGATGCTCACGCTGTCCGCCATCCTCCCGGGATCGAAAGGGTTCGGCAGCCGCGTGGAGCTCTCCGGTGACGGGAAGCACCTCGGCGTGCGCTCGCCCGGCCCGATCAACGGCCAGATCTGGATGTACCGCCGAGTCGGACAGAACTGGAGCCACGTGGGCAATCTCAGGGAGCCGGTGTCCTACTCGGGCCAGGGCGGATTCGGATCATCGCATGCGCTGGACTACACCGGCGGCACAGTGGTCGTAGGCAACTACGGCGACGCTCGCATGGGCTACCACAGCGGCGCGGTCTCGGTTTTCGAGAAAAACGAGCTTCAACGCTGGGAGCTCGTGCAGCAGATGCTGCTGCCTGACATCGGCGTTCAGTACATCTTGGGATACTCGGTTGCGATCAACGACGCTGGCGATCACATTCTCGCTGGCGCGCCTGGCTACGGCTTCAACTTCGGTCAGCACGGCGGGTATGGAGCCGTGTTCGAGTATCGGCGTGAGCCCAACGGCTGGCAGCAAGTCGGACTGCACTTCGCACCGATGCCTGAGCGCACGCTCAGCTTCGGTGGGACTCTCAAGATGTCGCCGAGCGGCGATCTGTGGCTCGTCTCCACCTCGTACGCCAGCCTCAACGGACCCATGTCCGGCGCCGTGCACCTCTTCCGCGCTCCGTGCGCCGCGCCCTCCGCCTACTGCGCGAGTGCGCCCACCTCGAGCGGCTGCACGCCGCGTCTGGGTTGGCAGGGCGCGCCGCGCGGCGGACAGCCGGCGGGCTTCGAGATCACGCTCTCGCTGGTCCCCAACCAACGCAGCGGCCTGCTCTTCTACAGCACGAGCGGTCGCAACGCGCTGCCGTGGAACAACGGCACCCTGTGCGTGCAGCCGCCGCTGCGCCGCACTCCACTGCAGCCCTCCGGCGGCTCGCCCGCGCCCGCCAACGACTGCACCGGCAGCCTGTCGGTGGACTTCAACACCTGGATCTCCACCAGCTCCGACTCGACGCTCTTCACCGGCCAGCACGTCTACGCGCAGTTCCTCACGCGCGACCCCGCCGGCGCCGCACCCTTGCACCTCTCCGAGGCGCTCGACTTCTACATCGGCTACTGAACGCGGCCGGTCGACCGCGCTCCGCACGGCGGCGCTGCGCTTCGAATCTCGAGAATGTCTGTTGCGGGCGGCGAGCCCGCGCCTTCGAGCTCTGGGGCGGATGCGACCCCGGGCCCGAGTCGGGCTCGGCGGCGGTCCGCGCCCAGCGCCATGAAACACCACCGCCGATTCCTGCGTCGCAATTTCGCCCCGCTGCTGCTCGCGTTCTCCTCCGCTGGCTGCATCCCCGACTGTGAAGGCAGCGGCTCGACGAACCAGGCGCCGCCGCAGTCGTCGCTGAGCTACCCGACGCCGCAGATGCGGCTGTGGGCCACAGCGGCGGCCCAGCCCAACACCCCGGTCGCCTCGGGCTTCACGCCGGTGTCGTTCTTCCTGAACGCTGCGCTGCCCGCAGGACTGACGCTCGACACGCAGACGGGCACGATCGCCGGCACGCCGACGACGCCGCAAGTCCAGACCCTCTACAACGTGGGCGCGCTCTCCAACCAGAACTTCAACTACTTCGCCAACGTGCAGATCGAGGTGTTCGACGCGATCGCGCCGAGCGCGCTGAGTTACACGCCGAGCGCGATGACCGTACAGGCCGGCGATCCGCTCACGCCGCTCGTGCCGACGGTGAGCGGCGTCGTCGAGCAATTCTCGAGCGCGCCCGCGCTTCCGCCCGGTCTGGTCCTGGACCCCAGCACCGGACGCATCAGCGGCGCTGCCAGCAGCGGCGTCGGCCTCGTTCAGTACACCGTCACGGCCACCAATCCGATCGGCAGCACCCAGGCGACGGTCGCGATCGAGGTTGTTCCCGGACTCTCCACGCGGGGTTATCTCGTCCCCAGCGCGTTCGATGCGACCCTGGATGTGTTCGACGAGCGCGGAACGACGATCGCGCCGATCGACTCGCTGCCGATGGTGGTCCAGCCCCGCGCGGTCGCGGCATCGAGCGATGGACGTTGGGTGTACGCCGTGGGTGACGATCAGCACCTGTACCGCAGCGCCCGCGATCCGCTCAGCGGGCGGCTGGAGTCGCGCGTCGACCTGGGCGCCGTCGGCGCCGTGCGGCGCTTGCGTGTGAGCGCGGACCGGCGCTACCTCGTCGCCGCCGGCAACAACTTCGTGCGGCGCTGGGACCTCGCACCCGACGGCAACCTGTGCTGCGCGGTTGAGGCGCCCGGTCCTTTCGAACCCTCGGTGCTGGAGTTCTCGGGCGGCGGGCTGGTTCTCGTGGGCTCCTCGGCGCCAGGCGAACTGCGCGCGTACGACCTCGAGCCCAACCTCGCGCTGCGCGGCGCGCCGCTGAACCTGGGCCCGACCACGGTCGTCGCAGCGCTCGACAGCTTCGAGCCCGGCGCGAGCTTCTTCGCCGCGACAAGCGTGTACAGCGAGAGCACGAGCTCGTTCAGCGGGTCGCTTCGCAGGTTGACGATCTCGACGCCCGCTCAGATCGCCGGCGGCGCGGCGGCCTTGGTGCAGACGCAGGCCTTCAACGTCGGACAGCAACTGACCGACGTGCGCTATCGCGCCCCCGACGAGTTGCTCGTCGTCGATCGCAGCGCCGCTCGGCTGCAGCACTGGCGGCTCAACTCGCAGGGTGCGATCGTCGCCGGGAGCTCGAGCACGTTCGCCGTCGGTCAGGCGCCGTCGCAGGTCCAGCTCGGACTCCGGTTCGACGACGTGTGGGTGCTCGACGAAGACCGCGCGGAGCTGATCCAAGTGGGCATCGGCGGCGGCCAGCCCCCGCTGATGACCGTCCGCGCCCGAGTGCGCACGCGCGCGCAGCCGCTCTCGATCGTGCCCCTGCGCGGAGCCGCCAGCTTCATCTCGACTCAGCAGGTGTTCGTCGCCTGCGCCGGGGATTCGACGCTGCTCGCGTTGCGCGCCGGCGCGACTTCGACCGCCTCGCTGCAACCCGCCGCTCAGGGTCCCGTCGCGACGGGCGCGACTCCGCGCGATGTGGCGGCGCACCCGCGCCTGCCCGTGGTGTACACGGCGAACTGGGGCGCCGCGACGATCGGTGTGTACAGCCTGCAGGAGAGCGACATGTCCTCGAGCTTGCTCGAAGACGAGGCGCTCTCCCCCGGTGCTCGACCGCTGGCGCTCGCGCTCACACCCGGCGGCCGCCATCTGCACGCGATCGACGAAATTGGCCGCGTCGTGACCTTCACGGTCTCCGACAGCAACGGCGAGCTCGACGCGGTCAGCGGCCAGACCCTTCCCACTTCATTGGTCGATGCGCGGCTGCGCGCCGACCGTCTCGGGCGCTTCCTGTTCGTGGTGCAGCCCAACGCCGCGCGCGTCACGACGCTGACGATCAACCTGCCCACCGGCTTCACGCTGACCAGCTCCTTCGAGACGTCGCTGCCGCGGCCGGTCGACCTGTGGACCAGCCCCGACGGCCGCTTCGCCTATGTGCTCGACGGCCAGCTCGCGCGCGTCGTGGTCTTCGCGATCGACGCTGTCTCGGGGGTGTTGGTTCCCACCGGCTCGGAACGAGACTTCAGCGGCGGCCCGACGCAACTCCTGGCGCGCAACCCCGCCGAACTCGGCGACAGTCTCGGACTCATCGACCTGCTCGTGCACCAGCCCATCGGCGGTCAGAGTTCGGCCGTGCAGCGCAACGCGCTCACCGGAGCGCTGGCGACAGCCGCACCGAACGTCTACGAGGCCCCCGTAGGCAGCGCACGCATCGCTCGCCTGGGCCGCGATGCCTCCGACC
Organism: uncultured Planctomycetia bacterium; assembly: GCA_938003765.1. GTDB lineage: Bacteria > Planctomycetota > UBA1135 > UBA1135 > WYBT01. The sequence continues at coordinate 6,900 of CALKYE010000031.1, forward strand.
ACAGCCTCCACATCGTCGAGACTGGCCCGAACGCGCAGCTCGTGAGCGGCGTGAACACCGGCGCCTTCCCCGCGCCCTGGTCGACAGTCGACAGCGTGCCGCTCGGCGCCGGACCGCGCGCGCTCGCCACGCGCACCATTCGCGACTGAGGAGCGGCGGCGCGCCCCGCTAGACTCGCGCGGATGAGCGGCGCGAGTGGAGCAACAGCGGAGCGCGAGTTCGTGCTCGACGCCGCGCAGGCGCCGATCGCCGAGCTCGCGGCGATCGAGCGCAAGCTCGGCGCGCAAGCGCTCGTGGCGGCCGGCGGACTGTGGGGCTCGGCGCAGGCGCTGCTCGTCGCGGCGCTCGCGCAGCGCTCGAAGGCGCCGTGGATCGTGCTGGCGTCGACCGAAGCCGAGGCCGAGGCGTTGGCCGAGGACCTCGCGAGCTTCGGCGCGGCGCCGACGCTGCTGCCCGCGCGCGAGAGCGCCGGCAAGCGGCTCGACGGAGCGGACGCGCGCGCGGTGCGCGAGCGCTTGAACATCGCGCAGCGCCTGTCGGGCCCGGCGCAGGATCGGCCGCGCATGATCGTCGCGTCGGTGCTCGCGCTGCTCCAGCCGCTGCCCAAGCCGGGCGAACTCGCGGCGAGCGCGCTCGAGCTCGTCAAGGGTCAGAAGGTCCCGCCCGAGCACCTGCTGCGACGTTTGGTCGATGCAGGCTACGAGCGACAGCCGCTGTGCGAGCGGCCGGGCGAACTCTCGCTGCGCGGCGAGATCCTCGACCTGTTCCCGTTCGCGAGCGAGCTCCCGCTGCGCGTCGAGTTCTTCGACGACGAGATCGAGTCGCTGCGCACCTTCGATCCGGCGGCGCAGACCAGCGTGGAGCAACTCGAACGCGTCGAGGTGTGCCTGGCCCGCGACGTGGGCGGCATCGAGGACTCGAGCGGCGTGCAGCCCGCGCTGCTGCTCCCCCACCAGGCGATCTGCGTCGAGGTCGAGCCGCTGCGCATCGAGGATCGCGCCGGCGGACTCGCGATCCAGTCGGCCTCGCACACGCAGGCGCTCTCGCAACTGCGCCAGGCGCTCGACGGGCGCCGGCGCTTGCAGGTCCAGAGCCTGCCTGCGCGCGACTTCAACTTCGACACGCGCTCAGTGCAGGCGCTCTCGGGCGGCATTCGACAGGCGCCGCAACTGCTGCGCGAAGCCACGGCTGACGAGACGCGCGCCATCGTGCTGTGCCGCACCGAGGGCGAACGCGAGCGCTTCCAGGCCGTGCTCGACGAAGCGGGCGGCGTGGATCACGTCGAGCTGCGCGTCGGCGGCGTCGCCAAGGGCTTTCGCTACCCGGCGCTCAAGCTGATCGTCGTCGACCACCACGAACTCGTGGGACTGGTCGGAGCGCGGCGCGTCAGCGCGGCCCGCACCGCGCACAAGACGCGCGCGCTGCAGTCGTTCTTCGACCTCAAGCCGGGCGACTACGTGGTGCATGCGGTCCACGGACTCGCGCTCTACAAGGGCCTCGTGCGCATGGCGCGCGGCGCGGGTGAGGAAGAGCACCTGCACCTCTTGTTCGCCGACGAAGTGTCGCTGTACGTGCCCGCGACGCGCATCGACCTCGTCCAGCGCTACATCGGCAGCGGCGCGGCCCCGGCGCTCGACAAGATCGGCGGCCAGTCGTTCCGCAAGCGGCGCGAGAAGGTCGAACGCGCGTTGTTCGACCTCGCCAGCGATCTGCTCGAGGTGCAGGCCAAGCGCGAGCTCAAGCGCCGCACGCCGTGGCCCTTCGACCCCGAGCTCGTGCGCACGATGATCGCCGAGTTCCCCTACGTCGACACGCCCGACCAGGCCAACGCCGACGGCGAGATCGGCGAGGACCTGGCCTCCGAGCGGCCGATGGATCGACTGCTCTGCGGCGACGTCGGCTTCGGCAAGACCGAGATCGCGATCCGCGCGGCCTTCCGCGTCGCCGCCGCGGGAGGGCAAGTCGCCGTGCTCGTGCCGACCACCGTGCTCGCGCACCAGCACTACCTCAACTTCCGCTCGCGCCTCGCGGACTTCCCGGTCGAGGTCGCGACGCTCTCGCGCACGATCACCGGCAAGGACGAGAAGGCCACCTTGCGCGCCATCGCCGACGGCGAGGTCGACATCGCCATCGGCACGCACCGGCTGCTGTCCAAGGACGTCAAGTTCAAGTCGCTGGGCCTGGTGATCATCGACGAAGAGCAGCGCTTCGGCGTGACGCACAAGGAGCACTTCAAGCGCCTGCGCGAGTCGATCGACGTGTTGGCGCTGTCCGCGACGCCGATCCCGCGCACGCTGCACATGTCGCTCGCGGGCGTGCGCGACATCAGCTCGCTCACCACTCCGCCGCCCGGCCGCCAGGAGATCGAGACCAAGATCGTCGACCGCAACGATCCCGACCTGGTGCGCGAGGTGCTGTTGCGCGAGAAGGGCCGCGGCGGGCAGGCGTTCGTGCTGCACAACCGCGTGAGCACGATCCACGCCTTCGCGCGCTCGCTCCACGAACGCGTGCCCGAGTGCAGCTACGGAGTCGGGCACGGCCAGATGAACGCCAAGGAGCTCGACGAGGTGATGGACGCGTTCGCGCGCGGCGACGTCGACGTGCTGGTGTCGACCACGATCGTCGAGAACGGCCTCGACATCCCCGCCGCGGGCACGATCCTGATCGACGAGGCGGACCACTACGGCCTGTCCGAGCTGCACCAGTTGCGCGGGCGCGTCGGACGCGGCGGGCACAAGTCGTACTGCTACCTCTTGGTCGATCCGCTCAAGCCGATGCAGCAGATCGCGCGCGACCGCCTGAAGGCGCTGGAGGAGATGCACCACCTCGGCGCGGGCTTCGCGATCAGCATGAAGGACCTCGAGCTGCGCGGCGCGGGCAACATCCTCGGGCCGCAGCAGTCGGGGCACATCGCGGCCATCGGCTACGACCTGTACTGCCGGCTGCTCAAGCAGACCGTCGAGCGCGTGCGCCAGGGACTGGGCCCCGATCGCGAGGCGACGGAGAAGGAGCTGTCGGCGGGCGTCGAGCTCGAGCTGGGGCTCAAGGCCTACCTGCCGGAGAGCTGGATCCCGACGCAGCACGTGCGGCTCGAGGTGCTCCGCCAGCTCGAGACGATCCACTCCGACGAGAGCGCGCGCGAGGTCGAGGCGCTGCTGCGCGACCGCTTCGGGCGACCGCCGCCCCAGGCGCAGGCGTTGCTGGAGAGCTTCCGGCTGCGCGCGCGCGCCACGGGACTGGGGATCACCCGCGTCAGCCACCGCGGCGACGTGTACGTGCTCGAGTTCGCCGACCGCGTGACGCTCGAACACGCGCTCGCCGGCGCGAAGGTCGACCTGCGGCCGATCCGCACCGGGCTCGCGCACCTGGTGATCCCGCCGCGCCATCGCGAGCCGGCCGCCTCGCTGCGCTGGCTCGATCAACTGCTGGGCGGTCCGCAGCCGGCCGCGACGCGCTGACGCCGCGCAGCTTGCCTCGCGACGTCGAGGCGCCGACAATCTCCGCGATGTCGATCGCCCTGCTGTTCGTCGGGTTGCTTCAAAGTCCCCAGCGCCCGCCGCCGGATCGCAACCAGCCCATCCCGGTCAACGGCATTCAGTTCGTCGTCAACGACCAGGCCGTCACGATGCGGGACTTCGTCGACGACCTGCGCCGCGATCGCAAGGCCAACTCCACGCCCGAGGAGCTCAACCGGGCGCTGCGCGAGACCTTCTCGGACCGCGTGCGAACGCTGCTGATGGAGCAGGGCGGCCGCGACCTGGGCTACGACGAGGCGATCGTGAAGCGCTACGTCGACGACTCGATCCAGGGGAACATCCAGGACTACGGCGGCATCGTCGACCTCAGCGAGGAGTTGCGGCGGCAAAACCTCGACCCGCAGGTGCTGCGCGATATGAAACAGCGCGCGGCGTACCGCGAGCTGTGGGGCCTGGCCGTCGAGGGTCGTCAGCCCGGCGCCTCGGGTCGCGTGAACGTCGATCGCTACGTGCGGCCCGGCCGTCTGCTCTTCGAGTTCGAGCGCACCCCGGCGCGCGAAGTCCTGCCGGCCACCGTCAGCTTCCAGAACCTGTGGATCTCGGTCGAGCTGGCCGGCAGCGCGTCGGAGGCTCGCGCGAAGGCCGACGAGTTGGTGGCCAAGGCGCGCGCCGGCGAGGACTTCACCGCGCTCGTGCGCGAGCACTCGCACAGCTCGTCTAAGGTGCGCGACGGCTGGGAGCGCGACGCAACCCTGCGTTTGGTGACCCAGGTGTATCCAGATCTGGGTGAGTTCCTGGCCAAGGCCGAGCCCACCGACGTGAGCGACCCGCAGCCCGAGCGCGTCGACGGCGAGCTGGTCGCCTTCCGCATCGTGTCCGGCGTGAAGCGCCAGGCCCCGGAAGTCGACTTCGCGAGCGCGCGCGCCCAGGAGGCGCTCCGCGAGCGGATGTTGAACAACCTCGGCCGCTACCGACGCGATCGAGAGCTGGCGCGCATGCTCGAGGCCGCCTACGTGTGGCCGGAAGAGCTGTTCTCGCAGTCGCCGCCGCCCGAGCAGGGTCGCTGACGCGCGCGAGCTCGACGCTCGCGCCGAGCCGACGCGTCGTCTGCCGCGTCGCGCTGGATATACTCTGAACCCCCCTGCAAACCCTGCGTTTGCCCCCCGCCTGCCCCGACCTCAGCCAGCAGCCCCCGTTCGGGGCTGCGGCGCGCGAGTCCGAACCGAGTCCGCGAGCGTCCACGACGCCGCGACACCCCGGCCGGACACCGGCGCCCGGCCTGGGTCGAAGACACACGAACGCCTGTCCCACGACCTATTTCGCCTCCACCCGTACGTGATCAGCCCCCCCGCCCCCGCGGCGAGGCTGGCGAACGGCCCGACCGGGCCGCGAGCCGAGCTGAACACGGCGACCCTCGGAGCCCTGCGATGGCCAACGACCAGCCCGACCTGTCCAACATCCACATCGAGACCACGCTTCCCAAGCCCTGGGAGCGCGAGCAGACCTTCAACGACGTGCTCTACGACTGGATGGGACGGGCCCCGTGGCTCGCCATCTCGGCCGCGGCGCACGTGATCATCGTGCTCATCTGCATGGCGATCCCGTGGGACAAGTTCTCCAAGGCGCCGCAGACGACGATCCAGGCCACGCTCGACACCCCGCCCGAAGAGGTGTTCGAAGACCCGCCGCCGGAAGAGCCGGAGGAGATCGAAGAGGAGCCGACCGAGGAGCCGGTCCTCAAGGACGCGGAAGTGTCCGACCACAACGAAGAGGACACCAACGAGGACTTCGAGTCGGTCCAGGGCGACCCGGACTTCACCGCTGACTCGCCCTTCGACAGCAAGGCCTTCAACGACGTGATCGGCATCGGCGGCGGCGCCGGCGGCAAGTTCGGCGGTCGCTTCGGCGGTCGGCGCAACCTGAAGGCGCGCGGCGGCTCGGGCGTCGAGCAGGCGCTCAAGGACGGCCTCGAGTGGCTCAAGTGGCACCAGTCGGCCGAAGGCTGCTGGAAGGCCAAGGACTACATCGAGAACTGCGGCAAGGTCTCGGCGGGCTCGGTGTGCGATGAGGTCGGCGAAGAGTCGAACAACATCGGCATGACCGGCCTCGCGCTGCTCGCGTTCCTCGGCGACGGCAACACCACGCGTGAAGGTCCCTACAAGGAGAACGTCGCGCGCGGCATCAAGTGGCTCAAGGACGAGCAAGACCCCGACAACGGGCTCTTCGGCGGTCGCATCGGCCACGCCTTCATCTACAACCACGCGATCGCTTCGCTGGCGATGTGCGAGGCCTACTACTTCTCGCAGTCGCCGCTGATCAAGAGCTCGGCGCAGAAGTCGGTCGAGTTCATCATGAGCGCGCGCAATCCCTACGGCGCGTGGCGCTACCAGCAACCGCCGACCGGCGAGAACGACACCTCGGTCACGGGCTGGATGGTGTTCGCGCTCAAGAGCGCGGAAGAGGCCAAGCTCAAGATCGACAAGGAGTCGTTCGCGGGCGCGATGACCTGGATCGACGAGGCCACCGACACCAAGACCGGTCGCGTGGGCTACGACGCGGTCGGCACCCCGTCCTCGCGCGTGACGCGTATCAACGACCACTTCGTCGAGACGCGCGGCGAAGCGATGACCGCGGTGGGCTTGCTGTGCCGCATCTTCCTCGGCCAGGACCCCAAGGACACGCCCATCATGGGCCTGCACGCGGACCTCTTGGCGAAGAAGCTCCCGACCTGGGACGCCGACCCGAAGAAGGAAGCCGGCACCGACTTCTACTACTGGTACTACGGCTCGTACGCCATGTACCAGATGGGCGGCGACCACTGGAACAAGTGGGTCAAGGCCATGGAGCAAGCGGTCGTCAAGTCGCAGCGCAAGGACGGCGACACCAAGGGCTCGTGGGACGCGAAGGTCGACCCGTGGGGCTACGCCGGCGGTCGCGTGTACACCACCGCGCTCGGCGTGCTGTGCCTCGAGGTGTACTTCCGCTACGCCCGCGTGCTCGGCGCGCGCTGAGCCACGACTGAGCTAGAGAACGCGCGAGGCCCGCGGCGAGCGATCGCTGCGGGCCTCGCGCCCTTTTGGCGAGCATGCGCCACAATGCACGCCGCCGTCCGCGCAACGAAGAGCGCGAACACCGGTACATGAAGCCGATGGAACCCAGCGAAGAGCACGAGACCTTCGGCGCGCGCTTCCTCGCGACGCTGCGACGCGACCTGGGCGCGACGCTGTTCGACTACGCGCAGGCGCAGAAGATCAAGGCCATGGGGCGCGACGAGATCGTGAAGGCCCTGCGAGAGCGCGGCGGCGCCGACTACGCGACGATCCAGCGCGCCAAGGAGTGCGACGAGCCCGAGGAGCTCGCCCACATGCTCGCCGACCGCGTGCGCTTGTCGCAGCAGCAGATGCAGACTGCGCTGATCGTCTCCTGCTTGTTCTGAGTCGGCGCGCGCGTCGTCCGCCGCGCGTCAGTCGAGGACCGTCAGCGCGAAGTTGCGGAAGCGGACCTCGGTCGGACCGCCGGAGTGCAGTTGCAGCGCCACGATGCCTCGGCGCGCGCCCTCGGGATCGTCGAGATCGACGCACGGCGCGTCGTTGATCCAGGTCCGGATGCGCGAGCCGCGCGCCTCGATGCGGTAGCGGTTCCAGCCGTCGCGCACGACCGCGCTCTCGTGGTCCTTGTTCCACAGCACCGCACGTCCGTGCTCTTCGTACAGCTTGCCCCACCAGCCCGGCCCGATGTCGGCCTGGTAGCCCGCCACGTCGCCGCCATCGAGAACGTTGCTGCGGAACTGGACACCGGAGTTGCCCGCGTCGCCAACCAAGCGCACCTCGAAGTCGAGCAAGAAGTCGCCCAGCTCGAGGCTCGAGCGCAAGAACTCGTTGTGCGCGAGGCCCGCGGTCTTGCCGACGATCTCGCCCTTCTCGACGCTCCAGCACTCGGCGCCGGTCCAGTTGGACAGCGAGCGCCCGTCGAAGAACTGATGCGCGGTCGCGGCGCTTGCGCGCAACTGCGTCTGCTTGGGGCTCTGGAGGTACGCGACGAGATCGCGGACTTCGTTCGGCTTGAGAGTCTCGAGCAACCCTTCGGGCATGGTCGAGAGCTCGCTCACGCGCATCTGCTCGATGTCGTCGCGCGCGACGTGCACGGTCTCGTTCTCGGTGACGAGCACGACCGCTGAGTCGTTGCTGCCGCGCTCGACGCCGCTGATCAGCCGCCCGTCGTGCGTCCACACCAGCGTGGCGAGGTAGTCGCGGCCGACGACCGCGTTGGGGTCGACGATGTTCGAGAGCAGGTACTCCAGATCGGTTCGATTGGCGCCGGTGAGGTCGGGACCGACTTTGCCGCCGACCTCGAACAGCGTGTGGCACTGCTGACAGGTCCGCGCGAACACTTCGCGGCCGCGCGTCGCGTCGGCGGCGGCGAGCTGGGGCCCGAGTTCGGCCTTGAGAGCGTCGATGCGAGCGCGCTTGTCGGCGGAACTCGATCGCACCGAGCCCCAGACCTCGCGCAGACGCGCCGCGAGCTTCTCGTCGCCGAGGTTCTCGATCTTGCGGGCCACGAAGGCCCCGAGGTCGGCGCGCGGGATCTGGTTCGACGCGACCGCGTCGACGAGCTGGCTCGCGAACGAGGCGCGCGACGAGAGCGTGGCGAGCGCGTCGCGGCGCTCAGGCGCTTCGAGGCTCGCGTACAGCGCGAGCAACGCGCGCGCGTCGTCGTCGTCGCCGAACTCGGCCAGCGCGCGGACCGCGGGACCGCGCAGCGTCGGATCGGGCAGCACGCGGCGCAGGATCGACGGCAGCTCGCTGTCGTTGAGCCGCGCAAGGAGATCGAGCGCCTGCTCGCGCTCCGCCGTCGGCAGCGAGCGATCGAGCGCGCGCTTGCGCAGCGCGGGCGCCTGCGCTGGATCGCCGAAGTGCAACGCGACGCGTCCGGTGAGCTCGCGCACGCGCTGCGAATCGTGCTTGGAGAGCTTGGCGCAGGCGTCGGCCCAGGCAGCCGGCGCGCGCAGACCGCGCTGCTTGTCGAGTTCGCGCGCCGTCTCTTCGAGCGTGCGCTCGAGCTGGCCCGCGTCCGACTCCCCCGCGAGCGCCTCGACCAGCGCCGCGTGCAGTCGTGCGTCGGCAGCGGCGCGCCGCACGATGAACTGCGCGAGCTTGGGGATCTGCGCCTCTCGCGCGAGCTTCAGCGCGCGCGCCGGATCGAGCGCGACCAGCGGCTCGACGCCGTACCACAGCATCAACGGGATGTTGTGATCGTTCGCGTCCTCGCCTCGCTTGGCCAGCCGCTCAGCGATGCCCCAGCGCTGCTCTGCCGGCAGGCGCTGCAGACCACTCGCGAGGTACAGGCGCACGACCGGCGACGGGTCGCTCTTGGCCGCTCTCTCCATCGCACGAAGCGTCTCAGACTCCGCGCGGCGATCTTCGAGCGCGAACTGAATCGCCCAAGCGCGGGTGTATTCATCGCGGTTCAGGTCGGTCACGAACGGTGCAAGGAACGCTTCCTCATCGTGCGGAGCCAAAGCGTGCACTGCAAAGAGCGCGCGGAGTTGTTCGGGCGCGGTCCACGCCGCTTGCGCGAGGAACCTGAGTCCGTCGTTGTCGCCTCGACCGCGCTCCTGAAGGCGTCGTCGCGCGCGCCGCGAAGTCCAGGGGTTCCATTCTTCGGCAGCGAGCCTGACAAGGTCGTCGAACGATGGGCTCGCCAGCGCCGTGGCGGGCGGCTTCGGCGCCCCGTACCGCAACCGATAGATGCGCCCGTTCGTGCGGTCCCAGCGCTCGTTCTCCGTCCAGTGGCACGCTTGTTTGTCGTACCAGTCGATGAAGTACATCGCGCCGTCGGGACCCTGCTTGAAGTTGATTCCGCGGAACCAGCGATCGTTCGACAGCAACAAGTCGTCGGCGTGCTTGCCCACGAAGCCCGAGCCCTTGCGCACGACGCGATCGTGGTTGATGCGGTTGCCGTGGATGTTCCCGAAGAACAGGCCGCCGCGATACTCGGCGGGCCACTGCTCGCCGCCGTAGATCATCAAGCCGCAGTGCGCGTGGCCGCCACCAGCGGCGCCTGAGCGCAGATTCCCGCCGTGCGGATCGCCCCCGACGTAGTGACGGTGATCGGCGATGGTCTTGATGTCGTCGAAGGCGTACTTGTCGTAGTGCGAGCCCGCCTGGCGCTCGTAGCGACCGCCTTGGATCACGTGGTAGAGGTGCGGGATCACGCACGCGGTGATGAACGCCTGTCCGTTCTCGTCGAAGTCGATTCCCCACGGATTCGACGTGCCCCACGCGAAGACCTCGAACTCGTGCCGCTGCGGGTGGTAGCGCCAAACGCCGGCGTTGATCTTCGTGCGCTCGGAGTCCGGCGCGCCCGGCTTGCCGACGTTCGAGTACGTGAACACGCCGTGACAGCCGTACAGCCAGCCATCGGGCCCCCACGTGAACGCGTTGAGCGTTTCGTGCGTGTCCTCGTAGCCCCAGCCGTCGAGCAGGATCTGCGGCTTGTCGTCGGGGACGAGGTCGTGGTCGCGGTCGGGGATGAACATCAGATACGGCGCCGCGCCGACCCACACGCCGCCGAAGCCGACCTCGATACCGCTGACGAGGTTGAGCCCGCTCGCGAAGACCGTGCGCTTCTCGAAGGTCCCGTCGTTGTCCGCGTCCTCGAACACGACGATGTCGTCGGGGCCAGTGTCGCCCTTGACGCGGTTGGGATACGCGAAGGCCTCGGCCACCCACAGGCGACCGAAGTCGTCGAAGCACAGCGCGATCGGCTGGTGCACGTCGGGCTCGGCGGCGACGAGATCGACGTGAAAGCCGGGCGGCACGGTCATCGCTGCGCGAGCCTCTTCGGGCCGCAGACCAGCGTGCTCGACGCGATCGGGCGGGAAGATCGGCGGGATCTTCGGGTCGCGCTCGAAGTCGGGCTTGCGGAGGTGGAACTGGAAGTCGTCGAAGTTGATGTGGCCCCAGTGGCCGGCCTGGTTGTCGACGATGCGGATGCGGATCTGCCGCCCGACCTCCGTGCGCAGGTCGGCGATCACGCGCTGCATGCTCTCGAAGTTCGCGCCGGAGGTCGTGAACAGCTTGCGTCCGTCGCTCGCGGAGAGGATCTCGACGCAGGTCGTCTCGTGACCGCCGCCGCCGACCAGGAAGCTCGCGAACGGTGCGGTGACCTCGAACGGATCTGACGTCAGCGTGCCCTTCGCGTCGTCGCCGAGCTTCTCGTAGCCGCCGATCCAGTACTCGCCCGCGTGGCGGCTCGCCTCGCGCCCGCGCGCCGCAACCGTGTCGCCGCGCACCGGCTGCCCGACGAACGCGTCTCCTTCGATCGTCCAGCCGCGCAGCTCGCCTGACTCGAAGTCCAGGGTCGGCGGGCCGCTGGCGCCGACGCGCGGCTTCGCGCCCTGCACGAGCGCGAACACGCCGCGCTTGTTGCCGACCACGATGTCCGGCTTGCCATCGCCGCTGATGTCGCCCGCGATGACCTGCGTGCCCACTCCGCAGTCCTCACTCGCGACGTGCGGAATGAACTCAGCGCCCTTTGCGCCGCGTCGGAGTTCGAACCAGTACGTCACCGACTTCGAGCCTGGCTGCGGGTCGCCCTGGGCGCCGTGCGACCACCAGCGCTTGCCGGTCACGATGTCGCGCAGGCCGTCGCCGTTCATGTCGACGAGGTCCACCGCGTGCAGCTCGCAGAAGCACACGCCGTGCGCGTTGTCCGCCGGCTCGTCGTCCATGATGCGGTGCTCGCGGAACGTGAGCGCGCCGTCCGCGCGCACGTTCTCGAACCACGACAGGCCGAAGTGGTGCGCCGCGAGCGCGGTGATCACGTCGTTGTCGCCGTCGCCGTCGACGTCGTAGGCGAACATCTGCGCGCCGCCCTCGCGCTCGGAGAACTTGAACTCGTGGAAGCGCCAGGGCGTGCTGTCGAGCTGCGCCGGCTGCTCGAACCAGCCTTCGCGCCATAACACGTCCGCGCGGCCGTCGCCGCTCACGTCGCCGACGCCGAGGCCGTGCGTGAACGCGCCGATGCGGAAGGTCGTCGAGAGCGTGTTGAACTTCCACGGAGCGCGCGGATCCGCGTCGGGCGACGCCCAGCCGAACTGGCCGGCAATGTGGAACACCAGCTCGCGCTTGCCGTCACCGGTGAGGTCCACGAACGCCGGCGACTCGTTGTCGACGCTCGCGTGCACCTCGAAACGCTCCCAGCGCTGCGTGCGACGCGCCGCGTCGCTCCCGGGGTTGCGCAGCCAGAAGGCCTCTTTGCCGGGGAATCCGACCACGAGGATGTCGAGCCAGCCGTCGGCGTCGAAGTCCTCGCACCACACGAAGAAGTTGTCCGAGTAGCCCACCGGCGCGAACACCTTGGGCTCGTACAGCTCGTGCCGCGTGGTCCAGTCGGGCCCCGCGTACCAGTACGGCCCGGCGACGATGTCCATGTCGCCGTCGCGGTCGAGGTCGCCGAAGTTCGCGCCCTCGCAGGTGAACTCGCTCGAGAGCACCTTGCGCTCGAACTCCACAGCCTCTTGCGCGCGCGCGGCGCCCGACACGACCAGCGCGATCGCCAGGCGTCGCGCGACAGTTCTCGGTTCCATCTTCATCGCGTGACTCCTGCGTCGAGCTTTCGTCGCTCAGCTCTCGAAATCGAAGGCGACGACGCCGTCGAGGCCGCCGTCGAGTCGCTCGAGCACCGCCGCCTTCACTTTTTCGTGCTCGGGATGCCACAGGTACGTGTCGCGCGACGCGGCGGTGTCGAACGTCATCGTGAAGCCGTGCGTGAAGCCCTTGTTGAGTCCCTCGGGCGACGAATAGGGACCGTGGTGGTAGCTCTTCAGCCCCGGCACGTGCGCCTTCATGCTCCCGATCAGTTGAAAGATCTCTTGGACGCGTTGCGGCGTCGTGTCGCGGCGCAGCTTGAGCAGAACGACGTGGTGGATCATGGGTGGAGGCTCCTGGTTCGTGGTGAGACTAACTCCGCGGCCAGACGATGCAGCGCTCGGGAGGGACGCTCGGCTTGACGCGTTGGTGGACCGCGATGTCGATGCTCGTCGGCGCCGTGGCGTGCACGATCGCGCCGCCCCAGCGCAGAACGACGACGCGCTGCGGGCCCAAGTGCTCGACGACTTCGACGACCGCTTCGCTCGCGCCACCGTCGAGGCGAACGTGCTCGGGGCGGAATCCGAGCAGCGCCTCGCTCGGGGCCTCGACGCCGGCCGCGCCGAACTCGTCGCCGTTGGGCAAACGCCAGGCGGCGCCGGCGCGACGCACTTCGATCAGGTTCATCGGCGGCGAGCCGAGCTGGCGCGCGACGGCGGGCGTCGACGGGCGCAGGTAGAGCTCGCGCGGCGACGCGACTTGCACGACGCGCCCTGCGAACAGGGCGACGATGCGATCGGCCATCGAGAGCGCCTCCGCGGAGTCGTGCGTGACCCACACGACCGGCGTCTCGAGCCGGCGCGCGAGCTCGCGCAGCTCGACGCGCAGTTCCTCGCGCAGCTTGGCGTCCAGGTTGGTCAGCGGCTCGTCCATCAGGAACAGCCGCGGACGCCGCACGATCGCGCGGCCGATGGCGACGCGCTGCATCTCGCCGCCCGAGAGCTTGCGCGCGGAGCGATCGAGCAAGCGCTCGATGCGGAGCAACTGCGCCGCCCACTGAATGCGCTCGTCGACCTCGCGCGCGGCGAGTTGCCGCCCCGGCGCGAGCAACGGGAAGGCGAGGTTCTCGCGCACCGTCTTGCCGGGGTAGAGCGAGAAGTTCTGGAACACGAGCGCGACGTCCCGCGCGGCCGGGCTGGCGTGCGTGCAGTCGGCGCCGAACAGGCGGACCTGTCCGCGATCCGGCGCCTCCAATCCGGCGATGGTCCGCAGCAGCGTCGTCTTCCCGGCGCCCGTCGGTCCCAGGACGACGACGAACTCCCGCTCGCCGACGGAGAGGTTCACGCCGTCGAGCGCGGACGTCGCGCCGAAGCGCTTGGAAACGTCGATCAGCTCGAGCGCGTTCATGCGACGCGCCCTCCGCTGCTGGAGTCGAACAGACGAACGCCACTGGCGCGCAGCGAGAGCGCGACCTCCTCGCCCACCGCGCTCGAACGCTCCGGCGAGCCGAGCGCGACGATGCGCCCGCACGGCGTGTCGACGTGCAGGTAGCGGTGCGAGCCCATGAACGCGTCGAGCGCCACTCGACCGCGCAGCGCTCCGCCGGCGTCGATCGCCACGTTCTCGGGCCTCACACCGATGACGACCGGACCTTGGTGAGCCGCGGTCGAACTCTGCGCGAGCGTGACGCCGGACGACTCGAGCGCCACGCCGCCAGCGTGAGGCCGCGCCGCACCTTCGATGAGGTTCATGCCCGGGCTGCCGACGAAGCGCGCGACGAACAGCGCTGCGGGTTGGTCGTAGACCTCGCTGGGCGCGCCGACCTGGAGCACTTCGCCGCCGTTCATCACGACGACGCGATCGGCGAGGCGCATGGCCTCTTCCTGGTCGTGCGTCACGTACACCGTGGCGATGGACTGCTCGAGCTGCTGCGCGCGCAGGAAGTCGCACATGTCCGCGCGGCGCGACGCGTCGAGCGTTCCGAGCGGCTCGTCCATCAGCCACACGGCCGGCTTGCGCGCCATCGCGCGGGCCAGTGCGACGCGCTGCTGATCGCCGCCCGACAACGCTCGGGGCCGCGCGTCGAGCAGGTCGGTGAGCTCGAGCTGCTCGGCCAGCTTGCGGGCCGCGGCCATCCGCTCGGCGCGCGGCACGCCGGCGCACTCGAGGGGAAACGCGATGTTCTCGGCCACCGTCAGGTGCGGATAGAGCGCGTAGAACTGGAACACCATGCCGATGTCGCGCTCGGCCGCCGGCAGCCGCGTGATGTCGCGCCCCGCGAGCACGATGCGGCCCGACGTCGGCGTCTCGAGTCCAGCGATCATGCGCAGCGTCGTCGTCTTGCCGCAGCCGGACGGCCCGAGGAGCACGACGAACTCACCCGACTCGATCGACAGATCGACGCCGCGCACGGCCGCCGTTCCGTCGGGCCAGACCTTGGCCAGCTTCTCGAGCGCGAGGAAGCTCACGCGCGACGCTCCGGCAAGTGCGCCACGACGATGTGCGCGAGCGTGCAGGCGAGCGTCGCGAAGAAGCCGACCCTCAAACCACCGCCCCACCAGGGCTGGAGCATGACCGCGACGCTGCAGGCCATGCCGATCAGAACCCACCGTTCGCGCGTGCTCACTGCTTGATGGTCCCGAAGGTCATGCCGCGGAGCAGGTTCTCGCGCACGAGCACCGTGAAGAGCACGATCGGCGCGACGAACACCAGCGCGCCCGCCGCGATCTGCGGCCAGGGCATGCCTTCGATGTTGCCCTGCAAGCCAGCGAAGTACGCCGGCACGGTCACGGCGCCCGAGCTGTTGAGCGTCATCGCGAAGCCGTACTCGTTCCACGACGAGATCAGGCAGAACACGGCCGTGACCGCCATGCCGGTGCGCGCCTCGGGCAGCACCACGCGCACGAACGCCTGCGCCCGCGTGTAGCCGTCGACCAGCGCCGCTTCCTCGAAGGCGCGCGGGATCTCGTCGAGGAAGCCCTTCATCAACCACACCGAGAGCGACAGGTTGAAGACGGTGTAGAGCACGATCAGGCCGACGTGAGTGCCCTGCAGGTCCAGCGTGCGGTACATGATCAGCACCGGCACGACGACCGCGAGCGGCGGCAGGAAGCGCGTCGAGAGCACGAAGAACAGCCAGTCCTTCGCGCCCGGCACGCGGAAGCGGCTGAAGCCGTAGGCGCAGCACGTTCCGAGCGCGACGGACGCGAGCGTCGAGACGAGCCCGATCAGCACGCTGCTGCCCAGGTGGCGCCAGAAGCTCTGCTGCGCGCCCGCGTGGACGACGTTCAGCTCGCGGTAGGCGTCGAGCGTCGCCTCGAAGCGCGGCGAAGTCGGATCGCTGGGCGCTTCGGCTGCCGGAAGCACCTTGGCGTGCGGCGAGATCGTGTCGGCGCGTCGCTTGAGCGACGACAGCCCCATCCACGCAAGCGGCGCGGTGGCGATCAGGAGGTACAGAGCGACGACGAGCCAGCGCAGCCACTTCATGCCGTCACGTCCTTGCTCTGCAGTCGGTCGATGTAGCGCGTGAAGACCGTCGCGAGCGCGATGACGAGCACGAGGATCACGCACGAGAACGCCGCGCCCAGCCCCACGCTGCCGTCGCGGAAGACGACTTGATAGAGCAGCGTGGAGAGCGTCTGCGTCGCCGCGTCATTGGGGCCCGTGACGGCCATGACCAGGTCGAATTGCTTGAGCGCATCCGTGGCGCGGAACAACACCGCGAGGCCGAGCACGGGCGTGCACATCGGCAGCGTGATGCGCGTGAACACCTTCCACGGCCGCGCGCGGTCGATCTGCGCCGCTTCGTAGATCGAGGGCGGGATCGCGTTCAGCCCGGCGAGCGCGATCAGCATCATGAACGGCGTCCACATCCACACGTCGATGAGCAGGATCGACCAGAACTTGAGGTCGCGGTCGGTGAGCCACTGCGGCGGGTCGAAGCCCAACGCTGTCAGGCCCTGGTTGACGACGCCGTAGTTCCCGTTGAGCACGAGGTTCCAGTAGAGCCCCATGACGGCGGGCGAGAGCATCATCGGGACGAGCAGGATCGTGAGCACGACCTGTTTGCCCGGCAGTCCGCGGTGGAGCGACAGCGCCAGCGCGAAGCCCAGCAGCAGCTCCAGCGTCACCGCGCACACCACGAACAGCGCGGTGCGGCGCAGAGCGCCGGCGAACAGCTCGTCCTCGAACACGCGCGCGTAGTTCGCGCCGCCGACCGAGCGCCACTCGCCGCCGATCAACTCGGCGTTCGTGAACGACGACGCGATGTTGTAGAGGAGCGGGAAGACGTTGAAGGCGATCAGCAACGCCAGCGTCGGCCCGACCAGGGCCCACGCGAGCGAACGAGCGCGCGGCGCTGACGAAGACATGCGCGCCCAGCTCCGCAGCTAGAGCAGGCCCGCTTCCTTGAGGATGCGTTCCTTCTCGAGCGCGAGCTTCTGCAGCGCCTCTTGCGTCGGCATCTCGCCGTCGACGGCCATCCCCACGTAGCGCTGCGTCGCCGCGAGCAGCTTGTTGAAGACGGGCACGTTCCAGAAGTCGCGCATCGCGTCGACCGAGTCGGCGAACGGTCCGTTGAAGGGCGTCTTCGCGCGGAAGTCGGGGCTCGAGAGGATCTCGGCGTTGGCGGTGAAGCCCGCCGGCTTCGTGATCCACTTCTCCTGCACGCTGCGCTGCAGGAACCAGGCGATGAAGCGCTTGGCGCGTTCCTGCTGCTCCTTGGGGATCTTGGCGGAGATCGACAGACCCTGGCCGCCGAGCGAAGCGACGCGACGCCCCTCGTGCGACGGAACCACCGCGAAGCCGACCTTGTCGCCGAACTGCGCGTGGATGCCCGGGAAGAACGCGAAGTAGTTGAGGATCATCGCGGTCGAGCCGTTGGTGAAGCTCTCGAGCACCTGACCGTAGTCCAGGCGCTCGCAACCCTTGGGTCCGAGCTTCATCAGCGTCTTGAAGAACTCGATCGCGTCGGCCGTGCCCTGCGTGTCGAGGTGGCCCACCACCTTGTTCGAGTCCTCGTCCTTCCACTTGCCGCCGAAGGCCCACAGCAGGTTCTGCACGCCCATCGTGAGGCCGTCGTAGTTGCGGTCGCTCGGCATCGCGCAGCCGTAGCGCTTCTCGTCGGGCCGCTGGAAGAACTCCGCGACCTGACGGAACTCCTCGTACGTCGCCGGCACGGCGAGTTCGCGCCCGTAGCGCGCTTGGAAGGCCGCGCGTTCCTTGGGGTCCTCGAACCAGTCCTTGCGGTACGCGAGCCCCACCGCGTCGGTCTCGCACGGCGCCGCGTACCAGCGGCCGCTGCCTTCGGGGTACTCGCACAGGTACTTCGCGGCGCGCGGGTGGATCGTCGCGAGGTCGACGACCGTCGGCAGCCAATCGGTGAGCTCGACGTAGAGCCCACCGCTCGCGCCGCGGCCGATCCACTGGCTGTCGCCGATCACGATGTCGAAGTTCGTGCGCGAGCCGCCGAACTCGAGGAACACCTTCTCCTGGTAGGACGCGAGCGGGATCTGCTGCACTTCGACGGCGATGCCCGTTTCCGCCTGGAACTCGCGCCCGAGCTCCTGCAAGCCCGTGGCCGGATCCCACTGGAACCACCAGACCTTGATCGAGGGCGTCGCGCTCGCGTCGGCCGTCTTCGTCTCGCTCTCACGGCTCGCCTCGCCGCTGCACGCGATCAGGCCCAGGGCCAGGAGAGCAGGCAAGGTCCAGGAGTTCGTTCTCATCGGGGGCTCGGGTTGGCGGTTCGGGGCGCTGGGGAGCGCGCGATCAGCTCGAGCAATCGTCGAGCGGCCGCGGCGGCGAATTCAGGGTCGTTGATGTGGGCGTCGAGCTCGACGAGCTCCGTGGCGCCGCGCGTCTCGCGCAGCCCTTCGAGCAGCGCCGTGCGCGCCGCGGGATCGTCGAAGGGCTGGCCCGCGCGGTCGATCGCGGACACGCCGCGCCGGGGGAAGAGGATCGCGGAACTCGCGCTCGCACTCGCCAGCTTGCGGCCGATCTCGCGGCCCAGCTCGCGGCACTCGTCCGGCGTCGTGCGCATCAGCGTGACGTTGGCGTTGTGGCGATAGAACCTGCGGTCCGCGAACTTCGCCGGCACGGTCTCGACGCCGTGGAAGTTCACCATGTCGAGCGCGCCAACCGACACCACTTGCGGCACGCTCGCGCGCGCGGCCGCGGTGAGTCGTTCGGGTCCGGCGCTCAGGAAACCGCCCACGAGCTCGTCGGCGAGCTCGGTCGTCGTGATGTCGAGCACCCCGGCGATCAGGCCGCTTTCCACGAGCGTTTCGAGCGTTTTGCCCCCGCTGCCGGTCGCGTGGAACACGAGCACTTCGTACCCAGCGGCCTCGAGCTGCGCGCGCGCCGCCTCGACGCAAGGAGTCGTCACGCCGAACATGCTGGCGGCGATCATCGGCCGATCGGAGGCGCTCTCGGCGAGCGGCGCGGCGCGCACCATGCCCGCCATCGCCTGCGCGGCGCGCGACAGCACGACCCGGCTGATGCGATTGAGCCCGCTGATGTCGACCACCGCGTTGAGCATCATCACGTCTTTGGAACCGACGTAGTGCGCGACCTGGCCCGAGGCCAGCGTGCTCACCATCAGCTTGGGGACGCCGATCGGCAACGCGCGCATCGCAGCGGTTCCGATCGTGGTGCCAGCTCCTCCACCGATGCCAAGCACGCCCGAGAGCCTTTTCTCCTCGAAAGCGCGGCGCGCGAGCCGCTCGGCCCCGAGCGCAGCCAGCGTGACGGCGTTGCCGCGGTCGCCCGCGGCGCGCACTTGGCCCAAGCTCGTTCCAGCGGCTTCGAAGAGCTGCTCGCGCGTGACGTCGGCCCGCGCGCGCGGCTCGCCGAGGCAGCCCGTGTCCACGAGCACGGTCTCGACTCCGGCGCGCGCCAGCTCGCCACGGACGAAGTCGGCTTCGTCGCCTTTGGTGTCGAGCGTCGCGAAGATGTGGACCGCCATGCGAGTCGGGGGGCTCGGGATTCTAGCCACGCCGTCGCGGTGTTCGCCGCACGCAGTCGCCCTAGACTTGCCGCATGAGGCACTGGTTCACCGCTCTCGCTCTCGTGATCTCGACTCTCCCCTGCGCCGCGCAGACCGAGGCGCTGAGGGTCTTCCTCCGCGGCGGTCCGAAGACGCACGGACCGGGTGAGCACGACCACCCGCGCTTCGTCGAGGAGTGGAAGCCGCTGCTCGAGAGTCGCGGCGCGCGCGTCGAAGGCGCGCTGCGCTTTCCGACGGCGGCCGAGCTCGAACGCACGGACGTGCTGGTGCTGTACGCCGCCGAGGGCGGCTCGATCCACGGCGAGGAGCGCGCGAACCTCGAGCGCTACCTCGCGCGCGGCGGCGGCATCGTGGCGGTGCACGACGCGGTGTGCGGCGACGATCCGCAGTGGTTCAAGGGCGTGATCGGCGGCGCGTGGGAGCACGGGCACTCGCGCTGGCACACCGACACGATCGACCTGTACGTGAGCGACGCGCGTCATCCGATCACGGACGGCGCGGCGAACTTCCGCTTCAAGGACGAGGTCTATTGGAAGCTGCACATGGCGCCGGAGGCCAACGTGCTGATGGTCGGCTTCCACTCGGTGTTCGACATCACGCCGCAGATGTGGACCTACGAGAAGGACGACTACCGCGCCTTCGTGACGATCCAGGGGCACTACCACGACTCGTTCTCGCACGAAGCGTGGCGCACGCTGCTGTTGCGCGGGATCGCGTGGTCGGGCAAGCGCGACGTCGATTCGCTGCTGAAGCCAGGCGAAGCCGCGGCGCTGCGCTATCCGCCGGGTGGGCCGACGAAGCCTGAGGCTGCGCACACTGGCATCGAGCTGCACCCCGACTTCGATCTGTCGCTGGTCGCCGCCGAACCGCTCGTGGTGAAGCCGATCTCGATCGACTGGGACGCGCGCGGACGCATGTGGGTCGCGCTGACGCCGGGCTATCCCTACAAGGAGAAGTTCAGCGGCGTGAAGGCGCACGACGAGCTCGCGATCCTCACCGACCGCGACGGCGACGGGCGCATGGACGAGCGCAAGACGTTCCACAAGGGACTCGACCTCGTCACGTCTTTCGTGCTCCATCGCGACGGCGCGATCGTCGGCGCGGCGCCGGACATCCTGTGGCTGCGCGACACCGACGGCGACGACGTGTGCGACAAGGTCGAGACGGTGTTCACCGGCTTCGGCTTCGGCGACACGCACGCGGTGATCTCGAACTTCCGCTGGGGACCGGACGGCTGGATCTACGCGACGCAGGGCTACAGCGGCGGCGCCTCGAACCACATCACGAACGCTGCGGGCCGCGACTTCGGGAAGATCGGCAACGGGCTGTTCCGCTTCCGGCCCGACGGCAGCGCGATCGAGATCGTGTCGAGCTACGGCTCGAACACCTGGGGCTGCTCGTTCAACGAGGAGGGCGAGCTGTTCTTCACCATGGCGAACGGCGCGCACCTGCGGCACGTCGTGCTGCCGGAGAAGTTCCTCGCCGGCAACCGCGTCGGCAACGTCACGAGCTGGAAGGACATCCCCGACCACGACCGCGTGTTCCCGGCCGTCGTGCGCACGGATGCGCCCTACGCGCAGATCGACTTCGTCGGCGGCTTCACCGCGGCGGCGGGCTCGACCTTCTACGACGGCGGCGCCTGGCCCGACGAGTGGCGCAACTCGCACTTCGTGTGCGAACCGACGGTCAACCTCGTGCACCACGACATCGTCGAGCCCGACGGCGTGAGCTTCAAAGCTCGCAAGGCGCGCGAGGCGGAGTTCATCGCGAGCACGGACCTGTGGTTCCGTCCGGTCGACGTGCGCGTGGGTCCTGACGGCGCGCTGTACGTGCTCGACTTCTACAACCAGGCGGCGGTCCACAACGACACGCGCGGCCCCGAGCACGGCCCGACCAACGCCGCGATCCGCCCCGACCGCGACCACGTGCACGGACGCATCTGGCGCGTGCAGCACAAGCAAGCGAAGCGAAATGCTCTCGCGCTGCCGTTGCCGACGAAGGCCGAGGATGCGGTGGCGCTGCTGGGACACCCGAACGCGTGGGTGCGCTCGACAGCCTCGCGGCTGGCGGTCGAAAGCGGCGACGGCCAAACGACTGCGCTGGCCGCGAAGCTCATGAAGAGTTCGCCGAACGAACTCACGCGCATCGGAGCGGCGTGGCTCGCTGCGCGCGTGGGCTCCGAACTGACCCAACTCCAGTTCGAGCTGATCAAGTGGCTCAGCGATGGCCCACAGAATCCGCGCCTCGGGCAGGCCGCAGCGAGGATCCTGGCCGAGCAGTCGCTGGACGAGTCTGTTGCGCGCCATTCGGAGAGCGTGCTGCGAAGCGCGCGCCCCGAACTGCCGCGGCTGCGCCTGCTAGCGCTCAGTGCGCTGGCGTCATCCGCTCACTCCATCGCCGCCGCCGGTGCGCCGCCCATTCCATTCTTCGTGCGCGACGCGAACGACAACTGGACGCGCTCGCTGTGCGTGCGCCTCGCCGCGGCGGATATCGGCGGCTACGTCCACGCGGTCGTCGAGCTGCCCGAACAGAGCGATGCGTACGTCGTCGACGCGGTGCTCTCGGCCATGGCGCGCGATCCAGACGGGAGCGCGCGCAGCGTGATGGAGTCGCTGACCGTGGAGTTCACGGCCGCTGGATCCGAGCGCATGATCGCGGTGCTCGAAGCGCTCGCGCGCGCATCGAAGTCTCCGACCAAGCGCGCGGACGACTCGATGCTTCCGCACCTGCGCAGGATGGTCTCGTCGCGCGACGAGCGCTTGGGCGTCGCGGCGGTCGCCGTCGCGGCGAAGTGGGGCTTCGACGGCGAGTTGCGCACGGAGCTCGACACTCTGGGCGAGCGCCTGGAACGTCGCCTCGTCGACGGCGCACAGCCGCTCGAGAGACGCCTCCACGCGTTCGAGGCGCTGCTGTCGATCGCTTCGCGCCGAGCGAACGCCCTCGCGCAGGCTGGAGCGCTGCTCGGAGCGGCGCAGGATCCGCAAGAGCAAGAGCGACTGCTGACCGCGCTGGCGAAGACCGACGACGCGGCCGCCGCGCGCGCGATCTGCGCGGGCTACCCGAAGCTCTCGCTCGAAGCTCGCGAGCGTGCGTTCGAGCTGCTCGCGTCGCGCGCTAGCTGGTCGAGCGAGCTGCTCGGCGCCATCGATGCCAAGTCGATCGCCATGGCCGACCTCGGGCCGCAGAAGGTGCACCGCCTGCGCAACCATCCCGACGCCGCCATCTCGCAGCGCGCGACGAAGCTGTTCGAGACACTCGCCGGCGCATCGAACGCGCAGATCAACGCGCTGATCGCGAGCCTCTTGCCCGAGGTCGACAAGCCCGGCGGCGACCGCGCGCGCGGCAAACTCGTGTTCGAGCAGAACTGCGCGAGCTGCCACGCGGCCTTCGGCGCCGGCGGCGTCGTCGGGCCGGACCTCACCGGCATCGGCGCGCACGGCGCGCACGACCTGCTGCCGATCATCCTCGACCCCAACCGCGCGGTCGAAGCGGCCTACGCCGAGTGGATCGCGACCACGATCGACGAGCGCAACGTCGCGGGCGTGCTCGTGCGCGAGAGTTCCGACAGCATCGTGCTGCGTTCGAGCGCCGGCGATGCGGTGCTGCCGCGCGACGAGATCGAGTCGCTGCGGAACACGGGGCGCTCGCCGATGCCCGCGGGCTTCGAGGCGCTCGGCGCGCCGGCGCTGCGCGATCTGATCGCGTACCTCGCCGGCGACTTCGCGTACTGGCGCGTGCTCGACCTCAAGCCGGTCGTGAGCTCGAACTCGCCGCGCGGCCTGTACGACACCAAGCGCGACGGGAACCCCTACATCCCCGCCCGCTTCGGCGTCGTGGCGCTCGACGGCGTGCCGTTCGAGTTCCTCGATCCCAAGCGCACGGACTCCGGCAACAACGTCATCACGCTCAAGGGCGGGCTCAACCCCGACTGGGAGTCCAAGCTCCACAAGCCGCAGCGCGTCGAGCTGAAGGTCAACGCGGTCGTGCAGCGCGTGCACGTGCTCGGCGGCATCGCCGGCTGGGGCTATCCGTACATCAAGGAGCCCAAGCCCATCGTGAAGTGGACTTGGAAGTTCGCCGACGGCGCGAGCGAGGAGCACGTGCTCCACAACGGCGTCGAGTTCGCCGACTGGATCGGGCACTTCGACGTGCCGGGCTCGGAGTTCGTCGAAGGCGCGCTGGCGGAGGGCAGTTGGGGACAACTGCGCCGCTTCGCGGTCGCGCCCAAGAGCGTGAAGCTCGTCCAGTCGATCGTGCTCGAGAGCTTCGACAACGAACTCGCGCCGACCTTCGTCGCGCTCACGGCCGAGCTGCCCGGCGCGCCGGCGCAAGTCGAGAAGCCGGTCGAACCCGTCGACGTGCTGATCTTCGGCGGCGGATCGAGCCACGACTTCGCGCAGTGGTTCGACGCCTTCGACCTGGGCTTGCTGCGCGAGGCCGGGATCGGGAGCGCGCGCTACAGCGCTTCGCTCAACGAAGCCACGCGCCAGTTCGAGCGCATGAAGTCGTTGGTGCTGTGCACGAACCAGTCCGTGGCCGACCCGCGCTTCCGCGAGCGGCTGTTCGCGCACGTCGAGCGCGGCGACGGCCTGCTCGTGCTGCACCCCGGCGCGTGGTTCAACTGGCCCGACTGGCCCGAGTACAACGCGCGCCTAGTCGGCGGCGGATCGCGCAGCCACGAGAAGCTGCAGGAGTTCGAGGTGCGCATCGTCGACGCCAGCCACCCCATCACGAGCGGCGCGCCGCCGAGCTTTCGCATCGTCGACGAGCTGTATCGCGCCGAACGCAACGACAGCGACGCGCGCATCCACGTGCTCGCCGTGGGCCGTTCCCTCGAAACCGGCGCTGAGTACCCTGTGCTGTGGACCGTCGAGCGCGCCAAGGGTCGCACGGTGGTCCTGACGCTCGGCCACGACGGCCGCGCGCACGAACACCCGGCCTTCAAGCAGATCTACGCCAACTCCGTCCGCTGGACGCTTCAACGATGAGCAAGACGAACGACAACTCGCGCCAAGGCATCCTCAAGCGCTTCCGCGCGCAGATCGCGCGCGGCGAGCCGATCATCGGCGGCGGCGCGGGCACGGGCATCTCCGCCAAGAGCGAGGAAGCGGGCGGCATCGATCTGCTCATCGTCTACAACTCCGGCCGCTATCGCATGGCGGGGCGCGGCTCGACGGCCGGGCTCATGCCGTACGGCAACGCGAACCAGATCGTGAAGGAGATGGCCTTCGAGGTCATCCCGGTCGTCAAGCACACGCCCGTGCTGGCCGGCGTGTGCGGCACCGATCCGTTCATGATGCCCAAGCTGTTCCTGCGCGAGTTGCGCGAGCTGGGCTACGCGGGGATCCAGAACTTCCCCACCGTCGGCCTGATCGAGGGCGAGCTGCGCGCGACGCTCGAGGAGACGGGCATGGGCTACGGCCTCGAGGTCGACTGCGTGCGCCTGGCGCGCGAGATGGACATGCTCACGACGCCGTACGCGTTCAATCCCGACGAAGCGACCGCGATGACCAAGGCCGGCGCGGACATCGTCGTCGCGCACATGGGCTGCACCAGCGGCGGAACGATCGGCGCGAAGTCCACCAAGACGCTCGCGACGTCCGTGAAGCTGATCCAGGCCATCGTCGACGCCGCCAAGCGCGTGCGCAAAGACGTGATCTGCCTGTGCCACGGCGGCCCGATCGCGATGCCGGACGACGCGCAGTACATCATCGACCGCGTCGAGGGCATGGACGGCTTCTACGGCGCGAGCTCGACCGAGCGCCTGCCGACCGAGATCGCGATCAAGAAGCAGATCGAGACCTTCAAGGCCATCCGCCTGCCGTCGAAGAAGTCGAAGGGCGCGCGCAAGCGCTGAGGCGAGCGATGGAGTGCGAGCACTGCCTGCGCTTCGTCACGTCGAAGGAAGCGAAGGTCGAGGTGTTGCCCTGGGGGCCGCACGAGTGGCTCTCGCGCGCCGACCTCACCGGCGCCGAGCAGATCCAGGTCGTGCGCGTGACGATGCCGCCGGGCAAGAGCCACGCTTTCCATCGCCATCCGTGCATGGAAGAGGTGCTGTACTACGTCTCGGGCCGCGCCGAGCAGTGGGTCGGACGCGAGAGGCGCGTGATGAGCGCGGGCGAGGTCGCCTTCGTGCCGCGCGACGAAGTCCACGGCACGTACAACACCTTCGACGAGCCGGTGGTGTTCCTCGCGATCCTCTCGCCGGCGAAGTTCGAGGGTCCGGCGCTGATCGACGTGAGCCAGGACGAACCGTGGCGCACGATTCGGGGCGTGTCGTGAGCGACACGCGGGCGTAGGATCGCGTGCGGCCAGGGAATCGCGCTCGCCCACTACGCCGCATGCACAAGTTCATCGTCGCGCTGCTCGTCGTCGCCGCGCTCTCGTCCGCGCGGGCGCTGACGCGCCAGGGCGAGCCCGCCAAACCGGAGCCGTTCGTCCGCTGCATTCCGTGCAAGAACGAGGGCCGCATCCCGTGCGCGGCGCATCCCAAGGAGGAGATGCACCTCGAGGACGGCGTGCAGCTCTGCTCGCTCGTCGCCGACTGCGCGGCCTGCAGCGGAACGGGCTGGCTGGACTGCGCCGACTGCGAGAATCCCCGCTGGGTCGACGCACTCGCCACCAAGCGCGCGCAGCAGGCCGGCTTGAAGACGCTGACCGCGCGCTTCGACGACGAGATGAAGCGGCCGCTGCGCAAGGTCGTGACGCCGCACCTCGTGCTGGTGTTCGAGCTCGACGAGCTCAAGGTCGACAAGCGCACCGTGCGTCACCACGAGCTGATGCACCTGTACGCGACGCGGCTGGACAAGCTGTTCAACGACTACACCAGCGTGCTGCAGACCAGCCCGCGCGACTTCAAGGAGCGCTGCCAGGTGTTCGTGTGGTCCAAGCCGAACGATCAGATGGAAGGCTCGACGCGCTTCACCGGCCAGAGCAATCAGCGCGGCGTGAAGCTGCTCGGCGCGACGCCGGCGTACTCCGTGCTCGGAACCAAGCAGAACTTCCGCGACGACGTCGCGCTGCACCGCAACCTCGTGCACAACGTCGCGCACCTGATCCTCTCGCACCAGGCGCCGTCGCAGTGGCTGGGCAACATCAAGAGCGGCTGGGTCGACGAAGGGCTCGCCCACTGGTTCGAGGAGCGCTACTGGGGGATCTGCGACAACTACTGCTACGAGGAGCAGAACTCGAACGTCGACTTCAAGGGCGGCAAGTGGAAGCCCGTGGTGCGGCGCATGGTGGCCGAGAACGACCTCCCGACGATGGCCGAGGTGCTGCAGAAGAACACCGACGGCTTGAGCCTGCCCATGCACGCGTTGGCGTTCAGCTACGTCGACTATCTGATCGCGACGGACGCGGTGAAGTTCAACGAGCTGTGCAAGCTCCTCCGCAAGCGGCTCGAGACACGCGACGCTCTCGCGAAGGCGCTGGGGACCAACGTGCTCGAGCTCGAGCAACGCTGGAAGGCGTGGGTGCTGGCGACCTATCCCGTGCGCTGACGGCGCGCGGTCGTTGCGGCCGACTTGGAAAGAGGCGCCGGGCGTGGCGCGCGGCCGCGCGGCGAATTGAGAACTCTTTGCAGCGGCCGCGAGACACGCGCCGATTCAGGGTCTAGGATTCGACTCGGCCGGCGAGGATCTCGCGCGCTCGCGCGCGGGTTCGCTGGCCGCACCCAATCCAACGGCTCCCGCCCCTGGTTTTGGCTAGCCCCGAGGGTTTTGGACATGCTGCCGCACCGTCCTGCCGCTGCCCCGGTGAATTCCGGCCCTGGCGCATCGCGCCTCGCCGCCCATGGCGGCGTCGACAAGGACCACGGCGCGCACACGCTCAAGGTGTGGCGCGGGACGGTCGTCGGCGTCTACGGCGACGATGTGTTCGTCGAGCTCGGCCCGCGCATGCAGGGCGTGATCTCGCTGCGCCAGTTCGAGCTCGTTCCGCGCGTGGGCGACCAGTACGACTTCACGCTGCGAGGGCGTGAGGACGGACTGTGGGCGCTCGCGCTGGGCGCGCAAAGCCTCTCGACCTGGGAGGAGATGGAGCCCGGCAGCCTGGTGCAGGCGCGCGCGACCGGCGCCAATCCCGACGGGCTCGAGCTCAAGATCGGGCCGCTGCACGCCTTCATGCCCAAGTCGCACACGGGGCTGCCGCGCGATCAGAAGCCCGCGGTGCTGGTCGGCAAGACGTTCACCTGCGAGGTGATCGAAGTCGACAGCGAACGCCAACGCGTCGTCGTGTCGCGCAAGCTCGTTCAGCAGCGCGAGCGCGACAACGAGCGTCAGCGCGAAGTCGGCGCGTTGCGCGTCGGGCAGCTCGTCCACGGCCGCATCTCGCGCATCGAGGACTTCGGCGCCTTCCTGACCTTCGGCCACGGCGTCGAAGGCATGATCCACGTCTCGAACCTCGCCTACGAACGTCCGCGCCACCCGACCGACGTCGTGCACATCGGCGAGTCGCTCAGCGCGAAGGTGCTCGCCATCCGAGACAGCGGCAAGCGCGTGTCACTCGGGCTCAAGCAGCTCCAGCCGAGCCCGTGGAGCGCCGCGGGCGCGCGCCTCGCCGCCGGACGCATCATCGAGGGCACCGTGAAGCGCATCGTGCCCTTCGGCGCGTTCATCGCGGTCCTGCCCGGCATCGAGGGCCTGGTGCACAACAGCCAGGCCGACCTGCGCGGCCAACGCGACCTCGCGGCGCAGCTCGAGCCCGGCGCCAAGGTTTCGGTGCGCGTGGTGTCGCTCGATCCTGGCCAGGAGCGCCTGGCCCTCTCGCTGCTGCACGCCGACGGCCGCGCCATCGCGCGCGAAGAGGCGGCGGCGCTCGACACGTTCCAGCAGCTCGCGCGCGACTCCTCGGGCGGCTTGTCGCGCTCGCTCGGCAGCGTGCTGCGCCGGGCGATGGACGCGTAGTCGCGGCCGAGCGTTCGAGAAACGACAGCGCGCGACCCGGAGGATCGCGCGCGTGGAGAGTTCAGGCCGCGCGCTCGCAGCGCACGGCGATCCGTCAGCTCAACTGACGGTCCAGGTCTCGCCCGAGTAGATCAGCTTCTGGAGCGAGCCGACGCCCTTGGCGGTCTGAGCGCGCTGGATCTGCTCGTGCACCGAGCGATCGAAGATCGGCCCGGGAACGTCGCGGAACACGCCGATCGGCCGCGGCATGGCCGGGTCGGAGTCCATCTGCGACATCACGAACGCCGGACCGGGCGAGTGCGTGTCGGAGCGCCACACGTCGGCTTCGGCGGCGGGCACGATGCGCGGCTCCCAACCGTCGACCTTGATGCCCTTGTCGAGGGCCTTGCCGAACACCATCGGCTGGCCGGGACGCAGGTCGATGGTCTTGTCGTCGCGCACGGTCTTGTCGGCGAACGCATCGAAGCAGCCGTCGTTGAAGATCACGCAGTTCTGGTAGATCTCGACGAAGGCCGCGCCCTTGTGGTGCGCCGCGGCGAGGAGCACTTGCTCCATGTGCTTCTGGTGCGTGTCGATCGTGCGCGCCACGAACGTCGCGCCGCAGCCCAACGCGAAGCTCACCGGATCCATCGGCCGATCGACCGAGCCCATGGGCGAGGTCTTGGTCTTGAGTCCCTGCGGCGACGTCGGCGAGTACTGGCCCTTGGTGAGGCCGTAGATCTCGTTGTTGAAGAGCAAGATCTTCACGTCGACGTTGCGGCGCAGGATGTGCGCCATGTGGTTGCCGCCGATCGACAACCCGTCGCCGTCGCCCGTCACGAGCCACACCGAGAGCTCGGGGTTCGCGGTCTTGATGCCGGTCGCGAACGCGGGCGCGCGGCCGTGGATCGAGTGGAACCCGTAGGTGTTCATGTAGTACGGGAAGCGGCTCGAACAGCCGATGCCCGACACGAAGCAGATCTGGTGCTTGGGCACGCCGAGCGCGGCCATGATGCCTTGCACGCAGTTGAGGATGGCGTAGTCCCCGCAACCGGGGCACCAGCGCACTTCCTGGTCCGACTTGAAGTCCTTCTTGGTGAGTGCTTGCGCGTCAGCCATGGTTACTTCTCCAGGAGCCCTTCGATCTTCTTGACGAGTTCGGACGTACGGAACGGCTGCCCCTGGATCTTGGGGTAGCTGATGATGTTCTGCTGCGGATACTCGGAGCGCAGGATGCGCGCCATCTGACCCATGTTCATCTCCGGCACGAGCACGGAGCGGAAGCAGGCCATGATCTTGTCGAGGTCCTTGGGCAGCGGCCACACGTGGCGCAAGTGCAGGCCCGACACCTTTCGACCCTTCTTGCGCAGTTCCTCGATCGCGCTCGTGATCGCGCCGCGCGTCGAGCCCCAGCCGAGCACGAGCACGTCGCCCGTCGAGTCGCCGAACACGTTGGGCGTCGGGATCGAGTCGCGGATGCCCATCACCTTGTTGTGGCGCATGCGCACCATGAACTCGTGATTCTCGGGGTCGTAGCTGATGTTCCCCGTCAGGTGCGCCTTCTCGAGACCGCCGACGCGGTGCTCGAGGCCCGGCGTGCCGGGAACCGCCCAAGGCCGCGCCAAGTGCGCGTCGCGAGCGTAGGGCAGGAAGCCGCCCTCGGGGACTTGCTTGAGCTGCTTGGCCGGGAACGGAGTGAGGTCCTCGACCTTCGGCAGCTTCCACGGCTCCGCGCCGTTCGCGATGTAGCCGTCGGTGAGCAGGATCACCGGCGTCATGTACTGCACCGCGATGCGGCAGGCTTCGATCGCCGTTTCGAACGCATCGGACGGCGTCGACGCAGCGATCACCGGGATCGGCGCTTCACCGTTGCGGCCGAAGATCGCCTGGAACAGGTCGGCCTGTTCGGTCTTGGTCGGCAGGCCCGTCGAAGGGCCGCCGCGCTGCACGTTGACGATCACGAGCGGCAGCTCGACCGACACCGCGAGGCCCATCGCTTCGGTCTTGAGCGCCACGCCCGGTCCCGAGGTGGTCGTGAGGCCGAGGCAGCCGGCGTAGGCCGAACCGAGCGCCGAGCAGATCGCGGCGATCTCGTCCTCGGCCTGGAACGTGATCACACCGAAGTGCTTGTAGCTGGCGAGCGCTTCGAGGATGCCGGAGGCCGGCGTGATCGGATAGGAGCCGAGGAACAGACGCAGTCCGGCGAGTTGCGCGCCGGCGACGAGCCCCATGGCCGTCGCGTCGTTGCCCATGATGTTGCGGTACGTGCCGGGCGTCATCGAGGTGCACGGCGCGACCTCGTAGCGACCCTGGAACAGCTCGTGGATGTCGCCGGCGTTGTAGCCCGCCTGCATCGCCAGCTTGTTCGCCTCGGCCAGCTCCGGGCGCTTGGCGAACTTCTGGTCGAGCCACTTCATCGTGGTCTCGAGCGGGCGGTGGTACAGCCAGTACATCAGGCCCAGCGTGTAGAAGTTCTTGCAGCGCTGGACTTCCTTGCTCGAGAGCGGCGTGCCCTTGAGCGCCTCGGTCACGCGCTTGTTGATGTCGATCTCGATCACGCGGAAGCCCGAGAGCGTTCCGTCGGTGAGCGGGCTCTTCGTCAGGTTCGCCTTCTTGAGGTCGGAGTCCGCGAACTGGCCCGTGTTGACCACCACGATGCCGCCCGGCTTGAGGTCCTTGATGTTCACCACCAGGGCCGCGGGGTTCATCGCCACGAGCACGTCGGGCTGATCGCCGGGCGTGTGGATGTCCGAGGAGCTGAAGCGCACCTGGAAGCCCGAAACGCCCGGTCGCGTGCCGGCGGGCGCGCGAATCTCGGCGGGATAGTCGGGGAACGTCGCGAGGTCGTTGCCGATCACCGCAGAGGTGTGCGTGAACTGGTTGCCGGTGATCTGCATTCCGTCGCCGGAATCGCCGGCGAAGCGGATCACGATGCTCTCGTGTTGCTGCAGCGGCAGCTCGGCATCTCTGGCGCTCGACTGGGTCATGTTGCGCTGGGCTGTTGGGGTCAGAGGTGACCGCCCACGTTCGGCGCGCGGGGCACTCGGCCCACCAGCGCCCGCGGCGGCGATAAAGCGGCGCGATTCTATCCCTTGGCGAAGCCCGACAACGACGCCCTTATGCGTACTGTGCACACAGCTGCGTGCGACGCTGACCGGCCAGTCATGGCAACATGAGCGATCCGGGCCGCGAGCCCCGAGCACCACCGAACGCCATGCCCCACGCCCCGCGCTTCGCTTCCGCCCTGTCCGTCGATCCCGACGCCGAGCGCGCCGAAGCTCAGGTGCTCGAGCGCCTCGCCGATCAACTCGGCGACGCGCGGGCCGACCTGTGCTCGGTGTTCGTGTCCCACCACTACGGCGGCGCGATCGAAGAACTCGGCCAGCGCCTCACGCGCGCGACGGGCGCGAAGGTCGTCGTGGGCTGCACGGGCGAGAGCATCATCGGAGGCGACCGCGAGGTCGAAGACGAGCCGGCGCTCTCCGTGTGGTGCGCCGCGCTGCCCGGCACGGAACTGCGGCCGTTCCAAGCGCAGGCGCAGCTCGTCGGCGAGCGCGAGCTCGACTTCGATGCGCTGCCCGACGTCCGCGATCCCAAGCGCGCGTCGATCCTGATCCTCGGCGATCCCTACTCGTTCCCGATGGACGAGTACTTGAAGCGCCTCAACGACAAGTTCCCCGGCGTTCCAGCAGTTGGCGGCATGGCGAGCGGCGGGATGGGCCCGGGCCAGAACCTGCTCATCACCAACACCGGCCTCTACGCCGGCGGCGCGATCGGCGTCGTGCTCGAAGGCGGCGTCGAAGTGCGCTCGGTCGTGAGCCAGGGCTGCCGGCCGGTCGGCCAGCCGTTCGTCGTCACCGCTTGCGACGAGCACTTCATCCACAAGCTCGGCGGCAAGCCGGCGCTCGACGTGCTGATGGACACGGTGCGCGCCCTCGATCCGGCCGACCGTGCGCTGTTCCAGCGCCAACCGTTCATCGGCGTCGCCATCGACGTCACCAAGAGTCTGTTCGAGCGCGGCGATTTCCTGGTGCGCAACATCCGCGGCGTGTCGCAGGAGCACAAGGCCTTCGCCATCACCGACGTGCTGCGCCGCGGCCAGACCGTGCAGTTCCTCGTGCGCGACGCGGCGTCCGCGGCCGACGACCTCACCCACCTCATGACCAGCCAGGGCGGCGGCAAGCTCGCGGGCGACAGCTCGGCCAGCTCCGCCGGCGCGCTGCTGTTCTCCTGCAACGGCCGCGGCAAGCGCATGTTCGCGACGCCCAACCACGACATCACCTGCGTGCGCTCTGGGTTGGACAAGTCGATCCCCGTCGCGGGCTTCTTCGCCATGGGCGAGGTCGGCCCCGTCGGCGGCCGCAACTTCCTGCACGGCTACACCGCGAGCGTGGCGGTGTTCAGGCCGCGCGAGTAGCTCCACGCGGCGCATGCAACGAAGCGCGCGGCCGAGAGGTCACTCGACCGCGCGCGACAGTGGCTCAGCGCCGTTCGTCAGGCGTTACGGCTCGAACACGACGCGCAGGCCGTCGCTGAAGTTGGAGCCGCCCGAGCCGGCCAGCGGATCGCGATACCAGAACTGCGCGTTCCAGACGCTGCCCGCGGAGATCACGCTCGTCGGCCAGACGCCGAAGTCGAGCGGTCGCGACGCGACGCCGGTCGAGCTGGTCATCACCACAGGACCCAGTCGCGCCACCGGCGGAGCGATGCACAGGTAGCCCGACTGATAGGGAACCTGCGTCGGAGTCTCGCCGAAGAAGAACAGCCCGTTGACCGAGATCGGCGCGCCGCTGACCGCGAGAGCGAAGTTGTTGGCGGTCACGCTCGGGATGCCGGACCACGCCATGTGCGCGCCGGCGCCGGCGGAGTTGGCCGAGCTGAGGCAGTAGTTCGACGGATTGTCGCGGCCGTTGAGGATCACGGAGACGCTGTTGCCGCCGTCGTTGGTCACGACGAGATCGAGGTAGTGGTTCCCGTCGAGATCGCCGGTCGCGATCGCCGCGGCGTCCGGCCCGAGCACCGCGATGGTCTGCAGCTCGCCGAACTGCTGCGCCGCGAGGTTGCGGAGCACGCTGACGTTGCTCGTCGCCGAGTTGACGGTCGCAGCATCGATGAAGGTGTCGCGGTCGAAGTCACCCAGGACCAGGCCCACGGGGTGCACGCCGCCGACGTCGAAGTACTCGCATTGGCAGAACACGCCGGGCGAGAGCTGATAGAAGACGCCGATGTCGTGAACGGTGGTGTCAGCCAGCGTCACGACCATGTCGTCGTCGCCGTCCTTGTCGATGTCGGCGATGGCGATGGCCTCGGGACGCTCGATGCCGCCCAGCGTCAGCAAGCCGCTCGGAACGAAGGTCCCGTCGCCCACGCCGCGGTACAGCCGCACCTGACGCGAGCCGTGCGCGACGACGGCCACGTCCAGCGGCGCGGCGCCCACAGTGGCGATGTCGCTCAACCGACCGAACGCGAGGCCGCGCGGGTTGTCGCCCGCGGCGAGCGTCTGCACGAGGGTGAAGTGGCCCAGGCCCTCGTTGCGGATGAACTGCACCGTGTCATCGTCCCGGCACGTGAGAGCGATGTCGTCATCGCCGTCGCCGTCGAAGTCCGCCGCGTCGATGTTGCGCGGATTGTGGTCGACGGCCAGCCCCTCGCCGGACACGAAGTGCCCGTCGCCGAGGTTGCGCAGGAAGCGCATGCCGTTCGTGGCGCTGTTCACGAGCATCAGGTCGGGGTGCCCGTCCAGATTGAAGTCGCGCGCCACGAGCGCGATCGGATCGGTGCCGGCGATCAGCGTCGTGAACTCCGGCGCGAGGAACATGCCGCTTCCCGTGTTGCGCAACAGCGCGAGCCGCGCCGGGTCGTGGATGGCGGCGGCGATGTCGATGTCGCCATCGCCGTCGAAGTCCGCCAGGGCGACGCCGCTCGGCTGGTTGCCGCTGGGGAACGCGATCGGGGTCTCGAACGAGATCTGCGCGAAGGCCGACGACGAGATCGTCAGGAGCCCGCACGCAACCCGGAACGCGTGTCGACTGGTTTGAAGCTTGGACTTCATGGCTGAGGAATCCTCCTTGGGTTCCGATGCGAGGGATCAGGCGGGGCTCCAGCCCCAGCGCTGCACGCTCGAGGGGATTCGTCGGAACGCGAATGCCTGTAGTCGTTGCGAGCGGGAACTCACTCCGGACCTTGTCCGCAGCGCTGGCACGCCTTGTTGCCTACGGTGGAGCAGCACTCCGTACGCAACTGATCGCGCGCAAAACCCCGCGTGTCCGCGCGTCTCCCGAGCGGGTCCGCGCCTTTGTCGCTCCGACGCGTGCGCGTAGGATCCCGCACGTGCGCAAAGCACTGCTCCAAGCCTTCGGCGCAACGCTGATCTGGGGCGTTTCCTTTCTCGCCATCCAACTGGCCCTGACGTCAGCGGCGCCCCTGGGCGTCGTGTGGATGCGCAACGCGCTGGGCGCCGCCGCGCTCTACGTGATTCTGCGCGTTCGCGGCGGACCGCTCGCTCCCGAGCCCGAAGACCGTCGCCGCGTGTTGCTCCTGGGCGGACTCATGGCGGCGCACATGCTGATCCAGACGCTCTCGATGCGCTTCACCTCGACCATGCGCGCGGGATGGATCGTCGCGTTCATCCCCGCGCTCGTCGCAGTGGGCGCGCACTTGTTCTTGAAGCAGCGCATGCGAGCGATCGGCTGGGTCGGAATCGTCGTCGCGACCTGCGGAGTGTTCGTGCTCACGGCGACGCGCCCAGCGCAGCTCGCGCGCGCGGGCGTCGGCGACGCGCTGATGCTCGCGTCGACGTTCACGTGGGCGGCCTACTCGCTGCTCTCGCTGAAGGCGGTCCAGCGCAGCGGCGGGCTGCGCATCAGCGCCGCAGCGCTCGCCGTGTCCGTCGCGCCGACGGCCGCGACCGCGGCGGCGCTGGGCGAGACGTGGAGCGCAGCTCCCACCTCGCAATCGGTCGGCGCCCTGCTGTTCCTCGGCGTGCTCGCCAGCGGACTCGCGATGTGGCTCTTCTCGAGCGCGCTCGCCACGCTCGGCCCGGAACGCGCGGCCTCGTTTCAGTACATCCAACCGTTCGTGACGGTGGCGGCCTCGTTCGCATTCCTCGCGGAGCCATTCACAGCGCAGCAGTTCCTGGGCGGCCCACTGGTGCTCGCGGGAGTGTGGTTCGTGCAACGCGGCAAGCGCAGCCCGAGTCCCCGCTCCGACGAGTTCCGCAACGCGCTACGACAGCAGTCGTAGCGAGAGTTCACGGGCGCCGGGCGAGTGTGGCGTGGCGGCGCGCGCGCCGCCCGAGGAGAACGCCATGTCGATCGAACGTTGGATTCGCGCCTTCGCCGGCTCGTTCGTGCTCGCGAGCCTGCTGCTCGCCCACTACGTGCACCCTGGCTGGCTGTGGTTCACGGCTTTTGTCGGGGCGAACCTGCTGCAGTCCGCATTCACGCGGTTCTGTCCGCTGGAGCTGATCCTGCGGCGGCTGGGCGTGGGCGCCTGCCGAGCATGACCCATGTTTGGGAAGCTCGCCCCTCGCCGCGCTGCGGCCTTGCGAACTTCCGCGGGTCCCTGCGATCCTCCGCTGCATGCTGCCCCTCGCAGCATCGCCGGTCGCTTGCTTGATCGCATGCGCCGCGCAGTTGGGTGGCCCGAGCTTGCCGGATCAGCCGCCTCACACGCGCGAGTTTCGCGATGCGCTAGCAGCAGTGCGCGAACACCTCGGCGCCGCCGCTCCGCCGGCGAGTGAGCGCGAGGAGCGCGAGTGCCTGCAATGGATGCGCGCCGCAGCGCCGCACGCCACTCGCACGCTGCTCGGCCATCACGTGATCGTGCTGGCGACCGAGGGCTTCGCGAGCAGCGCAGCGACCCACGACTTCGTCAGGCGCCTCGACCTGGGCTATCGCGTGCTCGCGCACGTTCGCGGTCTCGACCCGGTCGCGCGCGTCGGACGACGCTTCGTGATCTGGCCGGATCCCAAGCTGGCGAGCGGCCATCGCTGCGTCGGCGCCGAGCTGCGCATCCACGTGGGTCGCGCTGATTGGGACGACGCGGAGTGGTTCGAGCGCTTCTTCCACGAGCTCGACTACGGGTTCCAGGCGCACGACTCGGCCCGTCATCTGCGCGTCGCGGGGCTGTCGACGGGATGGGCGCAGTTCATGCAAGCGCTCGTGCCCGAGCACCTCGCGTCGCTCGGCGCGCCGTTCGCGGGACGCGGCGAGCACTACGCGGCGCACTACCCCGCGGTCGCGCAGCGCGAGTACCTGTCCACGCCGCTTCCGATCGAGGAGATCCCCCACTACGAGCCGGCGGCCGGACTGCTGATGGAGCTCGCCACCGGCGGAGATCGGACGGCGGGACGCAATTGGAGCGCGATCGGCAAGCTGCTGCGCGGATCGCTGAACGCGCCGCCGTCACCTCCGGAGCACCTGTGGCCGGCGCGCTTCGCCGCCGATTGCCTCAGCGCGTTCGGCGCCGATCGCGCGCGCCCGATCCTCGCGCGCTATCGCTTCCCGCTCGACCGCGCGTCGCTCGACGCCGCTCGCGGAGTCGCGCCCGCGCACGGCACGCTCGCGACGATCAAGGGCGTCGACGGTTGGCGCTGCGTCGGACCGCTGACGGTCTCAGGCGCGGCGCCCCTCGAGCTCGACCCGCTCGGCGCCGAGGACCTCGCTTGGCGTTGGAGCTCGATGGAGGAAGCGGGGCCGGCGCCGCCGCTGGCGAGGAATGAAGGCGCTCAGTGGCAGGTCGTCGAGGTCGCGCCTGCGGGCGTGCTCGAGTTGCCCTTCCCCGACGGAGCTCCCGGCTACTGCGTGCTCGCGACCACGCTTCCCGAGGCGCTGCGCACTCCGCTGACGCTCGCCATCGCGACGGACGGTGCGTGCGCGCTGTGGCTCGACGGAGAGCTCGTTCACCACTCCCGCGTCGCGCGCGAGTTCTCCGCCGCGGCGCCGGACATCGCCTACGCCGATGCGCGCGGCTCGCGCGGTCAGCTCGTCGCGCTGGTGGCCGGCCGAGGCGGGCGCGCGCGGTTTTCGCTCGCTGCGGCGACCGGCGGGTTGCTCTTCAGCGGGTTCGACCAGCGCTTCGCCAGCGAGGACGCGCAGGTGCGAGCGGACGCAGTGCGCTACGTCGCCTCGCGTCGCCACCGACAGCCCGTGCGCGCGATGCTCCACCGCGCGGCAGGCGATCGCGATGCGCGCGTGAGAGCCGCGGCGCGGTGGTGGCTCAGCTCCATCCCCGAGGACGGCGGCTCCTATCGCGAGGCCGAGGACGCGCTCGCGTTCGGCTCGTTCCACGGCGGCTACTTCGGCCACGAGGTCGGCGCCTCCGGCGGTCAGAGCGTGAGCCGCGGCTGGGGCGGCTCCTCGGCGAACTGGGTGTCCCTTCCGCTGCGCGTCGAGCGTTCCGGAGCGCACCGCGTGCGCATTCGCTACGCGTCCTCGCGCGATGGCTCGCTGCGCGTGCGAGTCCGGGTCGGCCGCCGCGTGCGCTTCACGAGCGGCGTGCTCCGCCTGAGCGCGAGCGACCCAGCGGCTGGAACCTGGCGCTGGCTCGACGTCACGACCGGCGCGCTCGAGCCCGGCGCCGTGCAAGTCGAACTCTTCGAGCCCAGCGGCTCGCCGGCCATCGACCTCGTGGGCCTGGTCGCGCGCTGATCAGCGCGAGCAGCGACGCGCGCGTCAGATGGGCTTGTGCGGCGCGAGCGACTTGCGCGCGGCCGCAGCGCCCTTGGTCTTCGCCTTCGCGGCCTTCTTGCGACCCTTGATGCTCGCAGGCTTGGGCGGCGCCTGCCCCGCGGGAACCCAGCCCTCGGGCGGCGGCGAACCCTTGATCTCGAACAGGAAGCGCGACGGCATCGACGGCGTCGGCTTGCCGAACTTCACGCGCTGCTGCGTGTAGCACAGCGTCAAGTTGCGCTTGGCGCGCGTGATGCCGACGTACATCAGGCGGCGCTCCTCCTCGACCGTGTCCTCGGCGATCGAGCGCGTGTGCGGCAAGTAGCCCTCTTCCAGGCCGACGAGGTACACGCGCGGGAACTCCAGACCCTTCGAGGAGTGCAGCGTCATCAACGTGACGACGTCGCGCTCGCTGTCGGCCTCGGACTCCGTGTCGTTCGCCGTCAGCGTCAGTTCCTGCAGGAAGGTCGCGAGCGACGCGCGCTTGTTCTTCGCTTGGTGGCGGTCGGCGAGCTGCACGATCTCGTTCACCGCGTTCGCGCGCAGGAGCCGCGTCGCCTCGTCGGGGTACAGCCGCTCGAGTTCCTGCGCGTAGTTGACCGCGTCGAGGATGCGCTCGATGCGCTGCGGCAGAGCGAGGTGCTCGTTCCCGTGCGAAGCGGTCGCGAGGAGCTTCTGGAAGTCGTGCACGATCGTCGCCACGCCCGGCTGCAGGCCGGGAACCTCGCCCGAACGCTCGAAGGCCTGGACCAGCGAGATGCCGTGCCCGGCGGCGAATTCGAGCGCCTTGTCGAGGCTGGCCTTGCCCACGCCGCGCGGCGGGCAGTTGATCACGCGCAGGAAGGCTTGCTCGTCCTGCGGGGCGACGCACAGCTTCAAGTAGGCCGTGATGTCGCGCACTTCCTTGCGGTCGAAGAAGCTCATGCCGCCCACGAGCACGTACGGCACGCTGCGCGCGCGGAAGGCCTCCTCGAAGGGTCGCGCGAGCGCCGAAGCGCGGAACAGCACGGCGAAGTCGCGCCACTTGGCCTGGCGCTTCTCGACCAGCGCCTTGATCTCGCGCGCGACGTGATCGGCCTCCTCGAGGTCGTCGCGCACGTTGACCGCCATGATCGGATCGCCGTCGCCGAACGCGCTCTTGAGCGTCTTCTCGTGGCGCTTGCTGTTGTTCTTGATGACGCGATTGGCCGCGCCGAGGATCTGGCTCGTCGAGCGGTAGTTGGTCTCCAGGCGCACGACCGCCGCGCCTTTGAAGTCCTTCTCGAACGAGAGGATCTTGGTGATGTCCGCGCCGCGCCAGCCGTAGATCGACTGATCGTCGTCGCCCACCACGCACAGGTTGCGATGGCCGCCGGCGATGGCCTTGACGATCTCGTACTGCGGACCGTTGGTGTCCTGGTACTCGTCGACCATCACGTAGCGGAAGCGCTCGCGGTAGTGGTCGCGCACCGGCTTCTTGGCCAGCATCCGCAGCGTGTAGAGCAACAGGTCGTCGAAGTCGAGCGTGCGCGTGCGGCGCAGTTGCTCGTCGTAGCGCTGGTACGCCTGCCCCACGAGCTCGTCCGTCTCGTCGCCCGGCTTCTTCAGCACGTCGTCCGCCGAGATCAGCTTGTTCTTGTAGAGCGAGATGCGCGCCTGGAGCTGCGCCGGCTGGATCGAGGCGTCGGCCACGCGCAGCTCGCGCAGCACGCTGCGCACGGTCGAGACCTGGTCCGACGCGTCGCAGATCGTGAAGCCGTTGCCCAGACCGACCGCCTCGCCGTGCTCGCGCAGCGCGTGCATGCAGAAGCTGTGGAACGTGCCGACGAACAGCGCTTCGGCGCGCTGCTTGCCGATCAGGCCGCCCACGCGCTCGCGCATCTCGCGCGCGGCTTTGTTCGTGAAGGTCAGCGCGAGCACGTTCTCCGCGCGCACGCCCTTCTCGAGCAAGTGCGCGATGCGCACCGTGATGACCTTGGTCTTGCCCGAGCCGGCGCCGGCCAGCACGAGCACCGGCCCTTCGGTCGTCGTCACCGCTCGGCGTTGTTCAGCGTTCAGTCCTTCGAGCAGCTTCGACATCGATGTTCCGCGTGGGGCGCGCAGGTTAGGGCGCGATCGTCCGCGCGCAACGACAATCAGAGCGCGTCGAAGAACTCGGCCCACGCCTCGGGGCCGAACCCGACCAGCACCGTGTCGCCCACCTTGAGCGTCGGCGCGCGCAATCCGCCGGTCGGTCCGATCACCGCCTCGGCCAGCGCCTCGAGATCGAACTCGCGCGCCAGATCGAACTCCGCACGCTTCTTGGCCTTGACCGCGATCACCTTCTTCGCGCCCTTGAACAGCGCGCGCAGGTCGTTCTTCTCGAAGCGCTCCTTGCGAGCGTCCGCCGTCTCACGGACGGCGATGCGGCGCGCGGCGAGGAACTCGTCGGCGCGCACGCAACTCGTTCACGACTTGCGGTGGTAGTACCAGTTGACGTCCATCGCGGCAGGTTAGCGCGGCCTCGCCCGTTCCCACTCGTCGATCGTCTTCGGCCAGTCGCCTTTGAGC
>CALKYE010000032.1 GCA_938003765.1 uncultured Planctomycetia bacterium
CGGTCGCGGCGACGCTCGTGGGCAGGCTGTCGGCGCCGGGCAACTCGACGCGCTCGAAGCGACCGTTGCGCGAGTTGCGGTGCAGCACGTCGCCGGCTTCGGTGCTGAGCGCGAGGTCGAGCCGTCCGTCGCGGTCGTGATCGATCGCGCGCGCGCCCAGGTCGACGAGGTCGTGGTCGAGGCCGCTCTCGAGCGCTTCGAACGACGCTCCGCCGCGGTTGCGCCACAGGCGCCGTTCGCTCGATCCGACGAACAGGTCGGCGCGGCCGTCGCCGTCGAAGTCCGCGAACAGCGCGCAGGTCGCGCCCTCGAGCGCCGCCAGTCCGCTCGGAACCGTGAAGTCGTCGAAGCGGCCCTCGCCGCGGTTCAACAAGAGCGACACGCGGCCCGCGGGGTCGATGGCGAGCGCGTCGTCGAGTCCGTCCGCGTCGACGTCGCCGAAGTACAGCGACACCGGCGCGCCGTCGGGCTCGGGCGGCGTCTTCGTCGGCGGTGTGGCGCCGGGCTCAGTCGAGGCTGCGGCGCGGGGCTCCGCTGACGCGGCCTCCGATGCGATGGAGACGGACGATCCGAGGATCCAAACGGCGGTGAGGGCGATGGGGGCGGTGCGACGGACGGGCTGCATGGGTGGACGGACTCGCAGGGGACGCGGCGCGCGCCGCTCGAGCGCTCGACGCCGATCGAAGTGGGCGCCAGCGCCGGCGCCCTTCGATCGCCCCACGACGTCTGGCCCCAGCGAGCCGGACGAATTCAGCTTTTCGTGGCGAGCGCGGTCCGTCCGCGCGCCGCATTCCTACGCCCCTGCGCTCACTGGAACGCGATCGAGAGCCCGTTCGAGGTGTTGAACGTCGGGTTCGCGGCGGCGTCGCGATACCAGAACTGGAAGTTCCAGGTCACGCCCGGCGCGAACGCGGACGGTCCCGAGCCCGCCGGAGGAGCATTGAAGTCGATGACGTGATCGAGCGCCCCGAACGTGTTCGTCTGCGCGGGCGCACTCAACCTGTAGCGCGGCGCGCCGACGCACATCACGCCCGACCCGAAGGGCAGCGGAGCCTGGGTCGGTCCGTAGAAGAAGAGTCCCGCGGCGTTGGGCTTCGCGCCGCCGACGTGCAGCACGAGGTCGGCGTCGGAGACCGTCGAACTGCCGCTCGCGCCGATCACCGCCGTGGTTCCTGATGAGTTGGGGTTCGTCGCGCAGTAGTTGTCGCCCACCAGCGACTCGACGACGAACTCCAGGTCGAGGCCCGACTGTCCGAACGGATCGGATGCTCCTGACGCGCTGGCGCTCGCGGAGGCGATCAACTTGTAGCGACCGGGAGTGAGCACGCCGCTGCCGTCGATCGGCGTGTTCGCCTGGGGGCCCGGGGACTGCGACCACACCGTGGGCGCGGACGGCCGATCAAGCGTGACGTACGACGACGCGTACGGGGCGAACAGGTTTCCGGTTGCTTCGAACCGCACCGGATAGTCGAGGTCGAACGTCACCTCCAACCAGCTCGAGGCGTAAGCGCTGCTTGCGACGAAGGGGTCCCACGGCACGGCCGTGATGTTGGCGCTCGCGGCAGTGGAGGAGTCGCAGGTGATCTGATCCGTGGCGATCGTCGACAGTTGCGAGCCCGACGCGCTCGCGTTCGCCTCCGAACTCGAGCGCTGGACGTTCGGGCTCGCGTTGAACGGCCCGGTGTCGGGCGCGCTCACCAACTGATCGAGCATCGGCGGGTTGGCCTGCCCCGCAAGCGCCCTGACGTAGACGCTGCGCGACTGGGTCACTACGCGCATCTGGGCTTGCGCTGAAGCGCACGCCAACAGGGTTGCGGCGCAGGCGAGGAATAGATGGCGCTGCATGAGGGTCTCCCTGGGACTTTGTGAGCAGCACGAGCGCTGGCTCTCATCCCGTTCACCACCATAGTCGCTCCCTCGCGCTGCGCGGGTCCCAGGCGCGCACTTTCGGACTCACTCGACGTCTCGCGCGTCGGAAGTGCGGCTGGGTCGCGCCATCACGACCGGAAGTTCCGGGCGGCGCCCCGCACGAGGGCGGACGGCCGCGAGCTCGCCGGAGAGGCGTTGCAGCCGACGCGCCGCCCCTGCGTCGGGCGATCCTGAGCGGATCCAGTCGGACGCGTGGCGCCGCCGTCTTCGACTCGACGCACTCTGCTTGAGATCGCAGTGGAAGCACCGCTCCAACAGGTTGGCA
The DNA here is from genome assembly GCA_938003765.1 of uncultured Planctomycetia bacterium. GTDB lineage: Bacteria > Planctomycetota > UBA1135 > UBA1135 > WYBT01. Next base: position 2,195 of record CALKYE010000032.1, read on the forward strand.
GCGTCGTGGAGCCCGTCCGAGCCGAGCGTGCGACACGACGGGTCGGGCGCCGGGCTCGATCGCGGCCGAGGCGCGCCGGATCCGCACACCTGCGCACCTCGCGCAGCCGCCGCTGGGGCGAAACACGCAGCCGAAGCACCGGGTTCGTGACTTGGGCTCGCCGCCGGGATACTCGCCGCGGGAGAAACGAGTCACGATGGCTTCCATGGACCTGTCGCTCAGAATGCGCCGCGCGTTGCACGTGGGCGTCGCGCTGTGGGGCGTGCTCAGCGCGGCGTTCGCCCAAGCGCCTCTCGCTCCCGACGGACGGCGCGGCTTCGGCGGCCAGACGCCGGTGAACGACGTGCTGTCGGTCGTGCGCTCGAACGCCGAGCCGGACCGCGCCTTCCGCGCCGAGCTCGACGGCCTCACCAGCGAGATCAAGGTGCTCGTGGCGCTGGCGCGACACGGCTACGAGGAGGCGCACTACTTCGACCTGCTCTCGCCGTTCGAAGAGCGCAGCCTGGACGTGCTGCACGCGCGCTTCACCGAGCTGGACGCCGATCCGCTGCCGGTGCTGGAGTCGGGCGGCCCCGCGGCGCGCGCGCTGGGCTCGATGGTGCTCGACACGCGCTTCCGCGTCCGCGCCCAAGTGCTCGCGGGCTGCGAGGCGGAGTTGCGCGAGCTCGAACGCGGGCTGCGCGTGCTGCGCGCGGCGACGGATGGCTTTGTCCTGCTCTCGCAGGCGCAGGCCAGCAACATCACGACCCGCGTCGACCTCGCCGCCGCGGTGCTGCGCGCCGTGCGCAATGACTTGCGCGCGCTGCGCGAGCTGACCGGCGGCTCCGAACTCGATTCAACGGCCCTCGATCGGCTGCTCGAACTCGCGCGCTCTTCCGAGGGCGAGGGCGTGCGCCGCGCTGGTGTCATGCGTCAACGCGAAGCGGCGCTCCAACGGCAGGAGCTGATGGCCTCCGCGTTGTTCAGCACCCGCCTGCGTCCGCAGCTCGCGTCGACGATCGCGTGGCGCGACGAGTTGCTCCGCGAGTCGAAGCTTCTCGCGCAGCAGGCCGAGCGCGCGCTCCCCGAGGCCGATGCGGGCTCGCCGCCGGATCCGCAACTCACTGCGCTGTCCAAGTCCGAGCGCGTGCGGCGAGCGGGCGCGCTGGCGCTCCAGGCGGTCGATTTCGATCCGTTGGCCGAGGACGCGGTCTGGATCGTGGCGCACGCCGCCGAGTTCCAGTTCGGCCTGCTCGAATCGCGCCCGTGGTACGACCGCTACCTCGCGCTGCGCCGCATCCGCAGCCACGACCACCGCTCCTACCAGGAGCGCAAGCTCACGCCGCGCGAGAAGGAGGCCCTCGAGGCCGTGCAGCGCGGCCTGGTCCCCGGCGATCCGCGCACGCGCGGGTTGTAGCGCTCAGCTCGCGCGCGGGCGCGAACGGGCGTCAGCGCTCGACGATCCCGACCCAGCGCGCCGCGTGGCGTTCGACGTGCTCGTTCAAGCTCTGCTGGAGCGCCGAGCCCGCCGCTTCCAACTGCTCGAACGTCTGGTTCCACAGCTCGCGGTAGGTGCTGAGCGTTCTGACCTTGCCCGCTCGCGCGCTTCGCACGAGCTCTGAGCTCTGGCGCGGCGCCGGCGGCTTGGCGAGCTCACGGATCTGGTAGCCGAAGTACGTGTCGGCCGTCCTCACGAGCGCATCGGCAGCTTCGTGCATCGACTTCCAATCGGCCTCGGGCGGCAGCGCGGCTTGGTCGCGCACGCGTTCGATCAGCGCGTCGCGCGCGGAGCGCAGACCGCTCAGCGCCGCTTCGTACTCGACGCACAGCTCAGCGGCCTTCGGCTGATCCTCGGGCGCGCCGAGCGTCGTCGCGCGCGTGGCGAGCGTGTCGACCTTGGCTACGGCTTCGTGAAGTGCGCGCCGCAGGCCGTCGAAGTCGCGCGACAAGCTTGCGCGCACGGCGTGCTCGGCGCGGACCTCGCGCCAAGTGTGCGCTCCAACGGCGAGGGTGCAGATCAGCAGCAGGGCCAGCGCGTGGAGCACGAAGCGCTCCGCTGAATCGCGCGCGGCTTCGAAACGCGTCTGCAGACGAGTTCGCGCGCCGCTGCGTCGAGCTGCGCGCCGACGAAGCGCGACTCCCAGGCCGAGCAGCGCGATCGGCGTTCCGGCAGCGAGCCACAGCAGGAGATCTTGCGCTCGAGTCAGGTCGCGGAAGCCCAGAGTCGAGAGCGCGGCGGCGCCGCACGACGTCGTCGCGAGCGCTGCCCAGGCCCTGTCCCGCTCCGTCAGTCCGTTCCCTCGACCGACGGTGCGCGCCACGGCGTCGACGAGTCCCTCGGTTCCCTGGCTCAGGTCGTAGTGCGTGCGCGAACGCAGCGATTCCGGGAGCCGTGACTCCTCCAGGTCGATTCGCGCCGGCACGAGGCCCGTCTTCGCCGCCGCGCCCGAGAGAGCGGCTTCGAGCTCCAAGCGCGTCTTCGGCCCGTCCCAACTCGCGGAGACGAGCACGATCACGATCGGCGTCGCGCTGAAGACCTCGCGGAGGCGCTCGTCCAACTCGTGACCGAGCGTTTCCTCCGGACGTCCTTGGTAGCTGAACACCTTCACGCGGCGCAGCGTGAGGCGCCGCTCGAGCTCACGGGCGACGGCCTGATCCTCGCGCGAGAACGAGAGAGCGACGTCGAACTCGGCCATGCGGCCGTTCATCACACCCCCGCGCGCGCGCCCGGCCAAGGCTTGCTGCGGAGATCCGCGCGAGCGCAGGCGGGCGCCGATCTCCGGCGGGCGGGCCCGCGGGGCGGCGGGTATCCTGTGGGTTCGTCCGGCGCGCGCGGGAACTGTCCCGCAGGGTGCGCGCGGACGCCCCCAGCCGATGACGCAGTCCGCCTTGCAGCCCACGCCGCCCTTTCTGATCGAAGCCGCCCGCAGCCGATCGGGCGACGACCCGATCTTCGCCCTCAACGCCGAAGCGCAGCGGCGCTCCAAAGCTGGCGAGGCGGTGATCAACGCGACGCTCGGGGCCCTGATGGACGACCAAGGGCGGCTCGCCGTGATGAAGTGCGTGTTCGACGCCTTCGCGCAGGTCGATGCGCAGCGCGCGGCCGGCTACGCGCCGATCGCTGGCGAGCGCGGCTTCCTCGACGCGGTTGTCACCGACCTGTTCGGGGCCAGCGAACTCGCCAAGAACTCCATCGCCGTGGCGACGCCCGGCGGCACCGGCGCGCTGCACCACGCCATCGTCAACTTCCTCGAGCCCGGCCAGGCCCTGCTCGCGCCCGAGTACTACTGGGGTCCGTACAAGACGCTCGCCGAGCACACGCGGCGCAAGGTCGAGACCTTCCGCATGTTCGACAGCGCGCGGCGCTTCGACAGCGCGGCCTTCGAGCGTGCTCTCGATGGACAGTTGACTGCGCAGGGGCGCGCGCTCGTCGTCCTGAACACTCCCTGCAACAACCCGACGGGCTACTCGCTCGACGGCGCCGAGTGGAGCGAGGTCACCCGCATCGTGCGCGCCGCGGCGCGCCGTGCGCCGGTCGCGCTGCTGGTCGACCACGCCTACGCGAAGTTCGGCGGCCCGCGCTCGGAAGTGTGGGTCGAGCACGCGGCGCAGTTGGTGGGGGAGGCCCTGCTGCTGGTCGCGTGGACTGCCTCGAAGTCGTTCACGCAGTACGGCGCGCGCGTCGGCGCGCTGGTGGCGGTGCATTCCGATCCGGCCGAGCGCAAGCGGCTCGACAACGCGCTCGCGTTCTCCTGCCGCGGCACCTGGTCGAACTGCAACCACGCGGGCCAGCTCGCGATTGGTCGAGTGCTGGCCGATCCGGCGCTGCGCGCGCGCGCGGACGCGGAGCGCGACGCGTTGCGCAAGCTGCTCGACGAGCGCGTCACGGCCTTCAACTCCGCGGCGCACGCCGCGAAGCTCGACTACCCGCGCTACGAAGGCGGCTTCTTCGTGAGCGTGTTCGCGCCCCGCGCCGAGGCCGCGGCGGCGCACATGCGCGAGGCGGGTGTGTTCGTCGTCCCGATTCCCGGCGCGCTGCGCGTCGCGCTGTGTTCGACGCCCGCGCGCGATGTTCCGCGCCTCGTCCAGGCCCTCGCCGCCGCGCTCAGCGCCACCTCGAACTAGAGCACCTCGAGCCATGCCCATCCTTCAACGCGGCGAACACGAGAGCGGCGGCTGGGAGCTCGAGCATCGCTACGGGCCGAGCGTGCACCTGCTCGACAACCTGTACCTCCTGACGGCGCTGTCGAAGCTGTGCAGCAAGCGCATCCGCCATCCGGAGCTCACCGCGACGCTGCGCCGCGTGTACCAGATCATGCTGGCCAACGTGGCGGGCCACGACCTGCCGCGCGTCGAGATCGAAGAGCCCACGCGCATGAGCGACGCGCACCCGCGCGAGGGCGTGTACCGCGGCCCGGTGATCGACCCCGCGACCAAGGTCGTGATCGTCGACATCATCCGCGCCGGCATCGTGCCGTCGCAGGTGTGCTTCGAGATGCTGACCGCGGTGCTGCCCGAAGAGCACGTGCGCCTCGATCACCTCAACATGGCGCGCCGCTCGGATGCGCAGGGGCACGTCGTCGGCGTCGATCTGTCGGGCTCGAAGATCGGCGGCTCGGTCGAGGGCGCGATCCTGCTCATGCCCGATCCGATGGGGGCCACCGGCGCCACCACGATCCGCGCTGTGAAGCACTATCGCGAGCACTTCGGCCGGCCTGCGCGCATCGTCGCCATGCCGATGATCGCGACGCCCGAGTACCTGCGCGCGGTGACCAGCGCGTTCGACGACCTGGTGGTCTACGCCGCGCGGCTCGACCGCGGGCTGTCGGCGCCCGACGTCCTCGCGGCGCTGCCCGGCGAGCGCTGGGACGAGGAGCGCGGGCTCAACGAGCACGGCTACATCGTGCCCGGCGCCGGCGGCATGGGCGAAGTGCTGAACAACGCGTGGTGCTGAGCGACGTTCGCGTACACGATCGCGCGGAGCAGCAGGAGGCGGCCGGATCGATGTTCGAGCGCGCCCATGCGCGTTCGCGGCGTGCCGTGCTCTCGCGCGCAGGCTGCTCGACGGCCTACGGCTCGAGCGTGAACTCCAGCGCGTTGGGGCGGTTGATGTCGGTGCTCGAGCCGACGTGCGGCTGGAACATCCAAGCGCATGGCGTCCGCCGCAGGCAGTCGTCGACGAGCGAGAGGTGGAGTCTCACCGTGGCGGGCGCATCCGTTGAGTGGCCCTCGAACTGAGTGCTGACCGAAGCGCGCGGGCTCATGAGCCGGGCTAGGAGCGCTGGAGCGGTGGCGCGGGTGCTCTGGCGACGACCGTGCCTGCGCGCGGGCGCGCGGTCCGCGCGACGACGGCAGTTCGGCGCACGCGTGTCGCCTGGTCGATTGCGACCGCGTCGACGTCCCGACGAACTCGAAGCACCAGGGCCGGTTCGTGGCCCCGGACTCCTGGTGAGGCCGATCCTTTGCGCCCGCCGCCCTGCACGGCCCGGGCACGCTGGCCCCGCCGTTCGCGGTCCTGCTCACCGGGGGCAGCGAGGCCTACGCGATCCCGGATTGGGTAGCCCGGCGGATCGGTTCGTCGTGGCAGGACCCGTCTCGGCGCAGGAACCCTCAATAAAATTGACGGTTCTTGCCGAAGCGGCTTGCGGCCGTCGCATCTCGGCGCATAATCAGTCAACTTTCCTGACGGATTGTGCATGCAGCCCCGCTCCAGCCTTGCCGCCGAACGCGCCCTTCAGAGCCTCGCCGAGGAGCAGGGCGGGCTGCTCACCGCCAAACAGGCCGCCGCGCAGGGGTACCGCTCTCCCCACATCGCATACCACGTGCGCACGGGCCGCCTGAAGCCGGTCCGACACGGCATCTACCGGCTCACGACGGTTCTGATGAGCGAGCACGATCAACTGATCGAACTCGCGCTGTGGAGCCGCAACCGCGCCGACGAGCCGCAGGCCATCGTGTCGCATGCGACCGCGCTAGTCGTGCACGGGATCACCGACCTGCTGCCTGGAAAGGTCCACCTGACCGTGCCGCCCGGATTCCGCAAGCGGCCGCTCGAAGTGTGCGTGCTGCATCGAGCGCGCCTGGAACGCGCCGATTGGGAGCAACGCGTGGGATTCCGCGTGACGACGCCGCTGCGCACGCTGGTCGACACCTCCACAGACCACGCCGTGACGAGGCTCGAGTTCGAGAACTCGCTGCGACGGGCGCTGGATGGGGGGCTTGTGCTGCGACGCGACCTCGCGCACGCCGCCGCTTCGCTTCCGGCCGACCACGCGCTCCGCGCGGCGCTCGAGTCCGTCGAAGGCGAGTCGCCATGAGCCAACGCCCCGCAAGCGCCGTGGCCATGCGTCAGGCGCTCGACCATCGCCTGCGGAACGAAGCCTCCAAGCGCGGGACGACCTTCGAGAGGCTGCGCACGAAGCTCATGCTCGAGAGGCTGCTGGCGCGGCTGTTCCACGCCGACGACGCGCCGTGGCTGCTGAAGGGCGGAATGGCGTTCGAGCTGCGCTACCACCCACGCGCCCGCTCCACGCGCGACGTGGACCTCGTCATGATCGCGCGCGATTCAGGATCGAGTCCGGAGCTGAGTTTGCTCGCCGCAATCCGTGAGGCGCTCCAGCAGGCGGTTCGACTCGACCTCGGCGACTTTCTGCAGTTCACGGTCGGAGAAGCGCGCAAGGAACTACAGGGGCCGCCTGGGGGCGGCGCGTCCTTCCCCGTGACTGCACGACTCGCGGACAAGGAGTTTGGCCGCTCTCAGGTCGACGTAGGGCTGGGTGACGCGCTCGTTGGCGCACCGGAGGTGCTCGTCGGCGACGACCTGCTCGGCTTCGCGGGCATCGGACCCGCGCGAGTGCGAGCGATCGGTCGACCACAGCAGTTCGCCGAGAAGCTGCACGCCTACACGTATCCGTGGGGCGAGCGCGAGAACCGCCGAGTCAAGGACCTCGTCGACATGGTGCTGCTCGTCGAGCGAGGCGCGCTCGAGGAGCGAGAGGTGCACGAGGCCGCTCGCGCAACCTTCGCCGCCCGAGCCAGGCAGGGCCTTCCCACGGAACTTGCGCCGCCGCCCGCATCCTGGAGGAACGAGTACGCAACGCTGGCTGCCGACGCCGGAGTCCTCGCCCGCGATGTAGATGCCGCCTTCGCGCTTCTGGTTGCGTACTGGGCGAGCGTCATCGGATGACTTGCCGGCGCAGCACGGAGAGTTGCGCGACTCGCAGCGCACACCAAGTCCCAGACGCACTGGTGGACTAGCCCCAGATCGACGTGGTGGTTCCGGGCAACGAGCACCCCCTCGCGCGAGTTGCCGCCGCAAGGGCCGCTGGTCTGGCGCGTGACAGGGCTGCTGCTGCCGAGCGAAACGGCAATCGAGCAGAACTCCGATCCGAGCCCGGATGCCGATGAGGAACTCGACGCCGGCGGCGACCAGGAAGGCGCTGATGACGAGACGACGCTCGCGAAGGCGCCGCGGCGCACGGGGCTGCTCTTCTCCTCAATGGAACTCGAACGTGCTGGCGCCTTCCCGCGGTGGCGAGTTGGCGGTCTACGTGGTCGCGCGGTTGTTCGACGTGTGGTTGCGCTTCACAGACCGCACGTGGCGCCGGCGACGCGAGCGACCACAGTTAGTGGAACGTGCACCGTCCCGCCGCACCCTGTACTTCGTGGCCATCCTGGCAGCCTCCCCTGGCTCCGCTCTGCCATCAGTGCCGACAACGGGTGCCGTTCGATTGCGAACGACACCCGAAGCATTGGACCGCTCAGCGAGATGGCGCAAGGACGGAGTAACCTGAACTCTCACGAATTCCCACGCGTTCCCTGGTTCTCAGTCATGCGCATACTGCCGAGAGGGAAACTAGCGCAGCACGTGGGCGACGATCGCCCCCACGATGTCGTTGTGCGCGGGCGAGAAACGGAAGCCGGGCTCGCCCTCGGACGCAACGGTGTGATCGGACAGCTTTGGAACACTCTTCATCCACGCCCTGTCGAACACCGTGCTCCGGATGTAGGCGCGCAGAGCCGTCGCCTTGCTTTCCTTCTTGTTCCGTTTCGCGATGAAGCAGTAGAACCACGCCTTCGCCAGCGCTTTCAGCACCGGCACCTCCCGAAGGAGCGTGCCTTCGCGCTGCCACTCCGGCGACTTCATCACCGTCGCCCAAAACTCCTTTGCCGTGGGCAGCAGCTCGGTCACGTTGAACGGCGCGCTCTTGATCGTCGACTTGCCCAGGAAGAGGAATCCGTTGATCGCAGCCACCTGACGCAGCTCCAGCTTGCTGGACGGGCCGTTGGCCAGCTTGAGCTCTTCCTCGACCCACTCCTTGCCGAAGCGGTTGATCGGATTGCTCTGGTCAAACTCCAGGTTGAGCTCCGCCTTCACGGGCTTCACGTGGCAGTTGTAGTTGGTGAACATCTGCCGCGCCTGGTCGACATTCAGCCCGAGGTGCGCTTCGTAAGAGACGACGGTCCAGCCACGGAAGGTCTCCTGGATTGCGCCCCACGCCTCAATCTCCTCAACACCAATCGGCTCCTCGGAGTGCGGAAAGAACTTGCTCGACTTCGGCACCCGACGCGACGTTATGACCTCATTGAGGAAAGTGCGCACGCGCCGCGCCGCTTCACGCCGGTGCTGCCCATCCGCAACGTAGAAGAAGACGCCGGCAGGCACGATCATTCTGTGGCACACCACCTGGGCATTTCCGTCGGTAAGCGGACGCATCTCGGGCTGACGCGGGAGCACCAAAGTGACGGGCGGGAGGCCGTAGTGCATGCTCACACCAACCTTGTCCTGAATTGCCTGGAGCTGGTCCACGAGCGGCGCCACGACGGGATCGCCCTTCGAGCGCTTGATCGTCGCATCCACAAGCCCCTGCAGCATGAACGTCGCGAGTCCGTTGGCGTGGGCGTCGATGATCTCTCGCTGCGTGACCTGATCGAGCGACTCACCCGCTTCCTGCGCCCACTTCCGGTTGTGGACCACGGTCAGGTCCGCGAACTGCTCCAAAGTCAGCCGGCCCGTGAAAGTGGGGTTGCCCTGGTTGTTGTCGAGCTGCCCCGGAAGCACCGTGGAGCGCTGGCGACTAAGCTGCATGGCCGCGTCGACCGAGACCGCCGCGCCTTCGTTGATGGTTAAACTCATTTCGCAATCCCTCCTGGAGAGGTCACTGAACCGTCCTGGACGGCAACGCAGCCGTCCGCGTGGGATGAAGTTCGCACAGTAGGGCTCCAGGATCAAGTATTTTATTTCCAGGGCGTGCTCCGTCGTGGCGGCTGCAGCTCGCGGTGCGTTCCAGAGTCCTCCGGGACGCGCCAACCACCATCCAGGCCTTGCGTGCCCGAGTACGAGTACGGGACCGAGTGCGGAACCAGCCGACGACGCCCGAATCGTTGCGCGCAGTGACTGGCGCTTTCGAGGACCTGGTGGTCTACGCCGCGCGGCTCGACCGCGGGCTGTCGGCGCCCGACGTCCTCGCGGCGCTGCCCGGCGAGCGCTGGGACGAGGAGCGCGGGCTCAACGAGCACGGCTACATCGTGCCCGGCGCCGGCGGCATGGGCGAAGTGCTCAACAACGCGTGGTGCTGAGCGACGTTCGCGACTCGCTCACACTCGCGTCGCGCGCGTCTCAGCGCGCCAGCGCGACGAGTTGAGTGATCGCGAGGCCCTCGGGCAGGTTCACCTGCTCGCGCACCAGGCCCAGGCGCGGCGAAACCCAGCGTTCGATCTCGCCCTGCCGGAAGACCAGGCACGGTTCGCCCGCCGCGGATTCACGGACCGTCCGCAGGGCGTCCGGATCGAGTTCGAGCGCGATCGGTGCGTCGAGCGCATCGACCTGCGGCGTGCGGTCGACCCACACGTTCTGGCCCAGCGCTCGCACGTCGAGAAGCGCGGTGCGCGCGCCCACCCAACGCATGCGCGACGCGTTGACCTCCAGGCGCAGCCGCGCTTCTCCGAGCGCAGTCCGGCCGTCGGCGTCGAAGCGCGTGCGGCGCAGCACCTGCACGTCGCCCTCCTGCGCTTCGATGCGTTCGCGCCACCACTCGCGCCGCCCGCTCGGGTCGAGATCGACGCGCCAGGTCTCGCTTCCGAGCGCCGCGGGTTGCGCCAGCGCTTCCTCGAGCGCCCACTGCAACGCGAGCTGCTGACGCCACGGACTTCCATCGACGAATCCCTCGGCTGATCGCGCCAGCGCGCGCTGCCCATCGAGCAGCGGTTCAGCGCCGTACCAGCGCCGCGCCGCGTCGAGCAGCTCGAGATCGCGCGCCAGATCGCTTGTGAGGCTCACTTCGCCGCGTCGCGCGCGCTCCGCCCACGACGCGAGTTCGCGCCGCGACTGCAGGCGCCGCGCGTCGATGGCGCCGTTCGAGGCCACCCATTCGCGCAGCTCGCGCACGAACTGCTTGCCGAACTCGTCGAGGTGTCCGCAGTCGAAGCGCGCGGCGTGGGCGAACGCTCGCTCGAGCGTTTCGTGTGTCGGATCGCTGCGCAGCACGAACAGATCGCGCTCGTGGGCCAGCTCGCGCTCGACGCTGGCGACCTGCGCGCGTTGGCGCAGCGCTTCGAACGCCTCGTCGAGTCGCTCCCGACGTGCGCGCGCCGGCGCGTCGCTGAGTGCGAGGTCGAGCCAGGGCGTCGCATCGGCGAGGAACGCCTCGCGCTGCGCGTGGGCGCGCGCCAGGGCGCGGACGGCGCCGTCGACGGCCTCGATGTTCAACTCGCCGGCTTCTTGGGATTCGCGCGAGCGCTCGTACTCCGCGAGGCTCTCGAGCGCCGCGGCGAGCGTCGATACGAACTCGTTGCGCGCGCCGAACAGACCCTCGGCCTCGAGCGCCAACGCTCGCGCGCGCGCCCGTGCGCCGTCGCCGGCCTCGAAGTTCGCGAGGGTGGCGTCGAGCCCGCGCGCCGCGCGGACGGCGAACTCCGAACGCGACAGCGCCGCCGAGAGCTCCTCACGGGCGGCGGCGAGCGCGGCGCCGCGGGCGGCGAGATCGGACTCGAGCGAGGCCGCACGCGCGCGCTCGCGCTCGAGCTGTTCCTTGGTCAGCGCCTCGATGCGCTCCGTTCGCGCGCGCAGGTCGTCGCTGCGCACCAGCGCGCCCTCGAGCTCGTCGAGTTGCCGCCGCAGCGCCGTCTCGCCCGACGCGAGTTCGCCGCGCAACAGGTCGATGCGCCCCAGGGCGTCCTGCTGCGCTTGCTCGAAGCGCTCGCGATCGATGCGAGCCTGCTGCTCGGACTCCGCGGCGCGCGTGCGCTGGGTCCACGCGCTCCAGCCGAGAGCGACACAGCCCACGCCGACGGCGGCTGCCGTCCAGCGCAGCATGCGAGCGGTCGTCGCCTGCTCCCGCGGTCGCGCGAGCGGCGCGAGCAGTTGCTCCACCGCCGCCAGCGCCTGCGCGGCGTCAGCGCTCGATCCTTCCTCGAGGGTTGTCAGCGAACGCGCGAGCGCATGTGCGTCCCGCGCGACGTCGCTCTGTCTGCTCTCGGGCCCGAGCAGTGTCGCGAGCAGCGCGCCCAGCTTGCGCAGGTCCTCGCGCGCCGTCGCTCCTGTCGCGGCTTGCGAGAACGCAGCGCCGAGCAGAAGTGCGCGCACGCCGAACGGGTTGTCGTCGCTCTTGCGGACCTGGTGCGCGAGCCAGACGCTGCTCGCGCCGAGCTCACCGTGGGCCAGGCCTGCGCCGTGCAGCGCGCGCAGCGCGAGCAGCACTTGTCGAACGAGCTCGAGCGCGTGCACGGCGTGCAGTTGGCCTTCGCGCGCCAGTCGGCTGGTCGCGTTCTCGCCCTCGACGTGCTCGGACAGCAGGTGCATGCGCCCATCGGGCAATCGGCCGACTTCGAGCAGCGTGGGGAGCTGCGCACACGACACTCGCGCGGCGGCTTCGATGCGAGCTTGGAGCGCGTCGCGCTCGACGTTGGACAAACCCTTAGTCCGCGCGAGGACCTCGATGCGCAGCAACGCTCCTGCGCGCTGCGAGTCGCGGACGACGAACATGGGCCCGCCCGGCCCGTCGCCGAGGTCGCGCACGAGTTCGAAGCGCGCCGGCAGGTCCCAGGCGCCCGATTCGTCGTCGCCGACGCGCCAGACGAGCTCGTAGCGCTCGGGCTGGTCGTCCGGCCGAGAAGGTTGCGAAGGGGAGGGGTCGGGCTCGCGAGGCTCGTGCGGTCTGTTCATGGACGCGCCGGGGCGCGTCACGCTGCGCACTCGCGGGGCGCGAGTGCGCACGACGCTGCTGAGGTCCGGCCTCGAACGCTACCCCGGGTTGCGCGGCGGGGTCGTCCGGGGCTGGCGCTCCGCTCGAGCGCGTCGAGTCGAGCGGGAAGGAACTTCGCGCCGCCGCGGCGCGCGGTTCACGGCAGGCGGCGCAGCTTGCTCACGCGGCCGAGGTAGTTCCAATCGACGACGTAGATGTCGCCGTTCGGCGCGAGCCGCGCGGAGTGCGGCGAGAGGAATTCGCCGTCGCTCCACTGCTCGCGCGGCACGCCGTTCTGCGCGCGCTTCTTGGGATCGGGGTTGTCGCCCAGGTGCGCGAGCAGCTTGCCCGCCGCGTCGAGCAACGTGACGCGACCCTCGAGGTCGGCGACCACCATCTGCGCGTTGGAGACGTGCGCGCTGCACGGACGCCGCAGGCCGCCGATCGGCTCGCCCGTGCGCTGGCCCTCGAGGTCGAAGCGCTGCAGTCGATGGTTCTCGCGGTCGGCCACGGTGATCAGCGGCTTGCCGTCGATCACGTCGAGCCACAGGCCGTGCGGCGTGGCGAACTGCCCGAGTTCGCTGCCCGGACCGCCGAACGAGCGCAGGTACTTGCGCTCGGCGTCGAAGACGTGGACCCACGAGCGGCCGTAGCCGTCGGCCACGACGAGCGTGCCGTCGGGCGCGACCGCCACGCTGGTCGGGGCCCACTGCTCGGGCTTGTCGTACTTGCCGCTCTCCATCGGGCAGCCCAGGCTCCACAGGATCTTCCCGTCGAGCGTGGTCTTGAGCACTTCGCGCCGGCCGAGGTGCGCGAGGTAGAGGAACTCCGCGTCGCCCTCGCGCGCGAGCCACATGCCGTGCACGCCGCCCGCGAGCTCCTTGCCGCCCCAGCTCGAGAGGAACTTGCCGTCCGCGTCGAACACCACGACGGCGTGCTCGGTGTCGGTGTTGACATACACGCGGCCCGCGCTGTCCAGCAGCACGCTGCCGTGCGTGTTCCCCAGTTTCATGCCTTCGGGAAGCTGGCCCCAGCCCCTGACCCACTCGAAGCGATGCGCGCCCTCGCCCAGCACCAGCGGCGCCTGCGGTGAAGACTCCTGCGGCGGTTGGACGGCAGCGACAGCGAACAGGGCGAACAGGCCAGCGGCCAGCGCGGCGCGCGGACAGCGTGTGAGGGGCGGAACTTGGATCGACATCGTGGCCAGCGTTCGGGTTGGGAGCAGGGGGATGGGCGCGAGGCTGAGGCGCGGGCGCAGCGTAGCGCTCCCTCCGAGGACGCGCGACACGCGCGGGATGCGTCGGCTGTGGTAGCTCCAGACGCGGAGGCTCCAGACGTGCCGGCTCGCGTTGCGCTGGCTCGAGCTGCGCCAGCTCCGGCCGCGTTGACTCCGGCGATGCTCGGTCCCGACGCGCAAGCGCGACTCGTTCAACGTGTGCGCGCGCTGCTCGGACCGCGTGCGCGGCGCGCGGCCGAGAGCCTCGACTTCGCGCAACAGGCCTGGCTCGAGTTGCTCGAGCACGACGCTGACGCCGGCGCTGCGAGCGACGAAGAAGCGCTGCTGCGTCGTCTGTGCGCCATCGCGCGCAACAACGCTCGCGATGCGGCGCGGCGCAAGGGCGTGCTGCGCCTGGAGTCGGTGATCACGGACGGCGCGGCGTTGGCCTCCGCCTGCGCGCCGCGCGCAGAGGAGCTCCTCGCCGCGGAGCAGAGCTCTCCGTCGCTGCGCTTGGCGCGACGCGAGGACCACGAGCTCCTCGAGCAGCGCCTCGCCGCGCTCGAGCCCGCGCTGCGCTCCGTGTTCGACTTGCGCGCGCGCGAAGGCCTGAGCTTCCCGGAGATCGCCGCTCGCCTGTCGCGCCGGGAAGACGCGGTGCGCAAGGCCTACTACCGCGCGGTGCAGGCGCTGCAACGCGGCGATGCTCGCTTCGGCGGCGCTCGCTGAAGAGCGCTGACGCGCTGCGCCATCGCCCGGCGCTCGCGACTTCACGTCCTCGACTGAAGGTCTCCCGAGCTGCGCTCAGGAAACGAAAGCGGGCGGCGCGTCCGCGAGGACGAGCCGCCCGATCCGCCGCGGGCCTGTCGGCCGCGAGACGGCGCCGTCCGCCGCGTGTGGAGAGCTCCGCGGCGGACGGCGTTTGTCGATCAAGGCTGGTACCAGGACCAACCCAGGTAGCGCGGGCTCAGGTCGCAGCGGTACTTGTGCACGCGCAGCTTGTAGACGCCGCTCACCGTCGGCGTGAACTCGACGATCTCGTAGGTGTTGTCCCAGCTCGACGAGCTCGCCACGGTTGCGTTGGCGGAGTTCACCACGCGCAGGTCGAGGTCCGCGCAGGGCTTGGTCGCGTAGCTCGCGTAGGCCGGGTCGTTGTCCCAGGCGATCACGACGCGCACCTTGCGACCGGCGACCAGGTTCATGCTCGTCATGTCGACGTCGGCGGCCGAAGCGCACGAGTAGCCCACGCCGCCCCAGTTGCCGCCGATGCGGCGCGTGAGCAGGTCGGCGTTGTAGGACACGATCGCGCCCGCGCCGTCGTACTCCGAGAGCCGCGTCGATCCTTCGATGTTGTGCGTCGCGCTGGCCATCAAGATCGCCTTGACCGACTCGGGCCACGACGCGAGCGCCGCGTTGCGCTGCATCATCAGCGCCGCCGTGCCCGTCACCATCGGAGCGGCGAAGCTCGTGCCGCTGTCGGTGTAGCTCACCCACGTGCCGCTCGTGCTGGTCGTGGTGATGCTCGTGCCCGGCGCGGCCACTTCGGGCTTCTCACGGTCGCCGAACTGCGAGGTCGGATCCTTGAAGCTCGAGCAGCCGCTCATCGCGTCGCCGGCCCACGAGACCGTGCCGAAGTCGTTGAAGTTGCCGACCGCGATCAGGTTGTAAGCCAGGCCCGGGCTGGTGACGTTGCCTTCGAACCCGCACGACGGGCCGCGGTTGCCGGCGGACTTGACCACCGTGCGCGCGCGGTTGATGACCATGCCGTCGTAGAACTTGTCGTTGTCGCCGGGGACCAGGTTGGTGTTCGAACCCCAGCTCAGGTTCAGCGCGCGCGCGCCCCAGTTGGCCGCGGCGGTCGAGCGGTTCTGCAACTGCGCGCCGTCGCCGCTGCACGAGCCGCCGGCCCACAGCGTGGCGGCCGGAGCGATGCCACGCGTGCTGGCGTGGGTGCTGCGCAGGATGCCGGCGACGCCCGTCGAGTGGCTGCTGGCCGAGCCGCACACGAACGAGCCGTCCTGCACCGTGCCGGCGAGGTACGGGTTGGCGGTGGCGATGCGGCCGCCGACTTCGATCTGCGCGATGCGCACGCCGGCGCCGGTGATGCCGAGGTTGTTGACGATGTGCGCGTTGATGGTCTGGCGCGCGACCGACAGGTCCTCGTCGGCGTCGACCGACAGGTAGATGCGCTCGACGTCTTCGCGCTGAGCGAGTTCGCGGATCTGGCTCGCGTCGAGCGAGGCGTGGATCACCGGCGAGTAGTCGTCGGCGAAGTGCTCGATGCCGGCGGCGTCGAGTTCGGCGCGCAGCCCGACGACGAGCTGCGAGACGAACAGGGCGCGCGCGAAGTCCATGCCCTCGAAGTAGGCGGTGGTGGCGGCGTCGTCGACGAGCAGGATCTCGCCCTCCTCGGGCGTGAGGCGCTCGAAGGTCTCGGCGGCCGGCTCGTGCAGCCAGATCGCGACCTTGATCGGAGTGTCGTCGGTCGCGAGCGCGAGCAGGTCGGACAGGCGCGCTTCGAGCTTGCCGTAGCGAGCTTCCTGCGCGGTCTGCTCCTCGAGCTCGAGCGCGACGAGGTCGGTCTCGTAGCCCTGCTCGTCGAGCGCGACCTGGTGGATCGTCCCCGTCGACTCGTCGAGCACCTTGAAGCACTGCACGCTGTGGCGCGAGAGCTCGAAGTTGGCGTTGGTGGAGCCCAGGAGCGAGAGCTTCTCCGGAGCGGTCCCGGTGCGGCGCGCGACGAGCGCGACGACGCGGCCGTTCTCGCGCTCGAGGCGGGCGTCTTGGGTCTGGGCGGGAGCCGCGGCGCACAGCACGAGGGCTGCGAGCGCGATGGCGGAACAGTCAGTCACGGATTGGAACTTCATGGCGATAGGCGAGCGGAATGCTCAGTCGAAATGTGCCTCTGTCGAGGGCGGGCCCCTTGCCCGCGCTCGCCGCCTCCAGCGCGCTCGCGCCGCGATCCGGAACGCATTCCGAGAAAAACGCGCGAGCTGCTGACAACGCTCCGCGCCGCCGTCCGTCGGCCTTGCGCACCCCAGCGCGCGGCGCTCCGATGGGGGAACCACCATGCGAACCCCTCTCGCCCTAGTTCTCCTCGCCGCCGCCCTCGCCTGCCGTTCCTCGCACGAGCCGTCCCGCGCCGAACCCGCGCCGGGCTACGCGCTGAGCGAGGAGACCTGCGGCAGCGTGCGGCCGCTGACGGTGTTCGGACCGCTGCGCCTCGCCGGGCAGCCCAAGCCGGCGGACCTCCAGGAGCTCGCGAACCGCGGCGTGCGCCACGTGGTCAACATGCGCCACGACAGCGAGCCGATCGGCTACGACGAGCGCGCCGCCGTCGAGGCCCTCGGCATGACCTACGAGCACCGGCCGTGGAACGGCGTCAGCCAGCTCGACGATCAGGTGTTCGCCGACTACCGGGCGATCTTCTCGCGCGCCGCGGAGCCCACGCTGGTGCACTGCAGCTCGGCCAATCGCGTCGGAGCGGTGTGGATCGCGTGGCGCGTGCTCGACGGGGGAGTGGAGCTCGAGCGAGCCGTCGACGAGGCGCGGCGCGTCGGGCTCAAGAGCGCTGAGTACGAAGCCAAGGCGCGCGACTATGTCGCGCGGAACTCGCACTGACGCTGCGTCGCGCGCCGAGCTCGAGCTTCAGCGCGCGCGCGAAGCCCAGCGCACGGCGATGTCGCGCAGGTCGCCTTCGCCGGGTCCGTCGTGGCTCTGGTCCGCGGCGAAGAAGCGGCGTTCGATGCCGTCGATTTCGGCCTCGAGCGCGCGTCGTTCGTCCGGCGCGAGTCCGTTCTCGGCGTGGATCTCGCGCAGCAGGCCGATGACATTGAACGCGGTGGCCTGCTCGGGAACCGGGAAGCGCTCGCTCGCGGCCTCGCTCGGCTTGCGGCGCGTGCGCATGGCGACGAAGCCCATCGCGACCAGCGCCGCCAGCGCGCCGCCGACCGGGAGCGCCCAGTTGGTGCGCGTCTCGCCGTAGCGCCGCTCCAGCTTGACCAGCGGCTCGACGCTGGCGAGGTCGGCGTCGACGTAGCGGAAGTGGTCGAGCGACTTGGTTTCGACCTTCGGCTTGGGGAAGGCGAGCGTCTCGGGCAGCTCCTTGGCGTCGTCGTCGGCCTGGAGCGTGAGCGTCCACAGGCGCTCGGACACCACGCCGTCGAGCTCTTCGTCGAACTTGACCACGCTCACGCCCTGATCGTCGCGCGCGCTGATCGCGAAGCCCGTCGGCGCGAAGTCGAACAACGCGTCGAACTCCGGAGCGAGCCCGACCACCGTCGCCTTGACCTCGAGCAGGAGCTTGCCGTCCTTGGCCTGCCGCTCGTCGAGCGTCTGCGTGATCGCGACCCGCGTGTGCGGCCGCGGATCGCCCTGCGCTTCGCTCGCGTCGAGCGCGAGCACCGGCGACTCGACCGGAAGCACCGCGTAGCCGCTGGTGTCGAGGAAGTCGAGGTCGAGGTGCAGCGGCGGAACCTTGTCGATCTGCGGACCGCGCGGCTTGACCAGCAGGTATGCGTAGGGCGTGCGTCGCCAGCCGTACTGCGCGTCGGCGATGGAGTGCGCCTTGGGATTGTTGAAGGTCACCGAGAGCACGTCGAAGTTCTCCTTCAACGCCTCGCGCGCGGCCTCCTCGAACTTGTCGCGGTAGTCCTCGGTCGGGCGGCCGTAGTTGTACGAGTACGACTGGCTGTTCTGGTTCTGCAGGTACTTGCCGAAGCCGCCGGACTCGCGCTCGATCTCGCGCGTGTGGCGGATGTCGACGCGCAGGCCGAACGGCTGCGCGTGGCCGACGCGCGTCGATCCATCGACCGACACCACGAGCTGGATCTCCGTGACGAGGTCGCTGTAGTAGTCGAACACGCTGCGCACGTCGCGCGCGAGCTTGTGCTCGCCGACGATGGCCAGGCCCTCGCGCGCGTAGCGGAACTTCACGCCGGGGTTGGCGTTGCTCATGCGCGCGAAGAGCGAGCTGGCGAACTTGGCCAGGTGGCGTTCGCCGCGCTCGCCGCCGAGCGACGTGAGGCGCTCGCGCACCAGTCCGATCTGCTCCGAGGCCAGCACGTGCTTGGGCTCGATGGCCTTGAGGTCGCAGGCGCCGAGCGCGGCGTAGAACCACAGCTCGTACACCTCGGTCGACTCGTCGGCCTCTTCGAGCGTCGGCGCCGCGGCGGCGTACGCATCGGCCGCGCGCGCGAAGGTCGCGAACGCGGCTTTGCGCCGATCGCTGAACTGCGCTTCCTTCTTGAGCGTCGCCGCGTAGTTGTTCTCGTCGTGCTCGATCGTGGCCTGCGCCAGCCAGAGCTGCCACGACGTCGCGTGCTTCTCGAGCGCGCGCGCCAGCGTGGTGCGCGCCAGCTCGTAACCGCGCCGCACCTCGGCCTCGATGTCCTGCTGTCGACGGTTGGTCTGCTTGTCCTTCTGGAGCGCGGGGTCGCGCCAGACCTCGAGCAGGTTCTCGCGCATGGTCTGCACCAACCCCGCGAGCATCTTGGGGTCGAGCGTGTCCATGGGGCCGAAGATCTGCTCGACCGTCTCGAGGCGGTAGATCTCGGCGGTGCTGTGCGCCGTCTTGAACGCCTGCGCCAACTGGTCTTCGTCGATCTCCACGCCCAGCGTGCGCAGGCGCGCGATCCACTCGCCGAGCTCGCGCAGGTTGCGGTCCTGCTTCGAACGCGTGAGCGGAATGCCGCTGGCGCGCTCCTCGAACCCGAAGAAGTAGATGTAGCGGTTCTGGCGGCGGCTGGAGTCGTTCGGGTCGTGGTTCTTGATCCACACGCGCAGGAACTCGGCTACCAGCTCCTCGGTCTGCTCCGGCAGCGAGCGCGCGAGCGACTCGATGTAGGGGAACGCGAGCGCTTCTTCGCCGACCTTCAGCAGCAGTTGCGCGAAGATCATCTGGAAGCGCGGCTGCAGCGTCGGGTCGAGCCGCGCGAGCCAGTCGTCGCTCGGGCGCGTGTCGAGGATCTTGTCGGTGCGCAGCGGCGTGGGCATGTGGCCGCGTCGCCCGCCGCCGTACTCGTAGTAGAAGAAGTTCCCGTAGTAGTCGCGCTCCATGCGCGGCCCGAGCGAGGTCGACTCGTCGTTCTGGTACGTGAACTGCGCCTCGCGCAGCCAGGCGTCGGCCAGCACCTCGAGCTCGCGCTTCCACTGATCCGCGAGCTGCGGC
Organism: uncultured Planctomycetia bacterium; assembly: GCA_938003765.1. Lineage (GTDB taxonomy): Bacteria > Planctomycetota > UBA1135 > UBA1135 > WYBT01. The sequence goes on from CALKYE010000032.1 coordinate 21,741, forward strand.
GCGGCCGCGAGCAGCGCCTTGGTCGCCGTGCTCTGCAGCTCGAGCAGCTTGAGCCGCCGCTCGTCGTTCATCGGCTCCGCGGCGAGCTTGGTCGAGGTCGCGGCGCCGATCGTGGCCAGGATCTCCATGCCGCGCTCGGGGCGACTCGTGAAGCTCTCGTCCAGCCATCGTGCGCCGAGTTCGTCGCGCAGCTTGGGCGCGAGGTCCACGGCGCGCGTGAGCGCCTCCGACTTGGCTTCGTCCTCGACCTTGCCTTCGGCCAGCACGGCCTGCGTCGCGTGCCAGGCCTGCTCGAGCCACTCGGTCTTCTTGTCGTCGTCGTAGCGCGCGAGGTAGAAGCGCGAGAGCAGGTTGAGCGCGTCGCGATCGTCCTTCTCGCGCGCCTCGTCGAGCGACGGCAGCAGACCTTCGAGATAGAACGGACGATCGGCGTGCACCAGCACGTGCGCGAGGCTCCGGCGCGAGAACGCGCCCGCGGCGTCGTCGAGCGTCGGCTTGACCGCGGCGAGGAAGGTCTGGAGCTGGTGGCCCGAAGCGAGCGACTGCGACAGGATCGCGCCGAGTCGTTGGAGGTTGTCCTTGGCGATGTCGCCCTTGCGCAGCGACGCGAGGCCGACCACGTCGGCGGGCGCGAACACGTTGCGCTCGATGTAGGGCATGCCCTGCTGAGGAACCTGCGGCCGCTGCTTGGGACCGCTCATCAGCGACAGGAGCAACTGGTCGTAGCCGGCCTTGTGATCGGCCTCCTCGAGCGTGTCGAACAGCGCCTTGACCGCGCTCCAATCGCCCAACGTCACGTCGCGCTGCAGCTTCTTGATCGCCTTCTCGAAGGCGTCCTTCTCCGCCTTCTCCGCCGCGGCCTTGGCTTCCTGCTCCGCCTTCGCGGCGGCATCCTTGGCCTGCTGTTCGGCGTCCGCGGCGCTCGCCGGAGCACTCTCCGCGGCGCCTTCGCCCTCCGCAGCCGCGGGAGCGCTGCCCGTCGCAGCCGGAGCAGCGGCCGGCCCCGTGGCGGGCGCTGCGGGGGCGCCGGACACGGTCGTGGGAGCGCTCGTGCTCGCTGCGGGAGTGAGTCTCGCCGCGCTCACCGAACGCGCGCCAGTTACGACGACCGCTCCCGTGGAGATTCCCGCCGCCGCGAGCTTGGCCGCAATCTCCGCGTCCACACCGCTCGGCGACTCGGCCGCGCCGGTGCGCACCTCACCGCTCGCTCCCTCGCCGCCCTCCGTCGACTCCGCGTCGTCCTTGAGCGGCGTGGACCAGGCCTTGAGGATCGTCGACGCGCGTCGGTCGTACTCGAGCGTCTTGAGTCGCTCGCCCTTGAACGTGGGCTTGGTCTTGTCCGGCTCGCCGTTCGTCGCGTTCGGCGTCGCGGCGGGCGCGTCCTCCGCCTCGACCATCTCGACGTAACCCAGCTCGTCGAGGATCACGACCTGCGCAGATGCGCGCGACGCGCCCAGCAGCAAGGCCGCGATCAACCACGCACGGTTCGGCATCACATCACGGTGCAGCATCGACTCCATCTCCCCGCAGGCGCTCACTCAGCGCCTGTTCTTCCTCCAGCGGACCGTTCCACCACGCGCGCTCGCCGCGAACCGCTCGAGCGCGCGCCCCTCACGAACCCGAGCCGTCGGGCGGTCTGCCCGAACTCGCGCCGCGCGCGTCCTTGGGCTGCTGACCACCGGGCTTGCGTCCAGGCTTCTTCCCGCCGCGACCGCGGCCGGATTTGCAACCCTGTCACTGCGAGGGCAGGGGCAGGCCCTGCAGTTCCTCGAGATCCATGCGCGCGAGCGCGATGGCCGACTCGAGGTTCTCCTTGGCCTTCTTCGAGCCCGCGTCGTCGGCGCTCTGCTCGGCCAGCCAGCGGTAGTTCTGTCGCGAGGCGTCGATCTCGCGCTCCCACTCCTCGCGCGGCGCGCCCTCCAGGCGCATCAGCCAGGTGTTGTAGTACTGCGCGTTCGCGAGAGCCTCGCGCGCACCGGCCACGAGCGCGGGATCGGCGCTCTGATCCTCGACGAGCTCCCCGACGAGCTGCTCCAGGTCGCGACGCGCGTCCGGCAGCTTCGACGCGAACATCTGCGCCTTCGCGCGCTCGAGCCGCAGCGTGCGCGAGAGCGCGACGTGCTCGTTGCGCACCGAGGCCAGCGCTTCGGCGTAGGCCTCGTCGGCCTCCACCCACAGCGACTTCGCCGCGGTGTCGCCTTCGATCGCGGCCACCGCGCGGGCCTTGCTCGCCGCCGCTTGCGCGACCTCGACCAGGTCGGCGGTGCGGTCGTCGGCCAGGTGCTCCTGGCCGGGGCCGTAGTGGTACGCGCCGGCCGCAACCGGCAACAGCAGCCAGGCGAGCAGGATGAGGCGTCTCATGGTTTCGATCCTCGGGATAGGTCAGGGAAGCTCGCGGTTGCGTGGCGCAGACCGCGGGTGGACTCATGCTACATCGACAGGAGAGGGCGCAGACCGCTGACGCGGCTCAGCGGGCTCGTTGCGATGCGTGGACGTGCGCGCGCGGGCCAGGAGCGCGCCGGCCGCGCCGGCGGGCCGAACTCCCGGGCGCCACGCCGTGCCGAAGGCGTGCAGGAGCAGCGGCAGCAGCGCCAGCAGCGCGGCGCCGACGCTGAGCGCGATCAGCGCGTATTCGCGCCGCGTCAAGCGCTCGAAGACCGTGTCCTCCTCGCGACCGAGCGCCGCAGCGATCAGGTCGGAGGAGAGGTGCTTCTCGTTGCCGTCGTGGAACGAGCCGCCCAGGCGCGCCGCGATCTGCTTGAGCATCGCGACCTCCTGGCGCGAGTGACGCCCGTCGATGAACTTGCCGGTCTTGGGGTCGCCGACGCCGACGACGACCACGCTGCGGATCGACGCGGGCATGCGCGGCATGCCGGTGGAGGGCACGCTGTCGCCGTCCGAGAGCAGGATCAGCGTCGTGCTGCGCGGCGGCCAGGGATGCGCGAGCTTGGCCGCCTCCTCGAGCCCGTCGAGCAGCTTGGTCTGACCGGCGTCGAAGGCGTAGTGCATCGGCAGGTCGCCGAGGATGTTGCGGATCACCTCGAGGTCGCGCGTGTCCACGACCACGGGCTTCGCGCCGTTGTAGACCGCGATGACGCTGACCGTGTTCTGATCGATGGGCGCGCGGTCGAAGAACGACTCCATCAGGCGCCGCGCGCGCGCCATGCGGCTGTCCTTCTTCTCTGGGCCCGCGTCGATCAGGCGCATGCTCGGGCTGACGTCGAGCACCAGCAGCACGCGTCCCTGCGGGTCGCCGCTCCCCGATGCGCTCTCCGTCGAGTAGCGCCGCGGCTCGACCACGGCGAGCGTGGCGAAGCCCCAGGCCGCTGCGCCCAGCGCGAGCACGCGCAGGGTCGGCGCGCTGCGAGCCCACCACGACGGCCGGCGGCCCGGACCGAACGCGAGGTGGGCGATGCGGCGCACGCGCGCGCTGTGGATCCACTCGCCCAGCGCTGCGAGCGCGAGCACGATCAGCGCGGCCCACTCGGGGCCGTACTCGAGATCCTGGAGGATCACCACGGCGTGCTCCTCAGCCCGAGCCCGCACAGGCCGAGCAATCCCAGCAGCCCCAGGGCCGCCAGCGACGCGGGTACGAAGTCGTCGATCGACTCCGCGCGCGTCTTCTCCATGCGCACGCGCGACATCGAGTCGATCTCGCTGAACACGCGCTTGAGGCTCTCGGTGTCCTCGGGCTTGAAGGCCTGCCCGCCGGTGAGCGCGCAGATGCGCACGATCTCGTCGGGGATCGAGAAGTCGGCGATGTGGATCGCGTTGACCGTGATGTTGTCGCGGTTGAGCTCGGCGGCGATCTGCTCGTCGCGCCCGCCGTACAGGTCGAAGCTCTGGCCGTCGCTGATCAGGATGATCATGCGGTCGCCTTCGTCGCGTTCGACCAGCTCCTTGCGGCAGGCGACGAGCGCCTTGCCGATCTCCGTGCCGCCGAACCAATCCGGGATGCGGTCGGGCCGCATGAACGGAGGCGAACACTTCAGCGCCGACGCGTCGTTGGTGAGCGGGACCCAGTGCAGCACGCTGTTGCCGAAGAACGTCAGGCCAAAGGCGTCGCCCTTGCGCAGGTCGAGGAACTCGTTGATGGCGACCATCGCGGCGTCGTAGCGATCGCCGTCGCCGAAGCGCGCGAGCATGCTCCCCGAGACGTCCACGCAGAACTGGATGTTCGTGAGGGCGCGCTTGGAGCGCGGAACGCCCCAGCGCTGCGGCCCGGCGAGCACGACGATCGCGAGCGCGGCGAGCAGAGCAGGCAGCGACTCCGCGGCGCGCAAGGCGAAGCGCCAGCGCGTCGGCCGCGCGTTGGGGGCGCCGTCGAAGGGCAGCACGACGCTCGCGCCGGAGCGCCGCCACACCCACGCGAGCAACGCCGCGGGGAACACCAGCAGCATCAACACCGACGGATGTCGGAAGGCGGCGAGTTGCTGGAGCTGCTCGAGTTCCATCAGCGCGTCCCTCGCTCGAGTTCGTCGAGTGCGTCGGCCGGGAGCTCGCGGTAGGGCGCGAGCAACGCTGCGATGTCGACCTGCTCGGTCGGCGACGGCTCGTGCAGCCAGCGCTCGAGGCTCACCAGCAGCGGACCGGCCTGCGCGTGCGATCGCAGCGCGACCACCGCGGTTTCGGGGCGCTCGGACTGGAGTCCCAGCTTGCGCCGCCAGTACGCGACCAGGCTCAGCTCGAGCTGCGAACGCTCGCTGCTCGTGAGCTGGCCGTCGCGCGCGCGCTCGACCAGCGGCCGCAATCGCTCGGCGAGCGTGCGCGGTCGCGCGGGCGCGGCCTGCGGCGCCGCGTGTCGCTTGCGGCCGCTCCACAGCAGCCACGCCAGCCCCGCGGCCCACGCGACGCCCGCAGCGATCGCGAGCTGGGTGTAACCGCCGATGCGATTGGCGCGCGCGACCCCCGGCAGGTGCGGGCGCGCGCTCTTGTCGCTGAGCACGGCGCCGACCGAGACCGGGATCGGCGGCAGGTCCTCGGCCGCGAGGGCCGAGCCGTCCGCGCGCGCGAGCTTCGTGCGCAGGTCGTACTGACCCGCTTCGAGCGCCCAGAACTCGAGGTCGTAGCGCAGCGAGTCACCGTGCGGCCACGTCGCAACGATGCGCAGCACGAGCGGCTCGTCGCGGTCGGTATGCGCCACCACGAGCTCGCTGCCGGGCAGCACGAGCTGTTCGATGCGCGCGGGCATGCCGACGGTGGTTTCGGCGAGCGGCGCCTGCAGCGCGGCCAGCGCGAGCGCGAGGGCGAAGCTCATCGCTGCCCCTTTCCGGCCCAGCCGCGCGCGCGGAACAGTTGGCGCAGCTTGGACTCGAAGGGCTCGTCGGTGCGGATGCCCAAGTGGTCCACGCCGGCGCGCTTGAGCGCGCGCACGTTCTCGCTCGTGTCGACCCAGCGCGCCTTGCCGCGCGTGAGGAACTCGCGCCCGGTCTCCGCTTCGCGCGCTCGGAAGAAGCCTGCGCCGGCGAGGCCGCGCTCCGCGGGATCCTCGAGCTGCAACACGACGCAGTCGTGCAGTTGCGACAGCCGCCGGAGCGCGGACACGGCGTCGGCGTCGTGCAAGTCGCTCAACACGACGATGAGAGAGCGCTGGGCGAGGCTGGGGCCCAGGCGGTGAATCGTGGCGCCGAGCGTCGTGCGCTCGTCGAAGCGGTAGCGGCGCAGCTCGAGCATCCACT
>CALKYE010000033.1 GCA_938003765.1 uncultured Planctomycetia bacterium
GATCGCTCCCGAACGTTTGCAGGAGAGCGGGATCGTCAAGCTGCACAAGATCCTGGTCGAGGAGGAGCCGCCGAAGCCGAGCACACGCCTGCGCGCGCTGCTCGCTGCGAACAGCGAGGCCGCGGCCGATCTCCCCGACTCCGCGCGCTGGTTGCGCCGACTCGAAGGCGACCTCGACTGGGTCGTGATGAAGGCGCTCTCCAAGGAGCCCGAGCTGCGCCACCGCTCGGCGCACGAACTCGCGGCCGACATCGAGAACTTCCTCGCCGACCGACCGGTGAGCGCGGGGCCGCCGAGCGGGCTCTACCTCGCGCGCAAGTTCGCGCGGCGGCACCGCGCGCAGGTCATCGCAGCCGCGCTGGTGCTGCTGTCGCTCGTCGTCGGCCTGTTTGGAACGCTGTGGTTCCTCGCCGCATCGCTGCGCAGCGAGGCGGATGCGAAGCAGCGCGCCACGGAAGCCGAACAGGCGCGGCGCAACGCGGAAGGCGTGCGGCTCGCGATCGAGGCCGCGATGCTGGCTCAGGAGAAGCCGAACCAGGCGCTGTTGCTCGCGCTCGAGGCTGCTGCGCTCACCGACGCCGCCGCGGTCAACCAGACCATTCACGTCGCGTTGCCGCATCACAGCCAGAGCGCACAGCTCGTGGGCCACGACTACGGCACGCGTCAAGCGCTGTACCTCGCCGACGGGCGCCTGTTGACGCGCGGCGTCGATCCCTTCGTCTGTCTGTGGGATGCCGACGCGGGGACGCTCCTGCGGCGCTTCGGCGGCGACTGGTCGCCGATGGTCGCCATGGCGGTCGACCGAGCGCAGCTACGGCTCGCGACGGTCACGGAGGACGGAACCGCGCGGATCTGGAACCTCGAGACCGGCGAACGCGTCGCTTCCGCGAGCCGGCGCCACGCGACGGCGGTTGCGCTCGCGCTGTCGCCCGACGGCGCGCGCTGCGCAGTGGGGGCGGCGGACGGCGTCGCGTTCGTCTTCGACGCGCGCACGGGCGTGCTCGAGCGCGAACTCACCGCCGCGGGCGCGCGCGTCCTCGACCTCGCGTTCGATCCCTCGGGCCGACGCCTCGCGCTCCGCACGCTGGATCGCCCCACGCAGATCTTCGACGCCGACACCGGCGCATCCCGACTCGAACTCGCGCCGGGCGCCGGACGTGACTTGATCGGCGGGGGGGACAAGAGCCCCGTTCGGTTCTCGCCGCGCGGCGAGTGGATCCTCAGCACCTCGAGCAACGGTGGCCGCGGCACGAGCGTCGACACGCTCGCGGGCGAGCGCGTCCTGGAGCTCGCGGGAGCGCACAACGCGTCGTTCGTCGGCGACGATCGGCTGTACTTCACGCGCGACGGCGGATTCGGGCTGGCGACGCTCACGACCGGAGACGTCGTCGAGCACCGCTGGCCCGCCGGCGACCAGGCGCACGTGCTCCAAGCCTCGGCCGATGGGCGGCTCGGGGTCGCGGTCGACCAGCGCGGCGACCTGTGCCTCGTCGACCTCGTCGGGGCGCGCATCGTGCGACGCCTGCGCGGGGAGAGCGACAAGCGCTCGCGCCACATCGACGTCGCGTTCCACCCCGACGGCGCGCGTGTCGCGACGACCGGGCAGACCCTTCGCATCTGGCGGATCGAACCGGAGTTCGCGCCCTTCGACGTGCCGAGCGGGGAGCTGCCGTTCGACTCGCTCGTGCTCGCCTCCTCGGCCGACGAGACGCTGATCCTCACGCGCAGCTTCCCCAAGAGCGCGTCGGTGTTCGAGCTCTGGAGCTTCGATCGACGCGAGCGACTGGCCGAGTTCGCGCCCGGCCTGCGCGAGCTTCTGCTCTCGCCGCGAGCGGACCGACTCGTCGGCGTCGAACACCTGCGGGAGGACTCTCCCGATGCGGGTTCACAGCGCGCCGTGGTGTTCGATCTCGGCGGGCGTCGCGTGCGCGGATTCGACCTGCCGCCGCGGATGCAGAGCTTCGAGATTCGGCCCGACGGCCGGCAGTTTGCGGTCTCGCACGGAGACCCGAGCGCTCCGGAGCTCACGTTCTACGACCTCGAGTCCGGCGCGACGCTCGACACGATCCGGCTGCGGGCCGACGCGCCCTCGGCGCTGGACCACGTGACGCCGAACGAGGCGATCCTGCGGCGCGAGCACGCCTTCAGCACGACCGTGTTCGACCGGCGGAGCGGGGAGTTGGTCGCGCGCGCGCTCGGCCCCGATCGTTCGTCGCACACGATGCGCGCGCTCAGCCGCGACGGCCGCACGCTGCTGGTGGTCGACGGCGGGCTGAAGGCTTGGACCTGGAGCCTCGCCGCTGGACGCGAGGGTCCCGAAGCGTCGCCGCTCGCGCGCTATCGCAACCTCGTCTTCTCGCTCGGCGGGGCGTTGGGTTTCGTCGAGCGCGCAGACGGCCGCGAGCTCGCGTGGGTGTCGTGCGCGAACGAAGTGCACCTCTTCGACCCCGCGACCGCGACGCCGTTCTCGTTGATCCGCCTCGACGACACCTGCGCCTCGGTCGCGCCGAGCGCCGACGGGAGCGCGCTCGTCACGGTCACGAGTCGGGGCCGTTGCCAGCGCTGGCCGCTCGACACTGTCGCTCTAGCGCGGCGACTCGCCGTCGGCTGCCTGAGTGCGCGTGATCTCGAGAACTTCCAGGTCGGCGCGCCCGAGGAGCGCCGTGAGCGCGAGCGTGCGTTCAGCCGAGGCCGGCCAACGCCGAACGGGCATGCGCAGCTCGGCGAACTCGCGCTCGCGGAGGACGACCTCGACGAGGCGATCGCCTGCTACGAGCGCGCCTGGGAGCTGCAACCGCTGCGACTCGACAGGGACCTCTACCTGCGCACGGCTGAGCTCTTGTGCCGCCGACTGGCGCTCCCTGAGCGCTCGAGCGCGCAGACCGCCGCCGACCGGGCGCGCGCGGTCGAAGCCCTCGAGCAAGCATTGCGCTTCGGCGCCCCGACGGCCGATGTCACCCGCGTGCCCGGTTTGGAGCGCCTGCGCGGTCAGGCGGGCGCCGAGCGATTCCTTCCGAGTCCGCCCGAGCCGTCCAGCGCGAAGTAGTGCGGCAGTGAGCGGCGTTCGTCCGCCCTCGCGAGGGACGGGTACCTTGGAGCGCGGGATGAGCACCACCGACATCACCCTGGCGCTGGCCCGCGCCGAACGCGGCGAGCCCGGCGCCGCCGAGCAGTTGTGGGAGCTCGTCTATGCGGATCTGCGCCGGCTCGCGTCGGCCCGGCTCGCTCAACTCGCGCCCGGCCAGACGATGCAGGCGACCGCGCTCGTCCACGAGTTCTGGATCCGCCTCGACGAAGGCAACCACCACGGTTGGCAGGGCCGCGCGCACTTCTTCGCCGCCGCCGCGCGCTCGATGCGCAACATCATGATCGACCAGGCGCGCCGCAAGCAGCGCCTGAAGCGCGGCGCCGATCGCGATCGCGAGCCGCTCGCCGCCGACCTCGTCGCCGATCCCGACTCGGGCGTGGGAGGGAGCGCCGACGCCGTCGATCTGATCGCGCTCGACGAAGCGCTCACGGCGCTCGCCGCCGAGTACGAACGTCCCGCGCGAGTCATGCAGCTCCGCTACTTCGCAGGCCTGTCGATCGAGGCCATCGCGGAGTTGGAGAACGTCGGGCCGCGCACGATCGACCGCGACTTCCTGTTCGCGCGCGCGTGGCTGCGGCGCCGGCTCGACCGCGGGTAGGC
>CALKYE010000034.1 GCA_938003765.1 uncultured Planctomycetia bacterium
CTCAGTGCGAGTGCGGGTCCTCGACCAACTCGGTGAGAACGCCGCCGGTGGCCTTGGGATGCACGAAGGCGATGCGCGTGCCGTGCGCGCCGGGGCGCGGCGACTCGTCGATGAGGCGCAGGCCAGCAGCCTTGAGCGCAGCGATCGCCGCAGCGACGTCGTCGACGCGGTAGGCGACGTGATGCAAGCCGCCGCCGGTCTTCTCGAGGAAGCGCGTGACCGGTGAATCGGGCGCGGCGGGCTCGACGAGTTCGATGCGCTGCTCGCCCGCGTAGGTCACGAGCACGTTGACCTTCTGGTCGGCGACGTACTCCGGCTCGCTCGCGCTCAGTCCGAGCACGCCTTCGTAGGTCTTGCGCGCGTCGGCGATCGAGGGCACGACGATGGCGATGTGGTGCACGCCGCGGACGAGCGGCGCGAGGTTCGTGGGCAGCATGAGCCAATCGTAGCGCGCTACCGTGGGGCCCATGGGCCGACTTCGATTCGCTGCGCTGCTCGCCGTCCTGTTCGCAACGCTGGGCTGCGCGTTCCGCGGGTCCCGCAGCGCCGACGCATCGGAACTGGATCAGTGGGGACTGCGGCGACCGCTCGAAGAGCTGGCGCAACGCGCGATCGACTCGGGCGCCGCGCCCGGAGTGCTCGCGCGCGTCGGCCTGGGCGACGAAACACTCGCGCAGGCTTGCCTCGGAGCGCGCGCGGTCGTTCCCGAGCGTGAGGAGCTCAGCGCCGACACGCTGTTCGACCTCGCCTCGCTCACCAAGCCGATCGCGACGGCGTCGAGCGTGCTCAAGCTGGTCGAGCGCGGCCAGCTCGAGCTCGACGCGCCGCTCGCGCGCTACCTGCCGGAGTTCGGCGCGAACGGCAAGGAGTCGATCACGCTGGAGCAGCTCCTGCGGCACTGGAGCGGCCTGATCGCGGACAACTCTCTCGCGGACTACGCGGACGGACCGCAGCGCGCGTGGGAGCGCATCTGCGCGCTCGCGCCGGCGCATCCGCCGGGCTCGAAGTTCGTGTACAGCGACGTGGGCTACATCGCGCTGGGCGTGCTCGTCGAGCGCGTCAGCGGCCTGTCGCTCGACGAGTTCGCGCGGCGCGAGATCTTCGAGCCCGCAGGCATGCGCGACACGGGCTTTCAGCCCCGCGTCGAGCTGCACGCGCGCTGTGCTCCGACTGAGCCGCGAGACGGTGTGATGCTCCGCGGAGAGGTGCACGACCCGCGCGCAGCGCGCTTGGGCGGCGTCGCCGGACACGCGGGGCTGTTCTCGACGCTCGAAGACGTCTCGCGCTGGTGCCGTATGCTCGCGGACCGCGGCGTGATCGACGGCGTTCGCGTGCTCTCGAGACAGAGCGCGGACGCACTGCTCACGCCGCGCTGGCTCGTGGGCGGCGAGGGCGGTCGCACGCTGGGGCTCGACTGCGACACGGCGTACTCGTCGCCTCGCGGCGCGATGCCGCGCGGAGTCAGCGTCGGACACACGGGCTTCACGGGCACGTCACTGTGGCTCGACCCGGCGAGCAAGGCGTGGTGCGTCGTGCTGACGAGCCGCCTGCATCCCGAGGGCAAAGGCGACGTGCGCGAGTTGCGGCGCGGCGTCGGTGAACTCGCGCGCGGAATCGTCGCGTCGCACGGGATCGGGCTGTGGGACGCCATCGCGCTGAGCAACCCGGTCCTCACCGGCGCCGACGTGCTCGCGCGCGAGAGCTGCGAACGACTGCGCGGCCGCCGCGTCGCGCTGCTCACCAACCGCACCGGCCGCACGCGCGAGGGCGAGCGCACGCTCGATCTGCTGCGGCGCTGCGGCGTCGACGTCGCGTGCGCGATGACGCCCGAGCACGGCTTCGACGCGGCGCTCGAAGGCGCTGTGGAAGACGGCATCGATACTGCGAGCGGCGTGAAGCTCTACAGCCTCTACGGCAAGACGCGCCGGCCGACGCGCGAGATGCTCGAAGCCGCCGACACGCTCGTGTTCGACGTGCAGGACGTCGGCGCGCGCTTCTACACGTACTCGACGACGCTGGGCTACGCGATGGAGGCCGCGGCGGAGCACGGCTTGCGCGTCGTCGTGCTCGACCGACCCAACCCGATCGGCTTCGTGCGGCCGCAGGGACCGCTCGCCGATCCCGCGCGACTCGACTTCGTCGCGTACCGACCGATCCCGATCGTGCACGGCCTGACGCTGGGGGAGCTCGCGCGCCTGTACCGCGATCACTTCGGCGTCGCCTGCGAGCTCGAAGTCGTCGAGTGCGAGAACTACCGCCGCTCGATGGATTGGGCCGCCACCACGCTCGAGTGGCTCGCGCCGAGCCCCAACTTGCGCAATCCGACGCAGGCGCTGCTCTATCCAGGCGTCGCGCTGCTCGAGTTCACCAACGTCTCCGTCGGACGCGGGACCGACGAGCCCTTCGAGCGCCTCGGCGCGCCGTGGATCGACGGCCCCCAGCTCGCCGCGCGGCTCAACACGCTCGAGCTCCCGGGCGTGCGCTTCTCCCCCATCCGCTTCACTCCGCGTGAGAGTCGCTTCGCTGGCGAGGAGTGCCGTGGCGTGCAGATCGAGATCGTCGACCGCCGCGCGCTCCAGCCGGTGAAGCTCGGCCTCGCGCTCGCCTGGTCGCTGCTCCGAGCGCACGGCGACAAGTTCGAGATCGCCAAGGTCGACGTGCTCCTGCGCAACCACCGCGCCTGGGAGCAGCTCCTCCGAGCGCGCGACGTCGACGAGCTCGACGCGCTGCTCGACGAGGGCCTCGCGCCGTTCCTGGCCGCTCGATCGCGCGCGTGTCTCTACTTCGATTGAGCTCCGGCGCTCCGCAGCGCCTCGCGCGCGCGAACGAAGGCGCGCTCGCACGCGTGACTTGCCCGAGGCTCGGGCGCGGCGCATAACAGTCGGCATGAACGCACTCGCAGCGCTCGCACTTCAACTCGGCGTCGTCGTCGCGTGCAGTTCACGCCTCGACGCGTCGCAGGAACTCGCCCCCAAGAGCGTCGAGCGCACGGGCGCCGCGTACGTCGTGCGCTTCGACGGCGGCGACGAGCGCCTGACCGAGTCGGCGCTCGCGGCCGTCGAGCTGGTGTGGCCGATCGTCGCCGAGATGTTCGGCGTCGCGCGCAGCGAGCCTTCCAAGCCGCTCGAGGTCCACCTGTACCGTCAGATCGCCGGTTACGAGGCGGCAGAGCTGCGGCTCACGCAGGGCAAGTTCGCGCGCAACCTCGCCATGGCGCACCACGCCTCGCGCTCGGCGCACGTGGCGCTGCAGCCTCCGTGCACGGACGAGACGCTGCGCGCCGTGGGACTGCCGCCGCAGACGTTGAACATGCTCGCCTGGGAAGCGACGCACCTCGCGCGCTTCGAGCTGTGTCCGAACTTCGCCGGCCATCCCGATTGGCTCGTGGACGGGCTCGCCGCGTACGTCGCGCAGCGCGTGAGCGCCAAGCTGTCGGGACGCGAGCCGCACCAGCAGCCCTTCTGGGCGAACGACATGAAGCGCGTCCAAGCGCTCGCGGCGGCCGACAAGCTGCCCTCGACCGAAGATCTGCTCGCCGGTCGGATCGCCGACCTCGACTGGCGCGAGCGCTACGCCCTGCGCAACCAGTGGTTCGCGTTCCTCGCCGGCGGCTCGCGCCGCGCCAAGCTCTCGGAGTGCCTCGCGTTCGCACGGCGCACGGGCGGAGGCGCGGAGTACGCGCAGAAGGTGCTCGCGCACGCCACCAAGTCGTTCGGGAGCGCCGGCGCGCAGTTCGAGAAGCACGTCGCAGGCCTCGCGCCGCAGTGGGACGAGGTCTATCGCTCGCTCGCGCCGCACGGGCAGGACTGGCTGCAGATCGCGTTTCCGACCTCCAACGCGATCGCCTGGAACAGCGAGCCGATCGCCGCGGCGAAGTTCGCCATTTCGAGCACGCTGCGCATCCTCCCCGGCGGGCGCGGGCAACTGAACTTCCTGTTCGCGCGCGAGCCGCGCGGCTTCTATTCGATCGCCTTCGTCGCCGACCAGGGCTTCAGCGTGTTCGATTACGACGCGAATGCGAACTCCTGGACAACGCTGATGGACGCGCACGCGCCGGCGCTTCGACTGGGCGTCGCCACGCCGGTGAAGGTCTCGGCGAACGAGCGCAAGCTCACCGTGCACGTCGACAGCCAGAGTTGGACGGTCGAGCTTCCGCGGGCGCTGCCCGATGCGGTCGTGTGGGGCCTGGGCGCGCAAGCCGGACCGCAAGACGGCACGACCGGAAGCGCCGGGCTGTGGCAGGCGCTTGCGGTCGGCCAGTAGCTGTTCACAGGAATCCGGACGGCAACTCGCGCGTCCATGGCGACTAGCACTGGCCTCCATGGTGGCCGCGCGCGCTCGGGAGGCGATACTGCGCGTCCGCCAGGCGCCCGGAACGCTCCCTGGGATTCCAGCGCGCCCAGCTTTCGCGACAGGTTCTGACGGCCGTATTCCTTCGCCGCAGCGTGACGCTCCGTCGTGCGCGACGTCTAGCCACGCTCCTTCCTCAACGCACTGACGATGCAAGCACCCGCCCCCCTCAGCCAAGCCGAACTCGACCGCACCCGCGATTTCATCCAGGCCGTGCGCACGCGAGTCGGCACGGTGGTGGTCGGTCAGGACGTCGTCGTCGAGCGCCTGCTCATCGCGTTGTTCACCGGGGGTCACATCCTGCTGCAGGGCGTGCCGGGCCTCGCCAAGACGCTGCTGGTGAGCGTGCTCGCGCGTTCGATCGACCTCGACTTCGCGCGCATCCAGTTCACGATCGACCTGCTCCCGGCCGACATCCTCGGCTCGGAGATCCTCGATCAGCGCACGAGCGAGTTCCGCATCCGCAAGGGTCCGGTGTTCACCAACCTGCTGCTGGCCGACGAGATCAACCGCGCCGCGCCCAAGGTGCAGGGCGCGCTGCTCGAAGCGATGCAGGAGCGCAAGGTCACGATCGGCA
>CALKYE010000035.1 GCA_938003765.1 uncultured Planctomycetia bacterium
AGATCTACTTCATGGAGATGAACACGCGCCTGCAGGTCGAGCACGGCGTGAGCGAACTCGTCAGCGGCGTCGACCTCGTGCGCAAGCAGCTCGAGATCGCGGCCTGGAGACGACTGGGGCTCGCGCAAGCCGACGTGAAGCTCTCAGGCCACGCCATCGAGATCCGCGTCAACGCCGAGGATCCCTCGAACAAGTTCCGCCCGTCGCCCGGCGCGCTCAGCGCCTTCGAGTTCCCGCGCGAACTGGGGCCCGGCGTGATCCGCGTCGACACGCACATGCAGGCCGGCGACTCGGTCTCGCCGCACTACGACTCGCTGATCGCGAAGGTCCTCGCGCACGCCCCGACGCGCGCGCAGGCGATCGACACGCTGCTCGCATGCCTGCGCGCCTCGAAGGTCGCGGGCGTGGCGACCACGATCCCCTTGCACCTGAAGGTGCTCGATTCGCGCGAGTTCCGCTCCGGCGACTACGACACGCGCACGATCCCTGGCTGGAGTTGAGCCGCGCGGCGGCCGAGGTTGCGATGCTTCGAGCGCTCGCCCTGTCGATCCGTTCCGCGGCGTTGAGCGCACTCGTCGTGGGCGCGAGCTGCTCCGCGCCGGCGCGCGAGCGCTCACCGGGCCTGGCGGACCACCACGTCCACGTGCTCAGCCCGCAGCTCGTGCGCGAGTGGAAGTCGATCGGCGTGCCCTTCTCGAAGCCCGACGAACACTACGTCGCGGTCGACGCGCTGCTCGAGCGCGCGCAGCTCGACGCGGCGCTGCTCGTGCCCATGGCGCACTTCTACGGCAACGACGAGTTCCGCGGGGCGCTCGAGCTCGACCTCGACGCCGAACGCGCGCGCGTCGCGCACGAGAACGACTACGTCGCGGCCCAGGCGGCGCTTGACCCGCGCTGCGCCGCGCTCGCCTCGGTCGACCTGCTGCGTCCGTACGCCTTCGACGAACTCGCACGCGCGCGGCGCGAGCTCGACGTCGTCGGCGTCAAGCTGCACCTGCGCAGCGCCGGCTTCGATCCCCGCGAGCCGAGCCACGTCGAACAGCTCGAGCGAGTGGTCGCGTGGGTCGCGTCGGCCGACGAGCTCCTGCTGCTCCACCTCGACGTGCAACGCGAGGACATCTCCGTGCAAGACGTGCAGCGCTGCCTCGACGGCGCCTTCGGCCCACACGCCGCCGCGCGCGTCGTGATCGCGCACATGGGCGGCAGCGGCGGCTTCGACGCGCGCACTCAGCTCGTGCTCGAAGCGTGCGCCGACTGGCTCGAGCGCGAGCGCGCGCAGGGCCGACCGCGAGCTTCGTTCTGGTTCGATCTCTCGGCCGTGCCGCTGCTGCGCGAGTCGGAGGGAGTTCCACCGACGACGCCCGAGGAACTGGAGGCGCTGCGCCGAGCTGTGCGCCGCATCGGACTCGAGCGACTGTGCTTCGGCAGCGACTACCCGGTGTTCGATCCGCGCGAACACGCGCAGGCGCTCGCGAGTGCGTTGGAGCTCTCGAACGACGAGTGGAACCGCGTCTTGGCCGCTCGCGCGGTGCGCTGGCCGAAAGCGCGCTGAACCGGACGATCGGCATCGCGCACGGGCAGTGAGGCTCTCCGGTAGTTCGATCGGCGTGGATGGGTTCTCGACGCGAGGCCCGCACGTCGAGCGAAGGAGCGGTGTGCGCAGCGCGCGGGGCCGCAGTTCGCTGAATCTAGAGCGTCGATGCTTCAGCGCTTGACGACGAGGCGCACGCCCTCGATCGGCGCGGGCGCAACGAGTTCCTGGCTGCGGTCGGCGCGAGAGTCCACCAGCTCGACCACGATCCGGAGCTTACGACGAACGTCGGCCGACGAGCGCAGCAGTCCCTGCGCTTCGAGCTCGACGCAGAGCGACTCGACCTGCGCCGTGATCCGATCTCGGTGCGCCTCCACGAGCGAACGAAGCCAGCGCGCATCGGTGTTCTCGGTGGTGCTCGAGAGGTCCGCGGACGCCAGTCGAGGAGCTCGCGGCGCGAGTTCCGCGAGCAGGCGCAGTCGCCACGCGTCGCGGACGTAGTCGCTCACTCCGGTCAACGGAGCGTTGAGGCGGCTCGAGCGCGTCTGTCGCGCAAATTCGGGCGGCGCGAGCGCCTGATCGACGTCGCCGAGCTTGATCGAGTAGAGGACGTAAGGCGGCCACACATCGCTGGAGCCGCATCGGGATCTGACGCACGAGAAGCGCCCACTGAACTGGCAGGCGCCGTCCGGACCGACAACAGTCACGCTGGCGCGCCACTCCTGTCGCAGCAGCGCCTCGGCGACTCGGCGGTCTCTCTCACGCACCAACTCGATGGCCGCGGCCCAGTGCGCCGTCTCTCCGTCCTTCGTCCGCTCGAGCAACTTCGCAAGAGCATTGCAGCGCCGCACGCGATCGGGTTCGAGCATGAGCGCAGCGAAGATCAACTCCGGACGAGCGCGCAAGCGATCATGGAACAGCTCCTCGTCCGGCGCCGATCTCCCGAGTCGGATCAGCGCGTCCAACGCCAGCTCGCCCACTCGCGAGGACTTGCCATAGCGGCCGAGCCGATCGCGACGGAGCGCTTCGAGCAAAGCCGGGACGCACTCGACGCGTTGATGCTCGCCCACCGCGAACGCGGCGCCCTCGACGAGTTCCGGCGCCGGCGAATCCAGCAGCTCGGGCAGTCGCGCGAGCTCGGAGGCCAGATCGGCGTTGCCGTTCCGCGCTCTGCGCAACACCTGCAACACCTCGGGCAACGGCCTGCGCATCGGCACGGGCTCGCGCTGCACGGGAAGGAGCATCAGCGAGAGCACTAGGGCGAGCATGGAGCGCACAACGCTGCGAACCGCGTCGGGTTCACGGCGTCCGGACGCGCTCGAACCGCTCACGGGCCCGCTACACTCGCCGCCCTCAATGGCCAAGACACCGCTAATTCCCGTGGGTCGCGCGAGAGATGCGTTCCTCGACGCCAGCTTGTTCGCGCGCAACCTGGAGTCGATGGGCGCGCTCGAGGCGCAACTCGCCGAGCGCCGCGCGAAGATCGCGCAGGGCTGGGGCGAGGAGTACCGCGCGCGCGTCCACAAGAAGGGCAAGCTCACCGCGCGCGAGCGCATCGAGCGCCTGAAGGACCCCGGCACGCGCGTGTTCGAGGTGCTGACCTTCGTCAACTACGGACGGAAGTTCGGCAAGCTCGAGTCGCCCGCGGCGGGCGTCGTCACCGCCTACGTCCAGGTCGCGGGACGTTGGACGATGGTGATCGCCAACGACAACACCGTGGCGTCGGGTTCGTGGTGGCCCATGAGCCCCGAGAAGATCGAGCGCGCGCAAGAGATGGCCCTGCGCCTGGCGCTGCCGGTCATCTACCTCGTCGACTGCTCCGGCCTGTACCTCCCCGAGCAATCGCACAGCTTCCCCGGCCGCAACGGCGCGGGCGCGATCTTCAAGATGAACAGCCGCCTGTCCGCCGCGGGCGTGCCGCAGATCGCGGGCGTGTTCGGCGACTGCATCGCGGGCGGCGGCTACATGCCGATCATCTCCGACCGCGTCTACATGACCGAGCAGGCCTACATGGTCATCGCGGGCGCGGCGCTCATCAAAGGCGCGAAGAGCCAGAAGCTCTCGAGCCTCGACATCGGCGGTCCGGAGGTCCACGTGCACCAGTCCGCGTGCGCGGACCAGCGCGTGCCCGACGACGAGACGGCGCTCGAGCTCATCCGCCGCGACGTCGAGCGGCTGCCGACCACGAGCTGCGAGTTCTACCGCCACGGCGCGCAGAGCGCGGCGCCGCACCACCCCGCGCGCGAGCTCACCGGCCTGTTCCCGACCGACCACCGCATCACCTACGACGTCGAAGAGGTCCTCGCGCGCGTCGTCGACCGCTCGCTGTTCTGGGAGCTGATGCCGGAGCGCGGGCGCGAGATGATCGTCGGCGTGGCGCGCGTCGACGGGCTCTACATGGGCTTCATCGCCAATCGCCAGGGCGTGATCGACGACCCCGAGCACCACGGCAAGAAGAAGCCCTGCGGCATCCTCTACAAGGAAGGCATCGCCAAGATCAGCGCCTTCAGCCGCGCCTGCAACGACGACGGCATCCCGCTCGTGTGGCTGCAGGACATCTCGGGCTTCGACATCGGCGTCGAGGCCGAGCGCCTGGGCCTGCTCGGCTACGGCTCGAGTCTGATCTACACCAACAGCACGAACTCGACCCCGATGTTCACCGTGCTGCTGCGCAAGGCGTCGGGCGCGGGCTACTACGCGATGGCGGGACTCCCCTACGAGCCGGTGGTGCAGATCTCGACGCCGATCGCGCGCCAGAGCGTGATGGAAGGTCGGACGCTCGCGATCGCGGCGTTCAACACCAAGCTCGACGACGACTTCGAGATCCTGGCCAAGGATCCCGACGAGCGCGCGCTGATCGAGGCCGGCATGCGCGAGACCGAGGCGCGCATCGAAGGCGACATGTCGCCCTACAAATCGGCGGCGCAGATGGACACCGACGAGATCGTGCAGGTCTCGGAGCTGCGCGCGTGGCTGGAGCTGTTCGCGCAGACCAGCTACCAGACCATCGGCCACCGACGCATCAAGAACCCGCGCATCTGGTCGCTGCACGACCTCGCTGCGCTGTCGGAGCTGCGCGGATGAGCACCCGTCGCATCGAGTTCAACGTGGAGCGCGAGGGCGAGCGCGTGAAGCTCTTGTCGCCGGGAGTCGGCACGTTCTCTCAAGCACGGCGCGAGGGCCAGTTGCTCAGCGGCGGCGAAGCCGCGGGGGTGCTCACGACGCTCGGCGCGAGCTGCGCGCTGATCGTGCCCGAGAACGTCGCGGGCGTGATCGTGTCCGCCGCGCCCGAACGCGTGCTCGCCCCGGTCGACTTCGGCGCAGTGCTCTACGAGCTCGCACCGCTCGCGGCAGGCGCGGCGACCGCTTCGAGCGCTTCGAACGAATCGGGGGCGCAAGGCCTCGTGTTCCGCTCGCCCTCCGCCGGCCGCTTCTGGCAGCGCAGCGCGCCGGGCGAGCCCGCGCTGGCCAGCGTCGGCGACGTGCTCGAGCCCGGCAAGCCGCTCGGGCTGATCGAAGTGATGAAGACCTTCACGCAGGTCGGCTACGCGACCGCGGGAGGGTTGCCTGCGCGCGCTCGCATCGTGCGCGTGCTCGTGCAAGATGGCGCCGAGGTGTCCGAGCGCGCACCCTTGTTCGAACTCGAGGCCCTCTGACCCGCGCTCGCGCGCGCTTCCCCGCATGAAGTTCGACAAACGCATCCTCGTCACGGGCGGAACCGGCTTCGTCGGCACGAAACTGCGCTCGGTGCTCAGCGCGCACGGCCACGGCGTTTCGATCGCCACGCGCTCGCCGCAGGCGCCGCGCGCGGGGATGACCGGCGTCGACTACGTGCCGTGGTTGCCGGACCTCTCGAAGTACGACGCCGTGGTGAATCTGGCCGGCGCCAACATCTTCGGGAAGCGCTGGAGCCCGTCGTTCAAGGAGGAGATCCGCTCGAGCCGCATCGAGGGCACGAAGAAGCTGGTCGATGCGCTCGCCGCGGCGCCGAAGCGTCCCGCGGTGCTCGTCAGCGCGTCGGCGATCGGCGTGTACGGCGATCAAGGCGATCGGCCGCTGACCGAGACCGCCAAGTTCGGCGACGACTTCCTGTCGGGCGTCTGCCAAGCGTGGGAGCGCGAAGCTCTGCGCGCCGAGAGCCTGGGCGTGCGCGTCGTCGTGATGCGCGTGGGTGTCGTGCTCGGCAACGGCGGCGGCGCGCTCGCCGCGATGCTGACTCCGTTCAAGCTGGGAGTGGGCGGCCCGATCGGCAACGGCAAGGCCTGGTTCAGTTGGATCCACATCCACGACCTCGCGGAGCTGATCCACACCGCCATCGTCGATCCCAACGCGCGCGGCCCGATCAACGCCGTCGCGCCGGGCGCTTGCACGAATCAGGTCTACACCAAGGCGCTGGGACGCGCGTTGAAGCGGCCGACGATCTTCCCGCTGCCGCCGTTCGCGCTGAAGTTGATGCTCGGCGAAGTCGCGGGCGTCATCACCGGCAGCCAGCACTGCAAGCCCGCGGCCGCCGAGAAGCTCGGGTTCAAGTTCAAGTACCCCGACATCGATTCGGCGCTGGGCCAGATCCTCGCCTGAAGCGTCGTGGCGATCGTCGGGCTAGGCATGGATCTGGCGCAGATCGAGCGCCTGCGCGAGATGCTCGAACGCCGCGGCGAGCGCGCACTGGCGCGTCTGTTCACCGCAGGCGAACGCGCGTACTGCGAGCGGCGCGCGCTGACGAAGTACTCGAGCTACGCCGGCCGTTTCGCGGTCAAAGAGGCGGTGATGAAGCTGCTCGGCACCGGCTGGACGCGCGGCGTGCGCTGGGTCGACATCGAAGTGACCCGCGCGCCCGGCAGCGCGCCCATGGTCGTGCTGCACGGCGAGACCGCGCGCATCGCGCAGCGCCGCGGCATCGCGCGCATCCACATCACGATCACGCACGACGCCGGCATCGCAGCGGCCGTGGCGGTGGGCGAGAGCGCCTGAACCAGAGCACGAACTCTCGTTCGCGCGCACTCCGACGCGGACACTCGGCGCTCAGACCAACTCGTCGTCCTGC
>CALKYE010000036.1 GCA_938003765.1 uncultured Planctomycetia bacterium
GTCGCGCTCTTGAAGCCGTAGAACTCCGGTCGCTGGAGCGCCGGCGCCGCGGTGAGCGGGATCTGCAGGGTTCGAATGGCCCACAGGTCGCGGAAGATGCGGTACTTCAGCGCGGTCTGATCGAGGTAGTCGACGCCGGCCGAGCCGCCGGTGCCGGTGCGGCGGCCGATGACGCGCTCGACCATGCGGGCGTGGCGCTGGCGGAAGACCACGAACAGTTGCTCGAGCTCGACCAGCGCGTCGAGCACTTCGCGCGGCCAGGCCAGCAGCGGCAGCTCGCGGTACGTGACGATGAACGTCATCGCAGCGCGGATGCGGCGGGTGCGCGCGCCGCCTTCGGCGTCGGTGGGCTCGAAGAAGGCGCGCGTCGAGCGCTTCTCGGTCTCGTAGCGCTCGCGCAGCCGGTCGCGGTCCGCGTCGCCCCAGTCGAGCGACAACGCGCGGTCGCGCGCGGCGTCGACGCAGGCCGCGTGGGCCCCGAGGTAGTCCTCGACGAAGCGGTCGAGTTCCTCGCGCGCGCGGGGATCGGAAGGCGCGACGCCGTCGATCGGCGCGCGATAGAGCCAGGACTCGATCGCCGACTTGAGCGTCGGCATGTCGGCCAGCGAGCGCTCCACGCGCTCGAGCGCCGGCGACGCGTCCCCGCCGAAGCTGCGCAGCGCCTTCTTGTAGTCGCCGTCGATGCCCAGCGGGATGCGGTCGTTCTCGTCCAGGCCGAACAGGATCTCGATCTGGCGCAACTGCGCGCTCTGGAAGCCCGACGCGCCCATCAGCTTGTCGCGGAAGGCGAGGTACTCGCGCGTGGTGAGGGTCTCCATCACCTCGAAGTGCTGCTGCGCCATGCGCAGGATCGTGCTGATGCGCTTGAGGCCGCGGACGGCGCCGGAGAGCTGCTGCTCGGCCACGCGCTCGTGGCGGAACAGGTCGCGCGCGCTGCGCATCTCGCGCAGGATCAGCTTGAACCACAGCTCGAAGACCTGGTGCACCGTGATGAACAGCACCTCGTCGTTGGCGATCTTCGAATCGTCGCGCTCCAGGCCGCCTTGCAGCGCGAGCAGCTCTTCGACGCGGATGTAGTCCCAGTAGTTCGTGGGGCGTGCGTTCATCAGGCGGGTCCTTGGCGAGTCTTCCAGGGACACACGCTAACGACGCGCGGCCTCAGACCAACGGGCTAGCTCACCCGCCGCAGGTCTCGCGGCGCTCTCCGACGCGGCCGCGCCGCCTCACGGCTGTTGCTCGTAGCAGCCCATGTCGACGATTCCCCGCGTTCCTGCGCCGGTGTTGGGAGCGGACGGCGTGTCGTAGAAGCGCGCCAGCCCCAAGAGGTCGTAGGGCGTCGGCTCGAGCACGTCGCCGTCACCGTCGAGGTCGAACTCGTCGGCGAAGACGAGCGAGCTGTCGCCGGAGTCGACGCACGGAGAGCTCGGCAGCAGGCGGTAGTCGTTGTCCTCGGGCGTCGCCGGGTTGTTGTCCGGGCCGTACTCGTCGACGAACTGCGGAGCGAGCGACAGGTTGCCAGCCCCCCAGCTCAAGACGCCGCCATTCGTTGTGGTGACGCCCACCTGGCCGTTGTAGACGGTGGAGCGCTGAATCGTCAGAACCGCAAGGCTGCTCGAGGCCGTGAGCTGCGCGCCGTTGGGCGCCGTGTTGTCCCACACGATGCAGTTGCTCATGGTCACCGGGCGGAACGAATGGACGGCGGCGCTGCTGAGGGACGTCACGTCGTTTCCGACGATGGTGCAGCACGAGAGTTCGCTCGGGCCATTGGAGTAGATCGCTCCGCCGCCGATGCCGCTGTTCCCGGCGAATCGGCAGTTCTCGAAACGCGGCGGCGTGGGAGCGGCGCTGGTCGGGAAGACCACCGTGTGGACTGCGCCGCCGAAGCTCGACAGCGAGCGGTTTCTGTGGAAAACACAGCCGATCACGCGCACAGCGGAGGATTGGCCGCTCATGTACAGCGCGCCACCGCTGTTCGGGCTTTCGTTGTCGACGAAGACGCTGCCGCGGATCGACAGCGGCGAGTTCCCAACGAGCGTGAGCTGAAGCGCTCCGCCTACTGCGCTGGGGTGCAAACAACGGTTCCCTCGGAAGGCGCAGTCCACGATGGTCGCGCCGACGCCGTAGCTGTACACCGCGCCGCCGCCGAGGCCCTGCGTAGCGACGCAGTTCTCGATCGAGCAGTCGCGCAGCGTGAAGCTGGCGTTCCACGCTTTGACCGCGCCGCCTTCCAGCCCGACTCCGTTGCGGATCGTGAATCCCTCGATCCTCACGTCGCTCTCACCGTTGTGGATCCAGAACGCGCGCGCCTGCGACTGGCAGTCGATCACGCAGTTCGCCGGGCCGTTCACGCTGCGCACCGTCAGGTTCTTGCCGCTGAACTCGATGGCTTGATTGCCAGCGCCGACGTACATCCCATCGGCGACGTGGATCGTGTGGCCGGTCTGGGCCGAGAGCACCGCTTGCCAGATCGTCTCGAACGGCGCGCCAATCGAACCGTTGCCGCCGGGCGCCGCGGAGTCGTCGACGTACCAGTCCGGACCGCCCGGCAGGATCTCGCAGGCATCAGGGATGCCGTTCTGATTCACGTCCACGAGCGCGCCTGAGGCCAGCTCGCACTCGTCGGGAATTCCGTTGTTGTTGCAGTCGCCGCTCGCGCCCGCGGCGATCTGGCAACTGTCGAGCTGCAGATCCCACTGGCAGTCGCCCGCCGAGCCTTCGACGAGATCGAGGATGTCGAGCACGGCGTTCCCATCGCAGTCCGGCGCGCCGGCGCGATCGAGCACCAGCACCGCCATCGGTGACGAGGGCAGCTTCAGCGCGGGGTTCGAGCTCGCGACGAGGCCTTGCAGATAGACGATGCGCCCGCCGTCCGGCGCGAGCACGTCGCCCGTGCGGCGGACGATCGTTCCCAGACCGCTCGCGCCCAGCGTGATCGGCGCGCCGCCCAGCCCGACGGTCGCGGGATTACCTGCGAGCCACACGCCGATGACCGGGCTCGGCAGCAGCCACGTTTGCGTGTTCGACTGCAGCAGCCAGGCGAGGTCGCCTGGGTCGCCCTCGACAGTGACGTCGAGCAGCGAGCGATCCGACACGATGGTCGGCGCCTTGAACGTGCGCGCAGCGCCGGGATGCTGCACGACGATTCCCGCGCCACCGAACGGAGATCCGGGCGCGCCGTCGTAGAGCGGCGAGAAGAGCGAACTGATGCCCTTCGGGCCCGGGACCAGCAAGTTGTCGAGCAACTGCGCCTGCGCGCTGGTTTCCAGCCGCAGTCCGTCGCCGCCGTCGCCGCCCTCGGCGTAGAGGTAGTCCCAGCCGTCGCCTCCCGCGCCGCCCTCGAAGCGCGTGTTCACGGCGACGACGCCGAAGTCGAACTGAAACAGGGCGTGCCCGCCGTCGCCGCCGGAGAAGCTGTAGTCGCCGCCCGCGCCGGCGATCAGGGTGCTGTCGTAGAGCGCTAGCGCCGAGCCGCTGGCGCGAATCCCGTCACCGCCGCTCCCACCGATGCACTCGTAGGTGCCGTCGCCGCCGTTGTGGTAGCCGCGACCGCCGACGATCATGCAGCGCGAGAACACGTTGCGCGCGCTGTTCGTGGCCTCGACGCCATGGCCGCCCTCGCCGTTGTTCGTGCAGCTTCCGATCAGGCCCACGCCTCCCCGAAAGGTGCAGCGCTGCACTCGGACCTGCCCCGCGTTGGAATCCAGCCGCAGTCCTGGGGCTGAGCGGGTCGGGAGGCTCGCGCCGGTGGCGTCGAGGCCCGAGAGCACGACGCGCTGGCTCGGCCCGAGGTTGCGCACCTCGATCGTGCCGGTGATCGACACGACGTCGCCCGGCAAGGCGAAGATCGAGAGCGACTTGTTGTCGATCACGAAGGGCGCGTAGGTCCCCGGCGCGACGATGAGCACGTCGCCGGGCGCGGCAGCGGCGATCGCCGTCGCCAGGTCCGGCAGCACGCCGAGGCCCGGGGCATCGACGATCACTACGCCTTCCGCGTTTGCGGCGGCGGCGAGGAGTGCGACGGACACAACGCGGTGAATCTCCAGCTTCATCTCAGTCCTCCCCAGGGATGTTGCGCGGGCGCCACTGCCCACAGGCTAGTCGAGCTGGCGCCGGTCGCAGGCAGGCCAGCTCATGCAGCGACCAGGCGCGTCGTTGGGTGCGCCGCAGAAAAAGATCGTCCGCGAGGGCTCAGGGCTGGCCCGCGAGCCCGTTGGGCGTCGGCGAGGTCTTCTTGTAGATGGCGAGCACGCCCGTCGACGGGTCGATGGTCTGGTCGACCACGATCGGCCCGGTGACCTCGGCGGGCTCCACCGGTCCGCCGAACCAGCAGTGGTCGAGCAGCAGTCGCTCGGCCTTCTTCTCCTGCGCCGGTGAGATCAGTCGCAGCTTGTCGTCCAGTCGGAAGTCGGTGTTGGAGATGCGCGTCGAGCCGAAGCGCCCGTACGTCGACTGCACGAACTCGGCGCGCGAGCTGAGCACCAGGTTGCCGTCGAACTCGAGCTTGGCGCAGTTGGCGAGCCGCGTCTGCGCGCCGCGCACCACGCAGTTGCGGATCAGCACGTCCGCGACGCCGTCGACTTCGAGGCCTCCGTTGAGGCCCTTCTGACGACCGTTCTCCTGGCCGTTCCACGACAGCATGAACAGCCGGCTCTTGTTGGCGGCCTTCTCGGAGATCGGCAGCCCGCGGACCACGAACGGCTTGCGCGAGCCTCCTCCGTGCACGGCGATGTCAGCGGCCGTCACGGCTACATCGAAGCTCGCGCTGTTCTCGAACCAGTTGTTCTCGCCGAAGACCTTGGCCGAGGTCGGCGCGTCGGCCGCGGTGCGAATGCCGCCGCTTTTGAACGAGCAGCGCGAGAAGTACAGGCTCTTGGCGTCGGCCGCGAGCTCGATCCAGACGTTCTCGAGCACCACCTCGCCGCCCGTCACGGCCTTGAGCTCGAGCGAGCCGCTCACTTCGAGCACCGCCTCCTCGCCGCGCCCGACGATGCGCGTGGCGCGCAGGCTCACGATGTCGACCGACGAAGGGATCTTGCAGCGCCCTTCGACGAAGTAGCTCGCGCCCTCGGCGCGCAGCGTGGTGGTCTTGTCGGTCGGAAACGGCTCCTGGGCGAGCGCGGCCAGCGTCAGGACGAACAGAGCCGCGCAGCAGGCGATGAGGCGTTTCATGGGGCCGGCCATTGTGTCGGTGTCGCCGAGGCCCTCCAGCCTGATCGCGGCCGAATTCCTGCAACCTGCGTCGGGCTTGCGCCAGTAGAACGGTCCGTCCCCTGCGCTCGCGTGAACACCCCGACTGCGATGACCACCCACGCCCGTCCGGACGGGGAGCTGCCGCCCTCTCTGGAAGCGCGACTCGCCGCCGAGGCGCCGGCCTTGCGGGCGTACCTGCGGCGCCTGAACGCGCACGCGGCGAGCGGTGAAGAGGTCGACGACCTCGTGCAGGAGTCGCTGGTCCGCGCGCTCCGCTACGCCAGCTCCTACGACGCGCAGCGCCCGCTCGGCGCATGGTTGCGCACGGTCGCGTTGCGCGTGCTGCTCGACCAGCGCGCCCGCGAGCGACGCGCTCCGCAGCGGGAGGCCGATG
>CALKYE010000037.1 GCA_938003765.1 uncultured Planctomycetia bacterium
GGCCCCGGTGACCGCGGACCCGGCGGACGCGCCGGCGGGCCGGGCGACGCGCGCGCGCTGTTCCGCGCCACGCATCTCGCGCCCGATCACCCGGGCGTCGTGAAGCTGCTCGCGAGCAAGTCCGCGGCGAAGTAGCGCGCGCTCAACGCGCCGCGCCGCCGTTCCACAGCGCCTGGTAGCGCGGCCACGACCAACTGGCGAGTTCGCGCCCCACGCGCAGGCCCACGTCGTTGTCGATCGAGATGTGGTAGCCGCCCAGCGCGCGCGAACGCGCCGCCATCTCGGCCGTGCCGGAGAACGTCGGCAGGTCGAGCGCGACCGCGTCGCCCGCGTGCTGCTCGGTCAGCTCGCAGCAGCGACGCTTCTCGACCGCGCCGTAGTGATCGCTGCCGGTGAACAGCTCGAGGACCTTCGCGCACGCTCCGCTGACCGTGGCGTGGCCGCTGGTGTAGCCCGGGAACGGCGGCGTGATGAACGAGTACGGCGAGTAGGGGTGCCACTGCTCGGCGGGCATCTCGACCACGCCGCCTTTCGGCCCGGCCCAGCCGCGCACGCGCTGCCCGGCGTAGTAGTGGCGCACGAGCGTCCACGGCCGCGAGGAGTCGTAGTGGCGCTTGGTCTCCCAGCACGAGATGAACGCGTCGAAGGCGACGCCGGCGACGGCGAAGTACAGCTTCACGTCCTGGTCGAGCGTGTGTCGATCGCGGCGCGACACGTCCTGCGCGAAGCGCAGCCAGTGTCCGCTCTGCCCGGTGGAGCGCGGCCCGTCGCGCATGAACTCGACGATCGCCTTCTCGCGCGGCGAGAGCTCGCGGTTGAAGGCCAGCACCTCGTCCGTCTGGCGCCGCAGCAGCGCGTCGTCGGTGCGCGTCGTCGGCGGCGGCCCCGGACGGAACTGCTCCGCGCGCTCGATCAAGAGCGGCGCGACCTTGAACCAGTGCGGCGTGAGGAAGCCCGGCGTGAAGCGCGAACCGTCGGGCCGCGTGAACGTGATCGGCTGCCAGCGATCGGGGTCGACGATGCGCTCGGGCGTGTTGACCGGCGCGTAGCCGGTGTAGTCCGAGTACGGCCCGCCGCTCGAGCCCGCTTCGTCGCCGAACTGGTTCGAGCCGTCGCGTCGTCGCGCCTCGAGCACGGCGCGCGCCGCCAGGTTGCCGACGCCAGCGGGCGTGCCGGGATCCAACGTCGTGTTCGACGGATCGAGGCCCTGCTCGCGCAGCCGCTCGGCCAGCCAGGCCGCGTCGTCGCGGAACATTCCGGCCAACGCGCGGAAGCTCGCGTAGCTCACGGCGACGCTCTTGTTGTGCAGCGTGTGCTCTTCGCGCGGCCGGCGCAGCTCGGGGCTCGCGTAGCGCGGCGTGGCGTGCGCGTCATAGGCGGCCCACGCGTCGTACATCGCCGTGGCCCACAGCGCGAACTGGTGCGACTGCACCGTGGGCCGCGCGCCGTTCGCATCGACGTCGCGCGCCGCGGCTTCCTGCGCGAGCTCGAGCCAGCGGTAGGCGGCGTTCTGCGCTTCGACGGGGAGCTGCGCCTGGTGCACGAGCGCCCCGTGATCGTGTCGGGGGCCGGCGCATGCGCACAAGGCCAGCAGAGAGATCAGCGTCAGGTCGAATCGCATGGCAGCTCGAGTGGAGGTACGTTGGAGACAGCTGGGCTTACCTCTGCTCCGCTCGCGAGTAGCGCGGCATTCCGGGCTCGCCAATCCGAGGAAGCGGTTCCGCCGCGGCACCGTACATCGATGAGCGAGTCTGCGTCGAGCGTCTCTTGGCACTGCGGGACGTCCGAGACCGTGCTCGCACGGCTGGGCGCGAGCGCCGAGGGTCTGTCGAGCGCGCAGGCCGCCGAGCGCCTCGCCAGCTCCGGGCGCAACGTGCTCCCGCACCGCCCGCCGCCGGCCTGGTGGCAGTTCGCGTTGCGCCAGTTCCAGAGTCCGCTGATCTACATCCTCGCCGTCGCGGCGCTGGTGTCGGTCGCGATCGGCGACGCCGGCGACGCGGGCTTCATCGCCGTCGTGCTGGCGGTGAACGCGACGATCGGCGGCGTGCAGGAGTGGCGCGCCGAGCGCAGCAGCCGCGCGCTGCAACAGTTGCTGGCGGTTCGCGCGAGCGTGCTGCGCGACGGCGACTGGCGCGAGCTGGACGCCGAGGAACTCGCGCCCGGTGACGTGGTCGCGCTCGAGTCGGGCAATCGCGTGCCGGCCGACCTGCGCTTGCTGGAGGCGCACGCGCTCGAGGTCGACGAGTCGCTGCTGACCGGCGAGTCGCTCGCCGTCGCCAAGGATGCGCGCTGGCAGGGCGAGGCCGATGCGCCGCTGGCCGAGCGGCTCAACATGGCGCACGCCGGTTCGAGCATCGTGCGCGGCCGCGCGCGGGGCGTCGTGGTCGCCACCGCCGGGCGCACCGCCGTCGGTCAGCTCGCGCTCGACATCGCGAGCGGCGGCGGCCGACCTCCGCTGCTCGAGCGCATGGAGCGCTTCACGCGCGCCATCGCGATCAGCGTGCTCGTCGCGTCCGCGGTCGTGGGTGTGCTCGGCGTCGCGCTGCGCGGGTACGGCGTCTCCGACATGTTCCTGTTCGCCGTCGCGCTGGCGGTGTCCGCCATTCCGGAGGGACTGCCCGTCGCGCTGACCGTGGCGCTCTCGATCGCGAGCGCGCGCATGGCGCGGCGCGGAGTGATCGTGCGCCGACTCGCAGCGGTCGAAGGGCTGGGGAGCTGCACGCTGATCGCGAGCGACAAGACCGGCACGCTGACCTGCAACGAGCTCACCGTGCGCGTCGCGAGCTTGCCCGATGGGCGCGAGCTCGACGTGAGCGGCGAGGGCTACTCCCCCGAGGGCGAGGTGAGCGTCGACGCCGCCGCGCGACCGTCGCTCGAGCGCCTCGCGCGCGCTGTCGTGTTGTGCAACGAGGGACAGCTCCAACGCCGAAACGGTGAGTGGACCTGGCGCGGCGATCCGACCGACGTGGCGTTGCTCGTGTTCGGCCACAAGGCGGGTGTGACGCGCGAGGAAGAGCTCGCGCTCGCGCCCCTGGTCGACGCCATCGCCTTCGAGCCCGAGCGCCAGTTCGCGGCGACGTTCCACCGCGCGGCGAGCGGAGACCAGCGCGTGTTCGTCAAGGGCGCGCCGGAGCGCGTGCTCGCGATGTGTGCGCTCGATCACGCCGCGCGCGAGCGCATCGCGGAACAGTCCGCTGCGTTGGCCGCTCGCGGCTTCCGCGTGCTCGCCGTCGCCGAAGGGATCGCGCAACCCGATCAGGAGTCCGAGGGAGTCGCCGCTGATCCCAGCGCTCTCGAGTTCCTCGGACTGGTGAGCATGATCGATCCGCTGCGCGCGGGCGCGCGCGAGGCCGTTCAGCGCTGTCGCGAAGCGGGGATCGCGGTGAGCATGATCACCGGAGATCACCCGGTGACTGCGCTCGCCATCGCGCGCGACGCGGGCTTCGCCGAGCGCGCCGATCAGGTCGTCACCGGCCGTGAGCTGGCGCAACTCGGTCCGGAAGAAATGGTCGAGGTGGTCAACCGCGTGCGCGTGTTCGCGCGCGCGACGCCGCGCCAGAAACTCGAGCTGGTCGACGCCGCGCGCAGGGCGGGTCACTTCGTCGCGGTCACGGGCGATGGCGTCAACGACGCGCCCGCCTTGCGCCGCGCGAACATCGGCGTCGCGATGGGCCGCTCGGGCACCGACGTCGCGCGCGAAGCGGCGGAGCTCGTCATCAGCGACGACAACTTCGCGACGCTCGTGGCCGGCGTCGAGGAAGGCCGCGTGGCCTACGACAACGTCCGCAAGGTCGTGTACCTCTCGCTCTCCACCGGCGCGGCCGAAGTGCTCACCTTGGGGCTCGCGGTGGCGACGGGCTGGCCGGCCATCGATGGGGGCGCTGCGGTGCTGCCGTTGCTCCCCGTGCAGATCCTGTGGCTCAACCTCGTGACCAACGGGATCCAGGACGTCGCGCTCGCCTTCGAACCGTCCGAGGGCGACGTGCTGCGCCGAGCGCCGCGGCCGCCGAGCGAGCCGTTGGTCGACCGACTGATGATCCAGCGCACCGTGCTCGCGGCCTCTGTCATGTCGATCGTGGGCTTCGGCGCCTTCTGCTGGATGGTGGAGGTGGCCGGATGGACGCCCGAGCGCAGCCGCAACGCGCTGCTCTTGCTGATGGTGCTGTTCCAGAACCTGCACATCGGCAACTGTCGGTCTGAAACGCGCTCGGTGTTCCAACTGTCGCCCCTGCGCAGTCCTGTGCTGCTCGCCGGGACAGCGGCGGCCTTCCTCCTGCACATCGCGGCGATGCACACGCCGCTTCTGCAGCGCATCCTCGCGCTCGAGCCCGTCGACCTGCCGACGCTCGCGGCGCTGGCCCTGGCGGCGTCGAGTATCCTCGTCGCGATGGAGGCGCACAAAGCATGGGTCCGACTACGCTCGCGTTGAGCTGCGCGGCGTTGCTCGTGTGCGCGGGTTCCGGGCGTGCGCAGGTGGCGCTCAACTGGACGCGCAACTACGAGTTGCCCGAGGCGGACGACGGCGACTGCGTGACCGACGCGCTGGCGCACCTGTCCGACGGCCGCGTGGTGGCGAGCACGCGGACCTTCTCGCCCGCCGGCGTGACGCGCTTCGTCCAGTACACGCTCACCGGCGCCCAAGCGTGGTCGCGCCTCCACGGCCCCGCCTCGCAGACGATCTACCCCGCAGCGCTCGTCGACACGCTCGACGCCGCGACGTTCGTCGGGCTCAGCACCGCGAGCGCCGCGCCGGGCGTGTCGCTCGTGAGCCTGGCGCAGAACGGCACGCAGCGTTGGGCCGCGCTCGTTCCGGCGCAGGTCGACGCGAACGCAGGCCTGCGCGCTGCGCTGGGTGCGGGCGGCGAGGTGTTCGCGGCGACCAGCGAAGGCGCGGGTGCGGGCCCGACCTTGTGGCTGGGCTTCGATCGACAGGGCGCGACGCTGTTCACGCACCGCGCCGAGCTCGACGCGGCCGCGAACGAGCGCGTGCGCGACGCGGTGGCGCTCTCCAGCGGACTGGTCGTCGCCGCGGATGTCGGCGCGCGCGCGATGATCGCGCAACTCGCCGCCAACGGTCAGGTGCGTTGGCGCAACGAGCACGCGGGCGCGGCTGACCTGGGGGCGGACGTGGGCGGACTCGACGTCGACCGGCTCGATCCCGCGGCGGGTGAGCGCCTGGGCGTCGCCGGGGTGGCGATCGCGGCCAACGGACAACGTGAAGTCTGGTTGCGCACGCTGCTCCCCAGCGGCGCGACGCTTCGCACCGTGCAGGTCTCCATCGGCGTCGCCCCGAACGCGCGCGTGAGGGACGTGCGCTTCGCGAGTGACGGCGCGCTGTGGGCGGCGGGATGGAAGCTCGACTCGGCGGGACGCGGCCACTTCTTCGCGGTGCGTTGGCCCAACGACGTCGGCGGCCCGCGCAGTTTCGAGTGGCTGCCCGGGAGCGGCTCGCCGCAGCAAACG
This sequence comes from uncultured Planctomycetia bacterium, assembly GCA_938003765.1. Classification (GTDB taxonomy): domain Bacteria; phylum Planctomycetota; class UBA1135; order UBA1135; genus WYBT01. The sequence continues at coordinate 5,464 of CALKYE010000037.1, forward strand.
CTTCTGTGGCCCGGCCGAGCCGGACAGATGTGGGCCGCGACGCCGTACTTCGCGACCGGGGCGGCGGAGCGCGTCGCGGTGCTGCAGCTCACGCACGATCTCCCTGCGACGGTCGCGATCCGCACCGACTTCGGCGACGGCGTCGAGGCGCGCATGCTGCGCGCGGGCGCGTTGTTCGCCGGCGATCGACTGGTGCTCGGCGGCCGCAGCGACCAGTTCCTCTCCGGCCAGATCTTCTTCGACCCGCTCGCCTGGGTGGCGCAGTTCGACGTGCGCGGCGCGCCCGACGGCTACTGCACGGCGCAGACGAACTCGCTGGGCTGCACGCCCCAGGTGATCTTCAGCGGCGCGCCCTCGGTATCAGCCGCCGCAGGTTTCGAGTTGCGCGTCGAGCACGTGGGCCCGCAGCGCTCGGGCCTGTTCTTCTACGGCGCGGGCGGCGCGCTGAACATTCCGTGGAACGGCGGCACGCTGTGCATCGGCGGCCAACTGCGACGCGCGCCTCTGCTCTCCACGGGCGGCGCGACGAACCTCGCGTGCAGTGGCGCGCTCGCGTTGGACTGGAACAGCTTCGCGGCAGGACTCGCGGGCGGCGCGCCGGGACCGGAGCTGGTGCAGATCGGCGCGACGCTTCGCGTGCAGGCGCTCATTCGCGACCCACAGTCCGCGAGCGGCGTCAACGTCTCGAGCGCGCTGCGCTACGTCGTTCTGCCCTGAGGGCTCAGCGCTCGCGAGGCGAGCGAAGCGCCGCGACTGAGCCGTCGCTGGGAAGCCCAAGCCAGGTTTGCGCGGGACTGCGCGCGTCTGCCGAGCGCCGAGTGACCCGGCGCGCGACGCTCGCTACTTGCCTTCTTGCGGCCCGCGCACGAGCGCGATTCAAGCTCCGATTTTCGAGGGTTCCGACATGCGTCACTGGCGCTCCGCCGTACTTCCGTCCGTTGTTGTCGCTTCGCTTGCGCTTCCTGCAGCGGCGCAGCAACTCACAGCCCTGAGCGTCGCGCCGAACGGCGCGTTCGGCGACTTCGACAGCGCTTCCCCGACCGTCAGCGCCGACGGACGTTTCGTCGCGTTCGTGAGCGCAGCTCGCAACCTCGTGGGGCCCGAGTTCGACCTCGACGCCGACGTGTTCGTCGCGGACGTGTGGAACGGGACGTTGCAGCGGGCGAGTTCGACGCCGAGCGGCGCGGAGGGCGACGGCGAGAGCTACCGACCGTCCCTCGCGAGCAGCGGACGCTTCGTGGGCTTCGCGAGTACGGCCACCAACCTCACGGCCGCGTCGACGTCGGGCCTCCCGCAGGTCTACGTGCGCGCGCTCGACGCCGGCGCGACGACGCTGGTCAGCATGAACCTCTCGGGCGCGGGCTCGAGCGGTCGCTCGGAGTGGATCGACGTGTCCGACGACGGCCGCTTCGCCGCGTTCGTGAGCAGCAGCGGCGACCTGATCGCGGGCGACACGAACTCGCAGGAAGACGTGTTCGTGCGCGACCTCGCGCTCGGGATCACGACGCGCATCAGCCTGACGACCAGCGGGCAGGAGGCGAGCTGGCCTTCCGGTCCGTTCTCCGCCGCGACCTGCGCCAACGTCGACCTGACGGCGGACGGTCGCTACGTCGCATTCTCGACGATCTTCGCGCTCGCGACGAACGACACCAACGCGCAGCCGGACGTGTACGTCTTCGATCGCGCGAGCGGCGCTCTCGAGCTCGTCTCGCGCGCGGCGAGCGGCGCGCTCGGCGACGGCGCCAGCTTCCTTCCCCAGCTCTCGGCCGACGGGCGCTGGGTGCTGTTCTCGAGCCAGGCGACGAACCTCGTGAGCGGTGATGCGAACCAGGTGCTCGACGTGTTCTTGCGCGACCGCGCGCTCGGAGCGCTGACGTGCGTGAGCCGCAACGCAGCCGGCGTGCCCGTGGGCGCCTCGAACTCGACGGAGGCGCCGGCGCGCCTCACCAGCGACGCGAGTCGTTGCATCTTCAGCTCGCCCTCGTCGGCGCTGGTCGCTGGGGACAACAACGGAGTCGACGATCTCTTCCTCTACACGCGCTCGACGGGAGCGCTCGAGATCGTGCGCCCCTTCGGCATCGAACCCAACGCCGCCATGGCGCACGGCGCGCTGAGCGATCAGGGCCTCGTCGCGTTCCACACGGCGGCCTCGAATCTGGTCGCGTCGGACCTGAACGGGCGCGCCGACGTCTTCGCCTGGGCGCCGTCGGTGTGCGCGCCGGTCGCGTACTGCACGAGCGGGACCAGCGCGATCGGCTGCGTGTCGCAGCTCTCCGCCAGCGGCAGCGCGTCGCTCTCGAACTGCACGCTGCAGTTCGTCGCCAACGCCGTCGACGGCCAGCGCCAGGGACTGGTGTTCTACGGAATCAGCGGCGCGGTCGCGTTCCCGTGGGGCGCGAGCTCGAGCTTCTTCTGCGTGAAGGGCCCGACTCAGCGCACGCCCGTGCAGTCTTCGGGCGGATCGGTCGGCGCCTGCAACGGAGCGCTCGCGCTCGACTTCTGCGCCTTCCTCGCGGCGAACCCGACGGCGCTCGGCGCGCCCTTCGCCGTCGGCGACGCGCTCTACACGCAGGCGTGGTTTCGCGATCCGGCCGGGCCCAAGTCGACGGCGCTTTCCAACGGCGTGCGAGCCGTGTTCTGCCCGTAGCTGCGCGCGAGTCTGCTTCGCGCGGTCGAAGGTCTCAGCTTCGACGTCGACTGGGCTGGCTGCGCTTGGAGAGCGGCTGGCTCAGCGTGCTTGTGGCGCTTGCGCACAGACGCGCGACGACGACCGCTCGCGCGCGATTTTCCAGATCGATCCCAACGGCGAGCTCGCATCGACGCTTCCTGCGTGCATCGCGAGGCCGCTGTCGTGAACGGCAGACCGCGCGGCGTGGTGCGACGCACTGCGCGTGTTCTCCGTCCCCGGATCGCAATCTCACTCATGCAAGTCACTCCCCTGTGTTCTGTCAGCGCGGTGGCGCTGGCCGCCCTGTCGATGTGCGCGACCGCGAGCGCTCAGAGCCTCCTGGTCACCGATGGCGAAGTGCTCGCCGCATCGGGCAACCCCGTGCCGGGCGTCCCCAACGCGCTCTACCCCAACTCGACGACCAACTGGATCAACCCTGTGGTCGACGCGAGCGGCAAGGTCCTGTTCGGCGTCAGCGCGATGGTCGACGACGGCTCGGGGATGAGCAACCTCACGCTGCCCACCAACCGCGCCTACATCCGCGGCTCGAACGCGGGCGCGATGTCGCTGTTCCTGCGCTCCGGCGATCCTGCGCCGGGACTGCCGGGCTTGCTGCTCAACACGGCGACCGGCCCTGGGATCAGCACAGGCATCCGCATCGCGCGCAACGGCGAGGTGATGTTCGGCAGTTGGCTCAGCACGGGCGCCAGCACGGACGACACGGTGCTGTACGCCAGCTCCGCCGGCGTGTGGCAGATCCTCGGACGCGAAGGCGACGTCGCCGCTGGCGCGCCCGGTGTCGCTGGCTGCACTTACGCCAGCGGATCCTCGTTCAACTCGCCCAGCCAGACGGCCACCGGTCTGAACGCCAACGGCGACGTGCTGTTCAAGGCGCGCCTGCAGGGCGGCGACGTGGTCGGAACGTCGAACGACGACGTGTGGTACGTCGGTCAACCCGGCGCGCTGCAGGTCATGCTGCGCGAAGGCGACTCGCTCGGCGGCGAGACGATCTCGTCGCTCGGCTTCACGCTGACGCGGCTCAACGCCGCCGGCCAGGTGCTGCACGATCAGCGCTTCTCCACGGCGTCCGCGGCCGATGATCAGACCGTGTTGCTCTACACGCCGGGTGTCGGCAACACGATCTACCTGCGCGAGGGTTCGCCGGCGCCGGGAACGCTCGGAGCGACGTTCAACAACAGCTCGAGCAACTGGTCGACGACCAACTCGCAGCAGACGGGCAGCAGCAATTTCAACTCGTCGGCTCAGTTCATCGTGTCGCTGCAGCTGCTCGGCGGCGACGCGGCGCTCGGCGTCAACGACATGGCGCTGTACGTGTGCTCTCCGACCGGACAGACGATGGTGATCCGGCGCGGCGATGCGGCGCCCGGACTGCCCGGACTCACGATGGAGACGACGCACACCACCGGAACGCCGGTGAGCATGGCGGCGAGCCCGTGCATCTCGGACAACGGTCGCATCGCGTTCCGCGGTCGCGTGGCGGACAACGTGCTCGGCACGGTGACGGCGTCCGACGACACGGGCGTGTGGGCCGGCTCGATCGGCGCGTTGCAGCTCGTCTACCGCGAAGGCGATCTCGCGCCGGGCGCGGGCGGACTGCTCTTCGGCGACGCCGCGGCGACGATCGGGCCGATCATGAACGCGTCGGGCGTCGTGCTGCTCCAGAACCGCCTGGGCGGGACGACCGACGCGCTCTACATGTACGACGCCAACACCAATGGCCCGCTGCAGCTCGTCGCGCTCGCCGGCGATTCGATCGAAGTCGCCCCGGGCAGCTTCAAGACCGTGAGCAGCTTCGGCAACGTCACGGCCGACAACTCGAACGGCTCTCCGATGATGTTCGGCGCCGACAACGTGCTCGCGCTGCGCGTGACGTTCACCGACAACACGAACGCCGTCGTGAAGATCGGCGGCACGCCCGCGCCGGTCGCGTACTGCACGGCGGGGACTTCGACCAACGGGTGCGTCCCGTCGATTAGCGCCTCTGGTATCCCGAGCGTCGCCGCCGCCTCCGGCTTCTCGATCGACGTCGCGAACGTCGAAGGCGCGAAGCAGGGACTGCTCTACTACGGACTCACCGGACCGTCGGCGTTCGTGTGGGGCGCCGGAGGAACCAGCTTCCAGTGCGTGAAGTCGCCCACGCAGCGCATGCAGGTCCAAAACAGCGGCGGCGTGAGCGGCCAGTGCAACGGCGTGCTCACTCAGGACTGGCTGGCGTACCTGGCCGCGAACCCGGGCGCGTACGGCCAACCGTTCGCCGCGGGCAGCACGATCAACGTGCAGGCCTGGTACCGCGATCCGCCGGCGGTGAAGTCCACGAACCTGAGCAACGCGCTCCAGTTCGTGACCGCGCCGTAGTTGACCGACTCGAGCGAGGCGCCGGCGCGTGACGCGGTCGGCGCCCGGCGCGCGTCGCAGTGCCGACGCGCAGGGATCTCCCTCAAACGTTCACGCCGACGCCACCGCGTCGCGCGCGGGCGGGAGCGACCAGTCTGGATCGCGCTCGTAGCCCAGCTTGAGCACGAGCGCGTTCCAACGTCGCTTGAAGGCTTCGACGTGCACGGGCTCGAAGTGGTTGACCCAGTCGCCGCCCGCGCCCTTGCGGTAGTGGCTCTTGGTGTTCTCCTTGCCCTTTTCGCGGCCCTCGGAGAACTTCTCGAAGCGGTTGTCGTACACCACGCCGAGCACGCGCTCGCCGGGGATCGAATCGAACGGCGCGCGCAGCGGCTGCAAGGCCCCGAACTTGTGGTTCGTGATGTTGAGCGCCGAGCGCAGCAGGTACGGCAGCCAGCGCTGCTTGTTGTAGTGCGACTCGTCGAGCACGCCCAGGAAGCGGAAGACCTCGAGGAAACCGCGGTAGGGGTCCTTGGTGAAGCTCTCCTGCTTGAGCTCGAGCACGTCGGGTCGCGTGTAGTCCCAGCTCTCCATCTGCGCGAGGAACTGGCCCGAGAATTCGATCTCGGCCAGCAGCCCCTCGCGCTTGTCGAGCTTGGTGAGGCGCTCGCGGTGGGGGATCAGCTCGGGCCAGGCGTGCGTGGGGTGCGTGCCGCGGTGCGAGAAGTACGCCGACACGACGAGATCGCGGGGGTCGCGCACGACGTGGAAGCCGCGCAGGGCGGGCAACCGCGCGAGGTGGCGCGCGTCGGCGTTGACGTAGCTGATCCAGTCGAGCTTCTTCGAGGCGACGTGCGCGGCGAGGTCGCCCTTGAACAAGTGCTCGCCGTACAGGTAGTCGCGGCGCCAGCCAGCCTCGACGCACAGCGCGTCGACGATGTTGTGGATCCAGGTCGAGGCGCACTTGTGGTGGCCGAAGAAGGCCAGCAGCGGGGGGCGGGTCATGGGCAGGGTCACTTTCGGCTATCGGCGACCGCTCGCGCGAGTTCGCCTTCCAGGCGCGCGGTGGCGATGTCCCACGAGAAGCGCTCGACCGCGGCGCGCCGGCCCGCGGCGCCGAGCTTCTCGCGCAGCGCCGGGTCGCCCAGCAGCTTCAGGCACGCGCTCGCCAGTTCCTCGGCGTCGCGCGCGACGATCAGCTCCTCGCCGTCGCGCGCATTGAGCCCGCCGATCGACATCGGCGTTGCGACCACGGCCTTGCCCATGGCCCAGGCCTGCAGGACCTTGTTCTTCAGGCCCGCGCCGCCGATCAGCGGCGAGACGAACACGCTCGCGCCGCGCACGTAGGGCCGGACGTCGTCGACGAAGCCCGTGAACTCCACGCCGGCAGCGGCGGGATCGGGGCGCGAGAGCTCGAGCAGTTCCGGAGGCGGATCGCGGCCGACCACCAGCAGGCGCGCGGCCGGGCGGCGGGCGCGGATCGCGGGCAGCACCTCGCTCACGAAGTAGCGCACGGCCTGCACGTTAGGCGGGTGCACGAGCGCGCCCTCGAACACGAGCAGGTCGGGCGTGATCGGGCCGGGCGCCGGCGCGTAGTGGTCGACGTCGACGCCGTTGGGCGTCACCGCGCAGCGCGACCCGGGCGCGACCTTCTCGGTGACGCGCGCGTCCTGATCGGACACGAACAGCACGCGCGCCGCGGCCGGGAAGTAGCGCCGCTCGAAGCGCAGCACGCGCACGAGGTGGACGAGGCGCCGCGGAGTCGGGCCGGAGCGCAGCTCGAGCCAGGCCTCGCGCACGGCCTCATCGACGGCGTCCGCCGCGATCGGGACCGAGCGCAGCGCCAGCGCGTGCGGCAGCATGCGCCAACCCACGCTCCACACCACGTCGGGCCGGAACTCGGCTACGAAGCGCTCGAGCTCGCGGTCGACCTGCGGATTGAGGTCGTGCAGTTCGTCGGGCGAGAAGACCGTCAGCGCGCGCCACAGCGCCGAAGCGTGCGGCGGCGCGCGGTCGGGCAGTCGCAGCACGTGCGCGAGCTTGCGCTCCAGGCGCTCGTCGATGCTCCCGCGTTCGAGCGACGCCAGCGCCACCTCGTGCCTCGCGGCCAGCCGCGGCAGATACGCGGCGGTGCGCAGGTTGTAGCCGTCGTGCGCGGGGCTCGGCAGCTTCTGGGTGATCGCGAGGATCCGCATCGAAACTCGGAGCTTAGCAACCGGCTCCGAAAGTCATCCGGCGCGATTCCGCGTCCGGACGCGCCATCGCGGCGTCGGAGAAACCTCGGGCGAGGCCGCTCGAGTTCGCCCGCGGCTGGAGCGCTCGCGACGACGCGCCGGATCGGAGTCTCGAGCGGCGCGCGAGCTCAACACGCTGCCTGCTCGGGTCGCGATGGCTGACGTCACGCGCGCGGCGACCGCCCGACGCGCGTCGGCGGCGCGGATGGTGACAAGCGCGAGATTTTCGGCGCGAACGCGGTGGGCAGGGCTGGAGACGGATCCGTCGCAACCACGCGACGCGAACACGACTCCCACTCTCCATCCGCGCCACCCATGCAATCCCATCGCCTCACGCTGTCCATCGCCTCCGCACTCCTGCTCGGCGCTCCCGTCTGCGCTCAGCAGCTCCTCAGCTCCTACAACGGGGTCGCCTCCGAGCGCCTGGGCGCGTCGATCGCCGACGCCGGCGACCTGAACGGCGACGGTTATGACGACGTCGTCGTCGGCTCGCCGGGCTTCAACAGCGGCATGGGGCGCATCCAGTGCCTCTCGGGGCAGTTCCTCGCGACCGGCGCAGGCCCGTCGACGCTCTGGGTCTACGAGCCGATCGTGTTCAACGCCGGCTCGCTGTTCGGGACCTCGCTCGCCAACGTCGGCGACTTGAACGGAGACGGCGTGCCGGAGTTCGCCGTGGGAGCGCCCGGCGTGACCTACACGCCAGTGGGGACGAACTCGGGCGCCGTGCTGATCGTGAACGGCGCCAACGCCAGCGAGTTCAAGCGCGTGTACGGCGGCACGGCGAACCAGCGCTTCGGCAGCTCGATCGCCACCGTCGGCGATCAGAACGGCGACGGCAAGCTCGACTTCGCCGTGGGCGCGCCCGGCGTGCAGAACGTGCTCTCGGGCGGTGTCGCGGTGCTCTCCGGAGGCGCGATCGCCTCGCTGTCCGGCTTCAGCACGCTCGCGCTGCCCGTCACGCTCACCGCCAACAGCGGCGAGGCCGGCTTCGGCACGTCCGTGGCGAGCGGTTTCGACCTCGACGGCGACGGCTCGAACGACGTCGCGGTCGGCTCGCCCTTCGTGTCGTTGACCGGCGGACCGGTCGAGGGCGGCGCGGTCTGGATCATGCGCGCGCTCCCGACGGGCAGCGGCGTTCCCGCGCAGATCTTTGCGAGCTACCGCTCGACGATCGCGGGTGAGCACCTGGGCCGGTCGGTCGACGCCAAGCACGACTACGACGGCGACGGCGTGGTCGACATCGTGGTCGGCGCGCCCGATCGCATCGGCGGCGTGAGCGCTCAGGTCGGGCGGGCGCTCGTGCTCTCCGGCATGAAGGTGCGCACCAACACGGCGCCCAAGGAGCTGTTCGAGATCGTTGCGCCGGCGCCGAACCCGACGCCGTCGTCGATCCACTTCGGCGCCGCCGTGCGCGCCTGCGAAGACCTCAACGGTGACGGCGTGGGCGAGATCCTGATCGGCGCGCCCGACTACTTCGTGCAGTTCCCCAGCGGCCCCGGCCGTGGCTCGGTGACCGTCATCTCCGGCCGCACGCGCGTGCGCATCGGCTTCGCCGCCGGCGCCAACAACGAGCGACTGGGCGACGCACTGCTCGGCGCGATCGACGACTACAACGGCGACGGCTTCCTCGACTTCATCGCGGCGGGCTCGTCAGCGGACACGCCGAGCACCGACTGCGGCAAGCTCAAGTGCTACTCGCTGTTCGCGGCCTTCCCGTCCGTGTACTGCACCGCGAAGGTCAACAGCCTGGGCTGCACGCCCGCGATGGGCTGGAGCGGCTCGCCGAGCGCTTCGAGCGGGAGCCCGTTCGTGCTGACGTGCTCGAACGTGCTCAACCAGCGCACGGGACTGCTCACGTACTCGTACTCGCCGGCGTCGACTCCCTTCCAGGGCGGAGTGCTGTGCATCGGCACGCCCTTCAGCCGCACGCCGACGCTGGGCTCGGGCGGTTCGCCGACGGGTTCGGACTGCAGCGGGACCTACGCCTTCGACTTCAACATCCGCATCCAGAGCGGGATCGACCCCGCGCTCAGCGCCGGAGCGGAGGTCTTCACGCAATACCGCGCTCGCGATCCGCAGGCGAGCTTCTCGACGAGCCTGAGCAACGCGGTGCGGTTCCTCGTCAATCCGTGATGGGTGCGCGGCTCACGCCCGCATCGCGGCGCGCCACCCGGCGAGGTTGACTGCGATCAAGACGGTCAACGACGGCGCCGGGAGCGCGGCGGTGTTCGCGAGCGCGACGATGGCGTTCGCTGCGTTCGCGAGCACGTTGAGCAGGCGCAGCGCGGCCCGCTTCGAGCGTCCTCGGAGCGGGTCGCGCCGTCACAGCCCGACGGGCGCGACCTGCGATAGGCCGATGGCCGTCAGCGCCACGCTCGCGACGCGGAACGCTGGTGTCGTCGTCCGATCGCACCTGCTCGCGCTGGCGAGGCCGAGCAGGCGCCCGAGGAATTCGAGACCGCCTGCGCCGTGCTCAGAGCGCCGAACATCGGGACTGCGAGGGCGAAGGCGCGGGCGGAGTTCGCCACAGAGTTGGATGGGAGCTGCGGGCGCGTTGAATGGGGCCCGCGGCTTCAGCTTCGGCTGCTGGAGACGGCCTCACGTGCGGCGTCGTGACGATGCGTCGGATTGGCGGCGGTGATGGACGCGCACGAGAACTCGACGTGACTCGAGTTGTCGACGACTTCGAGCCGCGCTGAGCGGATCGAGCGCAGCGCGCACGGAGAGAGCAACGACATCGTCATCACGGCAGCGCGTTCGCACTGCATCGCGCTGTTGTTGTTTCGCGTTGCGCAACCGTACGATCGCGTTGTGCTGGCGCACGCGACGAAGCTCCTGGCTGCTGCGACCGACGATGTCGGTCCCGGCGAGTCGTGGCCGGTCGCCGTGTTGTCGGGCGCCGTGAGCGCCTCCTTGCTGTCCGCGGGCGCGTGGTTCGCGCTCGAGCGGCTCACCGGCCGCGCGGAGGTCGCGCTGCACGAGTGGGTGGCGCTCCACGCCAGCGTCGGTCTGCTCGGCGGAGTCTTGGCGAGCGCGCTGATCGGATTCGGCCGCGGCCTCGACCCCGCGCTGCGCGAGCCCGGTCTGCGCCGCGCCGCCGCCGCGCGTCTCAGCGCCGTGGGCGCGTTTGCGGTGTGCCTGTGCGCGAGCTTCTCGCTGCGGCCGAGCGCGCTGCAGGCCTTGGCGCTCGCGCTGGGGCTCGCGCTCGGCGCCGGGCTGTGCACGCTGGTTTCGCTGCGCGTCGCGGGCTCGCTGAGTCGGCCGCTGCCGCGCCTCGACCCGCTGCGCGTCGCTCCCTGGGTGGCGCTGCTCCTCGTTCCGCTGCACGACAGCATCGCCTGCGACTCCCTCGGCGAGGCGTGGCGCGTCATGCTGGGGCGATGAGCGATTCCAAGGCCGCCCCTCGCCCCCTCGAAGTCCCCGCGCCGATCGGCGAACCCCGCGCCGATGCGCTGCGCACGCTGATCGCGATCGTCGATCGCCTGCGGGCGCCCGACGGTTGCCCGTGGGACCGCGAGCAGACGCTGCCCTCGACCGCGCCGCACCTGGTCGAGGAGGCGCACGAGCTGCTCGAAGCGATCGAGCACGGCGACGACGCGCACACCGTCGAGGAGGCGGGCGATTTGTTGATGGGGGTGGTGCTCATCGCGCGCATCGCCGAGCAGGCCGGGCGCTTCGATCTCGCGCGCATCGGCGAAGCGGTGTGCGAGAAGCTCGTCCGGCGTCATCCGCACGTGTTCGGCGACGTCGTGGCGAACTCCGGCGCCGAGGCGCTGGCCAACTGGGAAGCGATCAAGCGCGCCGAACGCGCGAGCAAGCCCGGGGACGCGAGCGCGCTCGCCGGCGTGCCGGTGGCGATGCCTGCGCTGCAGCGCGCGCAGCGCATGGGCTCGAAGGCGATCCACGCCGGCTTTCGCTGGGACGACGTGCGCGGCGCGTTGGTCAAGGTGCGCGAGGAAGTGGGGGAGCTCGCCGAGGAGATCGAGGCCGCGGGTCTGCTCGAGGCGCGCGACGCCAAGCCGACGCCCGAGCAGCGCGAGCGGCTCGAGCACGAGCTGGGCGACGTGCTCATCGCGGCGGCGTTCCTCGGCAACTACCTCGGCATCGACCCCGAGCGCGCCACGCGTTCGGCGCTGCGGCGCTTCGACTCGCGCTTCCGCGCGATGGAGCGCGAACTGGCGCGTCCGCTGAACACCTGCGCGCTCGACGAGATGATGGCGGCCTGGGGCCGCGCCAAAGCGGCGGAGTGAGCGGCGCGCGCGTGGAGTACGCTGGCCCGAGATGACCGCCGGACCGGAGCCTTCCAAGCCCGCACGCTTCGACTGGAGTTCCGTGGCCATCCTCGCGGCGGCGCTCGCGGGCGCGGCGGCGGTGCTGTGGTCGACCGCGCCCTGGGGCGCTGGCCTCGACAACGACGTGGTCGACTTCTTCTCCGGCGCGGAGAGCCTGCTCGACGGACGCGGCTACGTGCAGTCCAACGGCGAGCCCTTTGCGCTCTGGCCGCCGCTGATGCCGACGCTGCTCGCCGCCGCGCGAGCGCTGGGCCTTCCGTTCGAGCTCACGCTGCGGCTGATGCACCCGCTCGCGCTCGTGGCTCTGGTGTGGACCACCGCGAGTCTCGTGCGTCGCGTGAGCGGCTCGCCATGCATCGCAGTCGGCGCCGCGCTCGTGCTGTCGGCCGCGCCGGTGCTGTTCGAGAGCTGGGTGATGGGGCTGAGCGAGGGGTTGTTCGTGACCTTCGCCGTCGCCGCCGTGCTGAACCTCGAGCGCTTCCTCGACGCCCGCACGCGCACGCGCTTCGCGTTGTGCGTGCTGTTCACGGCGCTGACGTTCTTGCAGCGCTACCTCGGCGTCACGCTGGTCGCCGCGCTGTCGCTGGTGCTGCTCTTCGCGCCTCGCAGTGACACGTGGTTCGTGCGCCTGCGTCGAACGGCCGTGTTCGGAGCGCTCAGCGTCGCGCCCATGGTGGTGTGGTGCCTGCGCACGCGCGCGCAGACCGGCCACCTGACCGGCAACCGCGGAACGATTCCAGGGCCGGAGCTCTCGGTCATCGCCGAACTCACCTGGCGCACCTTCGTCGGCTGGATCTGGCCCGGCGCGAGCGACCAGCCGATCGCGCAAGCTGTCGCGGCGCTGGTGATCGTCGTGCTCGGCGCAGCGCTGCTGTGGCCCTCGCACAAGCCGGACGCGCCTGTGCTCCGCCGCTGGGCGCCGCTCGCGGCCTTCCCGCTCGTCTACTTCACGCTCAGCAGCTACCTCAACTACCGCTGGGAGATCGACGGCATCGGCGATCGCCAGCTGGTTCCGCTGGCGCCGTTCGCGGTGTCGTTCGCAGCGCTCGGATTCGCGGCGATCCGCGCACGGCTCGCTGGCCGCGGCGCGCGCGCGGCGCTCGACGCGCTCGGGGCCATCGCGCTCGTCGCGCACTTGTTCGCCGCCGCGAGCCACCTCAGCGGCCGCATCGCGTTCTGGCGCGCGGAAGGCCCAGGCGTGTACGCCACGCGCTCAGCGCGCGACTCCGCCTTCGCCGACCTCGTGCGCGAGTTCGAGTTCGAAGGCGCCGTCGACAGCAACGATCCGCACGCCGTCTACTACCTCGCGCGCCACTACGCGCGCATGGCGCCGCGGCGTCCCGGCGGCTATCGCAAGCTCGGCCAGGGCCAGCGGACGCGAGAGCTCGCGCCCACGCTCGTGTGGTTCAACCAGAACGAGCGCGCCGTGCCGCCGCTCGACGAACTGCGCCGCGCGTTCGACATCGCCGTGCTCGCGCAAGCTCCCGGCGGAGCGATCTACCGCATCACGCCGCGGTGAACGGGGGCGTGTGACTGGGACTCGAAGCGCTGATAGACGCGCTCCCGCGGGACCCGCTCGCCGTTCCTGAGGGCCAGCAGCGGTCGCGGCCCCTCAGCCGAATTGCACTCGACGTCCGGCGCGGGGCGGGAGAGTCTTGGAGAGTCGGCGCCGTTCCCGCGGCGTCGTTCCGCCAACGCTGTCCTCACAGTCCTTCCCGCTCGCGCCCTTGACCGGAGGGAACAGGAAATGATTGTCGTTCATCGCAGTTCGCACCCGCGCCGCGCCTCGTTCACGGGTCTGCAGGGCTTCGACTACAAACACATCGCGCGCTGAGTCGCAACGTGTCGCGCCGCCGGTCGCCGGA
>CALKYE010000038.1 GCA_938003765.1 uncultured Planctomycetia bacterium
CCGTCGCGCTGGCCGGCCTGCCAGCGGATCCCGACGAGCGCGCCGGCGACCTCGAGTCGGTCGCGGTCGTGCGGCTCGCGCAGCTTCACGCACACGGCGTGCGCGCCCTCGGCCAGTTCGAGCGCCTCGCGCTCCGCGCCCGACTTGAAGAGCGCCACGGCAAGCGTCGTCGCCGCACGCACACAACGTCGGTGTTCGGGGCCCACGAGCGCGAGTTCGCGCTCATACGCCTCTCGCGCGAGCGGCGCGCAGGCGGCGAACTGGCCCGAGTCGTTGAGCGCGAGCGTGAGCCACTCGAGCGCGTCGCGACGGAGTGGCGAGTCCTCGCTCAGCACGCTGCGCGCGCCGCGGACAGCGCTGTCGAGCACGTTGGCCGCCTGCGCGAACTGTCCGCGCTTGTGCAGCAGGATGCCTTCGCACAGGGCGAGCTGGACTCCCACGGCGCTGGCCTGCGAATCCTCCGCGGCGAGTGTGCGTCCACGCGCGGCCCCGATCTCGCGCTCGGCTTCGTCGAGCCGATCGAGCGCGAGCAGCGCCTGTGCGATGCGCCCGCCCAGCGCGGCGCGCTCGCCGTCGGTCGCCGTGGGAACTCGCTCGAGCGCCGCGCGCGCGCGTTCGAGCAACTCCAACGCTCGCGCGGGGCGGCCGAGATCCTGTTCGAGTCCAGCGAACGTTGCGCAGACCGCGCTCTCGACGTGCGGCGGCAGCGGCGCGCCTCCGAGCAACGCCGCGCGCGCCGCATCGGCGACCTGCGCGACGCGCGCCTCGCCGCGCTCGAACGAGCTGCCGGCCTCTTTGAACACGCGTCCGTACAGCCGCTGCGTCCACTGCAGCTTGTCGAGCTCTTCCTCGGCGCGTCGCAGGTGCTCTTCGGCGAGCTGGCGCTGCTCGTCCGCGGCCGCACGTTGCTTGTCGGCCTCTTCTCGAAGCGCTTGCGCCTCGCGGTACAGCGCTGTGCGCCACGCTGCGAGTCCCGCGAGCGCGATCACGATCGACGCAGCGGCTGCGGTCGCCAGCTTGTGACGTCGCGCAAGCTTGCCGAGCACGTAGGCGAGGCTCTGCTTGCGCGCGAGCACCGGCGCGCCGCTCCGCCAGCGCTGGAGGTCGTCCGCCAACGCCGCGGCGCTCGCGTAGCGCTCGTCCGGCGCCTTGGCCAAGGCCTGCGCCGCGATCGACTCCAGATCGCCGCGCGCGGCGGGTTCGAGTGTTCCCAAGAGCGGCGGAGGCGTTTCGCACACGGTGCGCGCCGCTGCGATCAGGTCGAGCCCCTCGAGCGCGAGCGGCGGACGCCCCGCGATCAGCTCGAACAGCAGCGCGCCGAGCGAGTACACGTCGCTGCGAGCATCGACGGCCCCCGAGTCGCCGCGCGCTTGTTCAGGCGACATGTACGCGGGCGTTCCGCGCACGGAGCCCGCGCGCGTCAGCTCCGGGCCGACCACGCGCTCGTGATCGGCGAGCTTGGCGAGGCCGAAGTCGAGCACCCGCGGCGTTCCGTCCGGCTCGACGATCACGTTGGCCGGCTTCAGGTCGCGGTGCACGACGCCGCGTTGGTGCGCGTGGTGCGCCGCGCGCGCGATGTGCTCGATCAGACGCACTCGCTCGCGCAAGCTCGGCTTCGTGCGGCGCACGTGCTCGTCGAGGCGCGCGCCGCGCACGAACTCCATCGCGAAGTACGGCTCGCCCGCGGCGCTCGTGCCCGCTTCGAGCACGCGCGCGATGCCGGGATGCTCCAGACGCGCCAGCGCTTCGACCTCGCGTTCGAACAAGGCGCGCGCGCGCTCGTCGGCCAAGGCGCTGCCGCGGATCAGCTTGAGCGCGACTTCGCGCGCCGGGCGCGTCTGACGCGCGTGGTAGACGACGCCCATCGCGCCGCGGCCGAGCTCGCCGAGGAGCTCGAAGCCCTCGACTCGCGGCATTCCTGCGCTCTGCGCGGCCCCGTACGCGCCGCGGATGCGCGTGAACAGCGCGTTGCGCGCCTGGAGCGCGCGCAGCTCGCTCTGGCAGTTCGCACACGCTTCGACGTGGCGCTCCAACGCGGCGTCGACGTTCGCTGACGCGCTGCGCGCGCGTTCGACGTGCTGCTCGAGCGCTTCGAGCGAGGGGCAGGCGCCGGGCGCGCTCATGGGCCGCCCAGTGTCGCCAATTGCCGTGCGCCGACGCGAGCTGCGACTGCGTTGCGGCGCGCCGCGCTCCTGGTGCGCGAGGCGCTTCGCGTCGCCATGTTCGGCGCAGCGTCGGACGCGCTTCGGCTCGCGGAGTTCATCGCCGTGGCCATGTCGCTGAGTTCACACGCGCCGCGCTCGTCGCGCCGTTCACCGCGTCCGGTCCCGCGGCGCGTCGCGCAGCGCGCCAGGAGTCGGACCGCTCGCAAACGGCGTCTCGCACTCGGCCATCAGCGCCTCGACGCGCGCGAGCACGCGGTGCTTGGCGATGTACACGGCGTTGCGCGACAGGCCCGTCTCGGCCGCGAGCTCTTCCACTCCGCGGCCTTCGAGCGCGAGGCCTTCGAACACGCGCCAAGTCGTTCCGCGGAACTCCGCGCGCGCGTTGTCGAGGCACTGGCGCAGCACGGCGCGCTCCCAGCTCTCCTCGAAGTCGGGATCGATCTGGCCCGCGCCCTCGAGCGCGCTCCAGTGACTGAGTTGCTGCGCGTCCTGCTTTCCAGTGCGGGCCTGCGCGCGCCGCACGGCGTTCGCGACGAAGCCGTACAGCCAGTGCGAGAGGCGACCGCGTTCGCGCTCGAAGCGCCCGGCGCGGAAGGCCTCGACGAAGTTGGCCAGCGCTTCCTGCGCGGCGTCCTCGGCGTCGGCCGATCCCAGGCCGCGGCGCTGGGCGTAACTGACGAGCGGCCCGCGGAAGCGCTGCACGAAGGCCCCCCAGGCGTCCTGGTCCGGGCCGCTGGCGAGGCGCTCCAGCACGGTCGAGGTCGTGATCCAGGCCGCGGAGTCGTCCACGCTCTCAATCTATCCCTGCCCGGGGCCTTGGGCCGGCGGGGGACGACCCGACGGGCCGAATGGCCGTTGCAGGGCCTTCGCCGCGGTCAAAGGGCGTGTCTGGGCGGATCGGTGACACTCGCGGCGCCCTCGCGGGTCGCCCGCGGCGTCTGCGTCATATCAGTCTCTGGCGCCGCGCTGCGAACCAGGGCGCGAAGAACATCGCGAGCAGCCCCAGTGCGAGCAGCCCGCCCCGCGAGAGGTCGTAGTCCTCTGCGATGCGCTCCCAGGAGAGCTTCATGACCAGGCGCCCGAGCGCGAGCTCGAACCAGACCGTGAGCGCGACCCACACGGCGCCGACGCCCAGCGCCTGACTCGCGCGCACCGGCCGTATCCAGCGCACGCCGAACCAAGCGACCGTGAGGATCAGCAGCGAGCCGGTGAACACCGCGAGCTGACGCGCTCGAAAGTCGCCGACGAGTGGCTGGAGCAACGCGACGCGCGCGATGCCGTGCAGCGTTTCGAGCGCGATGATCGCGAGCCACAGCAGGATCGAGCGCAGGAGCATGTTGCGTTGGCCGGTGTGAGTCGGTGCGAGGTGATTCGGTGCGAGGTGAGTTGCGCGTTCTGAGTGAGCGCCGAGTGTCGCGTTCTTCCCGAATCGGGGAAGCGAGTTCGCTTGACCGACGATGCTCGATCGTTTGACGCTCGGCTTGCTCAAACTAGCTCCACACTCGAGGCAAGTGGCGCGTCGCCGCTAGCCCGCTGATCCTTGCCGGCAGCGGAGCGTCGCCGCCTCGAGATCTCGCAGTCACCTACGAGGCGAGGCCCTTTGTCCGAGCCCGACACGCAAGCGCCGCACGATGGACCGTCGCGCGAACCCGGCCGAGTTCCCCCGCTGCGCACTCGCGCGGGTGTCCCGGCGTTCGCGCGGCGACTGAGGAGTGCAGCTGGCCCAGCAACGACGGAGATTCTCCATGTGTTCGAAGATGTCTGGTGCGCTTCACGCGGCGCTGCTCTTGGTCATCGTCTCGCTGCTCGCGGCGACCCTGCGCGCTGAGGGTGGAGGCAATCCCACGCCGCAGCCGCGCAAGGCGGCGACGCGCGGCGCCGTGACGTCGAGCTTGACCTTGCCGCCCAGTCCCTAGGAGGGAGTTGCTCGTGCAGTCTCGGGTTCGCGTGTTCGGCGCGCTTGCGGCGTTGCTCGTCGGCGTCGTGGTGCTGTTCTTGTGGCGTCGAGAGTCACCGCAGTCGACGACGTCCGCGGGGCGCGCTGAACAAGCTCGCGATGTCGCGCGCGGGACGGCTCCTGCGCAGGAGTCGGCTGATCGTGGCGGCGGCGCGGACTCGACGCGCGAAGCTGCCGCGCAGGAGCAGCCGACGGACGCGGCGGCTGGTCAGTCGAACGCGACAGCGGGCGAACGTGCCTGTCGCGTTCGCGTCGTGTGGCCCGACGGACAGTCGGCGGAGGGCGCGGAGATTCGACTCGTCGAACCGGGCGCGGGCGACGAGTCCGTGCGTGCGAACGCCGAGGGACGAGCCGCGTTCGATGCTGCCAAGCACCGCGCGGCGGTTGTGGCCACGTCCGGCGACTTCGCGTCGTTGCCGGCCTCGCTGTCGCGCAAGTCCGAGACCGTGCTGACCCTGAGAGCTACGGTCTCCGCGCTCGGTCAGCTCAGACCCGCGCCCGAGCTCGCGCCGACGGAGGTCACGGTTCGCTGCTTCGCGCTGGTCGCGTCTCGACGCGTGCTGCTTGCGAGCGCTCGTGCGCCTTCCGATGGCGCGTGGCGCTTCGAGCGTCTGCCGCTGGGGGAGGTCTCTCAGTTCGTCTTCCGCTTCGAGGGCGACGCGATCCTTCCCATCGAGCGGGAGCGAACGGCCCGCACGCCCGGCGAGGAGTTGCGCGTGGACGTCGAAGTTTGGCCGGGCGTGACGCGAGCCGTGCGCGTGCTGACGACCGACGACGAGCCGATCGAGGGCGCGAAGGTGATCGCGAGCTACACCAACATCGTCAACAAGCGCGTCGAGTACACCGGCGTGACCGACGCGAATGGCGACTGTCAGTTGCGGGGCGTCCCACCGCGCGAAGGCGACTTGACTGCGAGCAAACCGGGCTTCGTGCGCACCGCGTACGGCGACTTGATCCACGCGATGCTGCCGCCCGAGCAGGTGTGGACCCTTCGAATGCCGCGGGCTCCGACCGTTCGCGGGGTGTGTCGGGCGGCGAGCGCGCCGGTCACGGACTTCGACGTGCTGTGGAGGACGCCTTACCCGATTCCTCCCGACCGCTGGGAGTTTCGCGACGCGGAGGATGGCGCGTTCGAGCTCAACGAACTCGAACCCGGCCGCGTGTGCCTGATCGCCGTGTCGGATGAGCACGGTCAGTCCGCGCCCGTGTACTTCGACCTGTCGCAGGAGGGTGTCGACGGGCTCGTGCTCGAGTTCGATGCGCGCGTGAGCGTTGCGGGCGAGGTCATCGATGCGCTCAGCGAAGCTCCCATCGCTGATGCGCTCGTGCAGCCCTGGAGCTCGACGCCGAGCGCCATGTACGCGCCGCGAGGACAGGCCTTCGCCGTCGACGCCAGCGGGAAGTTCCGCAGCAGCGACTTCAACGTCGGCATCAACCGCTTCGAGGTGAGTGCGCCCGGCTACGCGTCGCGCTTGCTCGGAGTGCATGCGAAGGCTGGCGAGGAGACGAACGCGGGTTCGATCCGGCTCGGGCGCACGCAGTCGCTCGACCTCGAGTTGCGGCCTGGGCCGAACCTGGTCACGACCGAGTGCTATGCGACCGGCGCGGCAGGTTCGGGCGGCTCGGGTGTGTTGGCGACGGCGGTGTTCGACAGCAGCGGACGGACGCGCTTCGACAACGTTTCTCCGGGCGAATGGAACATCCGCGTGATGCTCTCGGATGGCTACGAGATCTACAGCCACGTCTCGCTGGTCCCCGGCGCGCCGTGGTCGCTCGTGGTCGATCACGCTGCGCTCTCGTACTGGCATGTCCAGTTCCGCACGCGCGCGGGAGCTCCGGCCTCCGACTACACGGCGTTCGCAGTGTGGACGGACGCCGCGGTCACCCGAACCGTGGGCGCGACCGCCCGGGAGGACGGACGCGCGCGGCTCCTCGCGCCCAAGCCCCAGCCGTTCACGCTGCGCGTCACCGATCCGATGGGGACGTGGGTGCGCGACCTCGTCGTCGGACCCGCGGAACTCGCGCGCGACCCGTTCGAGGTCATCGTCGACGAGGACCTGCCGCAGTTCCGTGTCAGCGATGGCGCCGGCGCGCCGCTGGCCGGCGTGAGCGTCGTTTCGCTCTCGCGCCAGCTCGGTTACTCGCACTCACGCGCAGCGCAGACGGACGCGAGCGGACGGGTGACCCTGTTCGCCGCGGACGACGTGAGCTTCACGCACTCGACGCTTGGGATGGGAGTGAAGCTCGGGCTGCGCGAGTCCGATCAACGCGCCGGCGTTTGGGAGTTGAAGCTCGATCCTGCCGGTCCGCTGGAGTTGTTCGTGCGCGACGGCGACTTCGCGGTGGCGGGCGCGGAGCTCAGCCTCGGTGTCGCGGGCTACTGGCTCAGTCGGCCGCGCACCGACTCCGCCGGGTTCGTCAAAACGATTCCGTTGAACGCCGGCCGCTGGGACGTGCGCATGGACTTGCCGGGCTACTGGCCCACGCAGGCTTCGTTCGAGGTCCGGCGCGGCGGCGAGCCAGCGCAGATGCAGGTGCGTCGCCTCGGCGATGTCGTGTTCGACGTCCGCAGCGCGAGCGGTGCTCCCGTGCGGGGGCTGGAGGTCGATTTGGTCAGTGAGGAGTTCGGCGAGCGCGCGAGCGAGTGGCTCGCCAAGCGGCGCATCGGGGCGTCCAGCGAGGAGCGGCTCGTCGACGAGAGCGGTGCGCTCGAACTCCGCGGCCTGCCGCACGGCAAGTACCGCTGGTCGATCGCGGGCCACGAGGGAACGCTGGCGAGCGCTGAAGTCGTGCTCGCGCCGCGCGTTCGCACCCGAGTCGAAGCACGCGTGCCGTAGCGGCGCGCCTCGTCGCGAGTCGGCCGCCGCGGCCAGCCCGTCTCGCCCGTCCTGGCGGGCGTTTGGGGCGCAGATGCGCGTCCCGCGGGGCTAGCCGAGTCCGCGCGCCGCCCGCTACAGTGTGCGGATTGCGGACCGAGCGTCCGAAGGTCGGCGGAGGGGTGGTCCTCGACGCCCTCCGACGGCGCGCTGGGGCCGCTGCCAACGCCTTCCGCCAGCCCCGAACCCCACCCCTGGCCTGCCCGTGAAAGAAGTCGTCCTCGCCGGCGCCTGCCGGACCCCGATCGCCAAGTTCCAAGGCGCTTTCTCCGCCCTGCGCGCGCCCGACCTGGGGGCCCTGGCCATCGCCGAGGCCCTGCGCCGCGCGGGGGTCAAGGCCGACCAAGTGCAGGAGGTGATCATGGGCAACGTGCTGCAGGCCGGGCTGGGCCAGAACCCCGCCCGTCAGGCGGCGCGCAAGGCCGGGATCCCCGACAGCGTGGGCTCGTTCACGGTCAACAAGGTGTGCGGGTCCGGCCTCAAGGCCGTGATGCTCGCCGCGCAAGCGATCCGCGCCGGCGACGCCGACCTGATCGTCGCGGGCGGCATGGAGAGCATGACCAACGCGCCGTACCTGCTGCCCGAAGCGCGCGCGGGTGTGCGCCTGGGCCACGGCAAGTTGATCGACTCGATGGTGTGGGACGGCCTGTGGGACATCTACAACGACTTCCACATGGGCATGACCGGCGAGCGCGTCGCCGAGAAGTACGGCATCACGCGCCAGCAGCAGGACGAGTTCGCCGCGGCCAGCCATCGCAAGGCGGGCGAGGCCGAGAAGGCCGGACGCTTCAACGAGGAGCGCTTCACCGTCGCGCTCGCGCAGCGCAAGGGTGATCCGATCCAGTTCAACACCGACGAAGGCGTGCGCGCCGACACGACGCCGGAGTCGATCGCCAAGCTCAAGCCCGCGTTCAAGCCCGACGGCGGCACGGTGACGGCGGCCAACGCGTCGCAGATCAACGACGGCGCTTCCGCGGTGGTCGTGATGAGCGCGGACAAGGCCAAGGCGCTGGGCGTCAAGCCGCTCGCGCGCGTGGTCGCGTACGGCACGGGCGGCTGCGCTCCGGAGTGGGTGATGATGGCGCCGGAGATCTCGATCAAGGGCGTCGCCGCCAAGGTCGGGCGCAAGCCGAGCGACTTCGACCTGCACGAGATCAACGAGGCCTTCTCGGTCGCCGCCGTCGCGCTGATGCGCGTGCTCGAGCTCGACCCTGAGAAGGTCAACGTCAACGGCGGCGCGGTGGCGCTCGGCCACCCGATCGGCGCGAGCGGTTGCCGCGTGCTGACGACGCTGCTCTACGCCATGCGCCAGCGCAATGCGAAGAACGGCATGGCCTCGCTGTGTCTGGGCGGCGGCAACGCGGTGTCGATGGCCGTGGAGGCGCTGTAGCCATGGCCTACTTCGAACGAGTCGCCGTCGTCGGCGCGGGCACGATGGGCAACGGCATCGCCCAGACGTTCGCGCAGCACGGCAGCCACGTGACGCTGATCGACGTCGAAGCCAAGGCGCTCGAGAAGGGCCTCGCGAACATCCGCGCGAGCCTCGACAAGTTCGCCTCGAAGGGCGCGCTCACCAAGGAAGACGCTGACGCGGCCTTCGGGCGCGTGCAGGGCGTGTCGAGCTTGAGCAACGCGCAGCACTGCCAGCTCGTGGTCGAAGCCGTGGTCGAGCGCGAGGACGTCAAGGCCAAGGTGTTCGGCGAGCTCGACCGCGTCACCGACCAGGGCTGCATCCTGGCGACGAACACGTCCTCGATCTCGATCACGAAGATCGCGGCGAGCACCAAGCGCCCCGACAAGGTGATCGGGATGCACTTCATGAACCCGGTGCCGCTGATGAAGCTGGTCGAGGTGATCCGCGGCCAGGAGACGAGCGACGCGACCGCCAAGACGGTGGTGGAGTGCTCGAGCGCGCTGGGCAAGACGCCGGTCGAAGCGAGCGACTACCCGGGCTTCGTGTCGAACCGCGTGTTGATGCCGATGATCAACGAGGCCGTGTACTGCCTGATGGAAGGCGTGAGCACGCGCGAGGGCATCGACACGGTGATGAAGCTCGGCATGAACCACCCGATGGGTCCGCTGGCCCTGGCGGACTTGATCGGCTTGGACGTGTGCCTGGACATCCTCAACGTGCTCCACGACGGCTTCGGCGATCCCAAATACCGCCCTTGCCCGCTGCTCAAGCGCATGGTCGCTGCTGGCCGTCTCGGTCGTAAGTCGAAGAAGGGCTTCTACGACTACTAGGCGCCTGCCGCGTTCGTTCATGCCGCGGCGCCGAGCCGCGCCAACGAATCATCTGCGCGGCGACGCACTCCACGACCAGACGATCGCGCGACTCCTCGATCGAACGACCCTCGCCCAGACCGCCGGACGAAGCTCCCACCCGTTCTCCCCATGTTCGAACTCTCCGAAGAACTGACCCTCGTCCGCGACACCGCCCGCGACTTCGCCGAGCACGAGCTCATCCCGCGCGCGACGAAGCACGACCGCGAGGCGCACATCGAGCCCGAGGTGCTGGCCAAGCTCGGCGAACTCGGCTTCTGGGGCCTCACGATCCCCGAGACGTACGGCGGCGCCGGACTGGGCAACCTCGCGCTCTCGATCGTGCTCGAGGAGCTCAACCGCGGCTGCGCGGCGACCGGCGTGACGGTCAGCGTGCACAACAGCCTCTTGTGCTCTCCGATCAACAAGTGGGGCACGGAGGAGCAGAAGCAGACCTGGTTGCCCAAGCTGGCGACGGGCGAGTGCCTCGGCGCCTACGCGCTGACCGAGCCGGGCTCGGGCTCGGACGCGGCCGCGATGGTCACGCGCGCGACGAAGGACGGCGATCACTACGTGCTGAACGGCACGAAGATCTGGGTCACGAGCGGCTCGATGGCGGGCCTGGTGCTCGTGTACGTGCGCACCAACCCCGACGTGCCCAAGGCCAAGGGCATCAGCGCGTTCCTCGTGCCGGCGAACACGCCCGGCATGAAGGTCGGCAAGAAGGAGATGAAGTGCGGCATCCGCGGCTCGCCCGCGGTGGAACTCGAGTTCGACAACTGCCGCGTGCCCGCGAAGAACATGCTCGGGCAACTCGACCGCGGCTTCCCGATCGCGATGGACACGCTCGACGGCGGCCGCATCGGCATCGCGGCGCAGTCGGTCGGCATCGCGCAAGCCTGCCTCGAGGAGGCGATCAAGTACGCCAAGGTGCGCGTGCAGTTCGGCAAGCCGATCGCGCACTTCCAGGCGATCCAGCACAAGATCGCCGA
>CALKYE010000039.1 GCA_938003765.1 uncultured Planctomycetia bacterium
ACGATCTGTCGGTGCTCGGCGACTACGTGCGCCTCGCGCACAAGGCCATCGGCGTCCCGCTGCCTTCCAACTACGCCGTCTTCGGCTCCGACGCCTTCGAAACGGGCACCGGCGTCCACGCCGCCGCCGTGATCAAGGCCTTCAAGAAGGGCGACCACTGGCTCGCCAACCGCGTCTACTCCGGCGTGCCCGCCGACATGGTCGGCCTCGAGCAAGTGATCAAGATCGGCCCCATGTCGGGCAAGTCGAACGTGATCTGGTTCCTCGAGAAGCACGGCGTGCAGCCGACCGACAAGGCCGTCGAGAGCGTGCTCGCTCTCGCCAAGACGACGCCGCGTCTGCTCGAGGATCGCGAGATCCTCGCGGCGGCGCGGGGTTGAGCGAACACAGCGCTCTCGTCGCGTGAACGTCCGCTGCGCGGCAAGTCCCCGGTAAGCCGGCGGCTTGCGCGAGCGCGCGCGCCTAGCATCGAACGCAACGGAGGTGGCGACGATGCGAGACGATGAGCTGGTGTCCCTCGGATTGGGCGAGGCTGCGCAGGTCGAGCGCGGTGTGTTCGTGGAACGGCGCTCGTTCTTCACGGTCGCCGCAGCAGCGCTCGCGGCCGCGGGATTGCCCGGCATGGCGCGCGCGCGCCGTCTCGACGAGCGTCGAGACTCCTTCACCTACGAGGACTTCCTCGCGGAAGCGGTTCCCGCCGCCAAGTCGCTGGTCGCGGACACGTCGATCAAGGGACAAGACCGCTACCTGTTCACACTCGCAGCGCTCGCGGTTCGCGTGAACGACGTCGCTCAACCCCAGATGCGCGCGAACGGGCCCGGCAAGTTCATCGGCGCGAACGACGGCGGCGATCCGTTCGTGGTGCTGCACTGGCGCATGGAGGCCGGCGCGCGCATCGAAGCCCATCCGCACATCTACGGCAACGTGGTCACCTTGGGTCTCGAGGGCGAGGCGCTGGTCGAGAACTACGAGGTCGAAGGCGAACGCGACTGGCTCACCAAGGAGCCCTTCGCCGTGCGCCGCACCGTGTCGCAGTGGCTCACCCACGGCGGCGTCAACGTCGTGAACCTCGAGCGCAACTACTGCCACGGTTTCACGGCCGGTCCGAACGGCGCGCGCGGCCTGGACATCACGACGCGTCTGCGCCCGCGTCAGGACTCGCCGTCGCTGATCGTCGGCCGAGCGCTCGATGATTCGAGGGCGAGGTTCGAGGGGAGCTGGCGCTACGAGTGAGCGCGGCGCGAGGTTGAAGCGCGTTGCACGGACTGTGACCGGCCTGCGAAGGTCGCGCTTGCCCGCGGGATTCGTCGCGCGCACGATCTGGCGCGGATGATCATCTACCACGAGCTCAAGGAGCGCTTCCTCGACGACGTGCTCCGAGATCGCGTCGCCGAACGCATCCACGAGGAGTTCCAACGCCGGCTGCGACGGCGCGCATCTCCCTCCGAAGTCGACTCGTGGCGCAACAGCCTGCTCTACATGCGCGCTGTGCTCGAGGACATCGCGATCCCCGCGGATTGCGGAGTTGCGATCGAGTACCAGCTCCCCCAGTCGAGCAAGCGCATCGATGTGCTCATCTCGGGTCTGGGCCCGGCTGGACGCGAGGCGCTCGTGATCGTCGAGCTCAAACAGTGGAGTCAGGTCGAGCTCACGCGCAAGGACGCGATCGTGCGCACCGCGCTCGGCGGCTCGCTGCGTGAGGTCAGCCACCCGTCGTATCAGGCCTGGTCCTACGCGAGTTTGCTCGAGAACTTCAACGAGTACGTCGATGTCGCACGGGTCGAGGTCAGCCCCTGCGCCTACCTCCACAACCTCAAGGAGGGTCGGAGCGTGCTCGACGAGCGCTATCGCGAGCACCTCGGGCGAGCGCCGGTGTTCCTGAGTGGTCAGGCGGTTCAACTGCGTGGCTTCCTTCGCGAGCGGCTCGTCCAGGGCGACGTGTGCTCGACGTTGCTGCAAGTCGAGAAGAGCCCTATTCGGCCGTCCAAGGCGCTAGCGGACAGCGTGAGCGCGATGCTGGCGGGGAAGCAGGAGTTCGTGCTCATCGACGAGCAGAAGCTCGTGTACGAGACAGCGCTCGAACTTGCGACCGTCGCGCCAGAGCGCGGCAAGCAGGTGCTGATCGTCCACGGTGGACCAGGCACCGGGAAATCCGTCGTCGCGATCAACCTGCTCGTCGAGCTCACTCGACGTCGGCAGAAGACGCACTACGTCTCCAAGAATGCGGCGCCGCGCGAGGTGTACTTGCACAAGCTCACCGGATCGGGACGCAAGACCGGCACGCAGGCGCTGTTCCTCGGCTCGGGCTCGTTCATCGACAAGACTGCGGACACGTTCGACACGTTGATCGTCGACGAGGCGCACCGCTTGAACGAGAAGTCGGGTCTGTTCCGCAACCTCGGTGAGAACCAGATCGCTGAGATCGTGAACGCAGCGCGGTGCGGCATCTTCTTCCTCGACGAAGCGCAGCAGGTCACGTTGGCGGACATCGGCTCAGCGGACGAGATCCGCCGTCACGCTCGCGCTGCGGGAGCGTCGATTCTGGAGCTGGAGCTGCCGAGTCAGTTCCGCTGCTCGGGCTCCGATGGCTACATCGCCTGGCTCGACGACCTGCTCGGAGTGCGCGCCACAGCCAACGCAAGCGGGTTCGAGCATGCCTTCGACTTCCGCGTCTTCGACAGCGCGTGCGAACTGCGAGAGGCGATCGTCGAGCGCAACGCAACAACGTCGAACCGTGCGCGACTGGTCGCTGGCTACTGCTGGGACTGGCGCAGCAAGAAGGACCGGGACGCGTTCGACATCGAGCTGGAAGGCGGGGCGTTCCGGATGCGCTGGAACCTCGCTGACGAGGGCAACCTTTGGCTGATCGGGCCGAACTCGGTGAACGAGATCGGCTGCATCCACACCTGCCAGGGGCTGGAGCTCGACTATGTCGGTGTGTTGGTCGGGCCTGATCTCGTGCTTCGCGACGGCGCCGTCAGCGCCGCGCCTGAAGGGCGTTCCCGCATGGACAAGTCGATCCACGGCTGGAAGAAGCTCGCCCGCGAGAATCCGCGGGAGGCGCGTCGTCGAACCGACGCGATCATCCGCAACACCTACCGCACGTTGATGACGCGCGGCATGAAGGGCTGCTACGTCCACTGCCTCGATCCCGACCTGAACGACTACTTCAAGTCGAGAATCGGCGGCGCGGCGAGCTGAGCCGGCGCCGCTATCTTTGTGCGGTGAGCACGATCACGGCGGCGCGCGAGGGGACGGTCGAGGCGTGGGCGCTCGCGTTCGTGACCGAGCGCGATGCGGCGCGCAAGCTGGCGTTCGAGCCTGCGCCGGACGTTCGCGAGGACGCGAGATGGTGCGACGACGGCGTCGAGCGGCGCTTGGCTGCGCCGGGGCGGCCGGGCGAGTGGAACGTCACGCGGCGCGCGGAGAAGGCGGCGAAGGCCGGGGCGCTCGTGCGCGTGGAAGAGCGCGCGCGGATGCTGCACGTGTTCGCGCACCACGAGCTGCAGGCGGCGGAGTTGTTCGCCTGGGCGCTGCTGGCGTTCCCGAACACGCCGCGCGCGTTCCGCGCGGGACTCGTGGCGCTGTGCCTGGAAGAGCAGCGGCACCTCGCGAGCTACGTTCAACGCATCGAGCAGCTCGGCGGGCGCTTCGGGATGCACCCTGTGCGCGATTGGTTCTGGGAGCGTGTCGGCAGCGTGCGCACGCCGCTCGAGTTCGTCGCGCTGCAGGGCGTCGGGCTCGAAGGGGCGAACCTCGAGCACGCGGCCCGCTGGGCGCAGCTGTTCCGCGCGGCGGGCGACGAAGCGAGCGCGCAGCTCATCGATGTCGTCGAGCGCGAGGAGATCGGACACGTCGCGTTCGCGCGAACGTGGTTCGAGCGTCTGAGCGGCGAAGCGCTCACTTACGAGCGTTGGGCCGCTGCGCTTCCGCCGCCGCTCACGCCCGCGCTGTTCCACGGCGCAGAACTCAATCTCGAGGCGCGTCGGCGCGCGGGACTCGACGAAGCGTTCCTTGCGGCGCTGCAGCGCGCGGGCGCCGCGGTGCGAGAGCGAGCGGTCCCGTGACGCGCCCGCGCCTCGCCTGGGTGCTCAACCTCGACGCCGAGAACGAGCTCGAGCACGGCCGCACCTTCACGCCCTCCGACCACCTGCGCGCGCTGGTGTCGCGCGAGAGCCGGCGGTTGATCGGCTCGCTCGTGGCCGAGCACGACGTCGTGCTCGACGAGAGCGACCGGACGAGCAACGCGCAACGCGCGCAGGGGCTGCTGGGACTGTGCTGGTCCCCCACGCCGCGCGCACTCGCACTGTTGCTGCGCGCGGGCGCGACGCCGATTCAGACGGCGAGCGTCGAGGCCCTCCGCACGGTCAACGCCCGTCCGTTCGCAGCCGCGCTGCGTTCCGAGCACGCCGCCCAGAGCTTCGAGAAGCACGTGGTCGCGTCGCTCGACGAGACGCTCGCGCAACTCGCACGCCCGGCGGCGCTCGGTTGGCTGGTGCGGCGGAGCTTCGGCGCCGCGGGTCGCGGTCGGCGGCGCATCGCGAGCGGCGCGCCTGATTCGGGCGAGTTGGCCTGGCTCGTCGCCAGCCTGCGCAGCGGTCCGCTGGTCATCGAACCGTGGGTCGAGATCACGCGCGAGTTCACGCGCTCGGGCTGGGTCACCGCGGACGGCGCGGTCTCGCTCTCGGCGCCCTGCCTCCA
Organism: uncultured Planctomycetia bacterium; assembly: GCA_938003765.1. GTDB lineage: Bacteria > Planctomycetota > UBA1135 > UBA1135 > WYBT01. Next base: position 4,702 of record CALKYE010000039.1, read on the forward strand.
ACTCGTGACGCCGAACGGCGCCTGGACCGCCACGGAGCGTGACGAAGCGCGCGAGACCAAGCGCGGCGACGACGAGGCGCTGGCCGCGATGTTCGAGCGCACCGGCCGCGCGCTCGCGTCACAGGGCTACTTCGGGCCCTTCGGCATCGACGCCTACCGCCATCGGACGAGCGACGGACGTGAGGCGCTCAACCCGCTGAGCGAGATCAACGCGCGCTTCACGATGGACTGGGCCACCGCGCTCGGGCCGAATGCCCTGGCGAGCTGGCTCGAGCTGTCCACCCGCGGCCTGACACCGGCAGCCGAGTAGACTTGAGGCCACACCACCATGTCCGCCATCCCCGATCACGCCGTCGTCGCGCAGGGCGACATGGCGCACCTGCGCGAGATCCAACGCGTGCTCCGCGCGCGCGGCATCGAGTCGAACATGATGCAGCCGCCCGGCGGCTGCGGCAGCGGGTGAGGGACCAAGCTGTGGCTCGCGGTCGCGAGCCAGGATGGTGAAAGCGCGGCGCGCGTCGTGTTCGAGCACTGGGGTCAGGACGTCGACTTCGAGGCGCTGGTGCGCTCGCAGCAGGCGATCGACCTGAACGCGGAGTCGGCGTGCTGCCCCGCCTGCGGTGCGGCCTTCGCCACCAACAAGACACGTTGCCCTGGCTGCGGACTGCGCTTCGGTTGAGGTCCTGATTCGCCGCGAAAGACGCGTTTGCAGGTTGCGAGAACGCGGACGCTGGAATGGGATGGCCGAGCCTGAAGGCGCGGGCGGCGTCTCCCGGCGGCAATCCCAACCAAAGGAGGAGACCGTGCTGGAGAGGCAAGTTCTCATTCGGTCAGTTCGCGCGGGCGGGTCACTCACGCGAACGACTCTCGCAGCCGTGTCGATGCTGACCCCTGCCATCGGTCAGGCGTTCGTCGACAACACGACGAACATCCCGGCCGGCGCGCCCAACAATCTGTCGGACAGCGAGCAAGTCGACTTCGGTGATGTCGATGGCGATGGCGATCTCGACGCGGTGTTCGCGGACGGAGGCGACAGCGGGCTCGACCAGAACCGTGTGTGGATCAACCAGGGCTTCGCGCAAGGTGGGGTCGTCGGCTTCTTCGGCGACGAGACGACGACGCGTTTTCCGGCGGTGCTCGATGCTTCGCGCGACGTCGAGTTGATCGACAGCGACAGCGACGGCGACTTGGACATGCACATCGCGAACGACGGAGGCCCCTCCAACAGCACGAGCCGTTGGTGGATCAACCAGGGCGGGATGCAGGGCGGCAATGCGGGGTTCTTTGTCGACGACACCGCGGCGCGCTGGGTGGGGTTGAACGCGCCTCCGAGTTCTCTGCCTGCGAGTCAGTTGCTGCCCATCGGCTTTGTGAGCTACAGCAACGACGGCGAGTTCGCGGACATGGACAGCGACGGGGATACCGACCTGCTGCACTCCTCGACGGGCCTGGGGTTCCAGGGTCTGACGCCGACGCGGATCTTCCTGAACGACGGAGCCGGTTACTTCTCGGAGTTCAATCCGTCAGGGTTCCAGCTCACGAGCGTCAACATCTCCAACGGTCAGCCCGGCTTGTGGTGCGCGGGCCTGCAGCAGGCGAACACCACGAACTCGAGCGGCGCCTTTTGCGATGTGGCCACCATCGCCATCGACAGCGACCTGGGCGACAGCGACGGCGACTTCGACATCGACATCCTCGGCGGCGAGCGTTCCGGCCAGCCGCGGCTGTACCGCAATGAACTCAGCGAGAACCTCGCGCTCAGCTTCGTCGACGTGACCCACGCGGTCTTCGCGCCGAATGTCTACGCCTCGACCGGCAAGTACGAACAGGAGTGGGGCGACCTCGACGACGACGGCGACCTCGACATCTACGGCCTGAACTGGGGCGGGCCGCTGCTGTTCTTCGACAACCACGTCGTCAACACAGGCGCCGGGCAGTACGTGCTGCAGGCGACTCTCACAGGCTCAGGCATGGACGAGGAGGAGGCGGACTTCCTCGACTACGACGGCGACGGGGATCTGGACGTCATGGTGGCCAACTTCTCGGGGCGCGATCAGCTGTATCGCAACGACCTCACGGGCGGAATCGCAACGCTGGTCAACGTCTCCACCGCGAACATGCCCACCGCCTCGCTGACCAGCCGTGACGTGGATGCGGCCGACCTCGACCAGGACGGCGACTGCGACGCCATGGTCGTCAACGGTTCGGGCGCTGCGCGCAACATGTACTACGTCAATACGACGCAGATCCCCGACACGCGTGCGCCGCGCATCCCTGCCTTGGAACAGGTCTCCAACGCGTCCGGCGGCGGGAGTCCGGTCGTAGTGCGGGCGCACGTGTTCGACAATCACGCGGACTACATCACGCGCTTCGGGACGACCACGCTGGAGCATCGTGTGAACGGCAGCGCCTGGATCACGTCGCCGATGTCCCACAGCGGCGGGCAGGTCTTCCGCGGCGAACTGCCGCCGAACCTGTCGGGCTCAGTGGAGTACCGAGTGCGCTCGATCGACGCCCAGGGCAACGTGGGCGTGTCGGCGAGCAAGACCTTCGCGCTGGGCTTCTCCGCCACCAGCTACTGCACGGCGGGAACGAGCATCAGCGGATGTGTGGCCGCGCTCGGCTCGAGCGGAGCTCCGTCGCTCGCCTCGGCGTCGGGGTTCACGCTGTCGGTGACCGGCGCGGATGGCCAGTGCCTGGGACTGCTCTTCTACGGCGTGTCAGGGCGCCTCGCGACCAGCTTCCCGCCGGGCGGGGCGGGCTTTCTGTGTGTGAAGTCCCCGCTGCAGCGCATGGGCGTCGCGAACACTGGCGGGGCCGCGTCCGCGTGCGACGGTGTGCTGCACTACGACTGGCTGAGCTACCTCGCCTCGAATCCCGGCGCTCTCGGGGCGCCCTTCGCGGCTGGCGCCACGGTCAACGCTCAGGCCTGGCTGCGGGACGGCAGCTCGCCGGGCGGCTCGGTCCTTTCGCAGGGGCTCGAGTTCGTGACGCTCCCCTGATGGGTCGATCCGCGTTGGAGCGCAGCGCACAAAAGGGCGACACCCTCGCAGGCTCTGCCTCCGAGGGTGTCGTCCATTTCGTCGAGTCGATTCGCGTTCGTCCCCGTCGCGTCGCGGCTTGGCGTCCCCACGTTCAGCCGCGCGCTCGACGAATCCCCATGCCGCCAATCGGAGCCGAGCGTCCGCGGCGAACCGAACGCGCTCGTTGGATTTCCTTGCGCCACCTGCTCGGCGCACTCGCAACGACGTGCGTCAGAACGAGAGGTTGAGCGTCAGCGCGACGAAGGGCGTCGCGTCGAGCTCGTCCTCGGCGATGAGCTGACCGTCGCGATCGAGCGTCGACAGCTCGCGCCACAAGTTGAGGCCGGCGAGCAACTCGATCGACAGTCCGCGCTCCTCGCGGCGCTCGACGCCGACGCCGGCGCGGATCTCCTCGTCGCGCACGACCCCGGCCGGGAGGACGTTGTCATCGTTGAGACGGAACTGCTGCAGGGCGTACTGGGCCCGGCCGAACAGGCTCCAGTGTTCGTCCAGGTACGCGCGCGCCTCGAGCTGGGTCCCCTGCGCGGCGAACTCCAGCCAGTCGGACGCGCGCCAGCGGAAGCCGACGTACGGCCAGATCCACGTGTCGTCCTCGAGCCGCGAAAGCGCGGCGAGGCCCAGTTCGACTTCGAGCTCGTCGCTCGGCCGGTAGCGCACTCCTCCCGCTCCGCCGACGATCAGCGCATCGCGCGCCTCGGCTTCGTCTTCGCCGCCGAGCGCGACCTGAAAGCCCGCGAACCAGCCCGGGCCAGCGCTCGCGCGGGAGCGCACCACTCCGGCGAAGCTCGCGCGGTAGAGGTCGTTGAACGGCTCGTTCTCACCCGGCACGAGCCCGTTGGCGCCGCCGAGGTTGTAGAAGAACGCCTCGGTGCGGACGGAGAACGCGGCCAGGCGCTCGCCGTCGAGTTCCGTTCCGATCACCGCTTCCCAGCCGCCGCGCTGCGAGGTCAGCGATCCCCCGCCCTGGAAGTCGGCGCCGAGCGCCACGTCGGCGATGGCTCGCACGTCCACGAAGGTGCGCTCGCGGGGACTCTGGGCGTCGGCCTCGAGTTGGTCGAACCAAAGCGCCGCGGGCGAGACCTTGTTGACCGCAGCTCGCCCCGGCCACTCCACGGTGTCGGGCAGCGCCGGCAGAGGTCGGAAGGCGTTCTGGGCGACAGCGCTCGGGCTCAGCGCCAGGAGCACCGCGAGTGATCGAAGTCCGAGGTTCAACGGGCCTTGCGGCGCGTTGGGCGCCGCCGATGGGTTGCGGCCCGAGGCGCCGGCTCACTTCGCCGCGCTCATCCCCCACTCGGACCACCGAACCCTACCCCGACTTGAGCGCGCGCGCGGGTTTCGGCGAGCGCTGTTTCGGACTCGGAAAGTCCTTCGCTCGCTCAGGGCGGCGTCGGCGTCAACGCACGTTCTTCACCGCCCGCCGGCCGATCGAGCGTCGGCGCGTCGACCGCCCGCGGGTTGTAGTGAACGCAGGTCGGACACTTGTGGAAGTGCTCGCGCTGGCGCTTCTGACACTGCGCCAGCGTGATCTGGTGCGCGATGAGCGCCGCTCCGCCGTCCGCCCGAGTCGGGCACGATCGCAGCCCATCAGGGTTTTCCATGGGGGCACTCCCGATTCCGCCGGTGGGCGGAGGTTGCGGTTCAAAGCGGATGGATTGGTCGACGCGGCCGCGCCGCGCCCCCGGCGCATTCTGGAGAGCCCGCGCCAGCCAGCGCAAGATGGCGAAACGTTCAGCCTGCCGACCCGAGAGCCGCGCGGATGCGCGCCAGGGCCTCAGCGGCCGCCACGGCCCCGCGGTGGCTGTCGCGAGAGAGCTCGACCGCCGCCAGGCCCTGGAAATCCGCCTCGAGAAGCGCGCGCAAGGTCCCCGGCAGGTCCAAGTCTCCGAGCCCGAACATCAGGTGCTCGTGCAGACCGGACTTGATGTCGTCCAGGTGCACGTGGACGAGGCGCTCGCGCAGCGAGCGGATCTGCTCCGGCACGGGCAGGTCGCCGGTCACCAGCAAGTGGCCCACGTCGAGCGTGAGCCCCAGCTCGTCCCCGTCCGCTCCCAGCCGACGCACGAGTTCGAGGTAGCCCGCGGGACGCTCGACGAACATGCCCGGCTCGGGCTCGAATCCGAGGACCACTCCGCGCGTGCGGGCGTGGTCGAGCACTCGGCGCAGACCGTCGCACAGCCGGTTCCACAGCTCGTCGGGCGCCGGCGCGCCGCTGCGGCGGTCGCCCACGATCCCGCCCGGCGCCGCGCCGGACCAGATCGAGCACAACGGGGCGCCGAGGTCAGCCGCCAGGTCGACGCACGCGACCAACATGCGCACGCGCCTCGCGCGGTCTTCCTCCGCGTCCTCGAGCAGCGTCGGGAAGTGCTTGCGCCGCGGGTCGAGCACGAAGCGCGCGCCGGTCTCGATCGCCAGCTCGAGCCCCAGCTCCTCTGACCAGCGCCGCACGTCCTCCACCAGGCGTCGATCGAGCTGGAGCGGATCGAGCTGGCCGACGTCCGGAGTGATCGCGACCCCCTCGTACCCGAGGTCCGCCAGCATGCGCAGCGCATCGAGCACCCGATGGTGCGCCAGTCCGTTGGTGTTGTAAGCGAGGCGAAACACGACGGCGGGAGTCTAGCGACCAATCCACGGGCGCAGCCGGCGACGGTGGACGACCTCCACCTCCATCCCGCGGAGCCGTGGCAAGCGCGCCGGAGTCTGCGCGCGTGCATCTGAGTCAGCCGTGCAGCCGTCAGGAGCTCTCCGTCGCCGCGCGCTCGAGCTGCGCCTCGCGCGCAAGCCGCGCACCGTTCGCGCGCCGCACTCGCTGATCGTCTCCCTGAGTGCGCACGCACTCGCGATCAGCGCTTACGGCGCGTGGCGCATGGCCCCGGCGACGGGCGGGCCTGTCGCGTTCACGGTCTCTGCGAATCGCGAGCTGTCGTACGACGAGCTCGCGGACGCGCTCGCGCTTGCGCAGTTTGCCGACGAGCTCACGCCGAGCGTGCTGGAAGACGCGCCGCGCGCGTGGTCGAGCTGGAGTCGGCCGTTAGCGAATCGCCGCGGGTCGAGCCGATGCTCGTCGAGCCCTTCGACTCGCGTCTCACGCACCTGCCGCTGCGCTTCGAGTCGCACACGCGGCAGCGCGTGACAACCAGCTCTCCCGCCGCTGCGGTGGAGGTCGCGGTGGTTGTCGCGCCTCCGGCCGCGCTCGAGACGAGCACGCAGCCGACCTTCGTCGCCGCGCGCGCGCTGAACGAGCGCAACTCGCCGCCGGTCTGCCCGCGCGTCACGCGTCAGCGCGGCTGGCAGGGCGTGAGCGTGCTCGAAGTGCGCGTCGACATGGACGGGCGCGTGGTCGAGCTGCGCGTCGTGGAGTCCTCGGGTCTCGCAGCGCTCGACCGCGCAGCGCTCGACGCCGTTCGAGACTGGAGATTCGAGCCAGCGCGGCAAGGCGAGCTCGCGATCGAATCGCGGGTCGAAGTTCCGATCGTCTGGCGGCTCGCGAAGAGCTGAGCGGTGGCGCAGACTGTGGCCGCGGCCCAGGTCGGGCCGCTCGCACCCGCTTCGACGCCAACGCCTTCAACATGGACGAATTCTCGGACTCGGACTTCCTGCGTGGACTCGCCGACGGCATGTCCGTCGTGCGCCGCTGGGTGCAACGCAACGAGGTCATCGCGCAGTTCGACGACGACGGTCGCGAGTGCGCCATGCAGTTCGGGGCCGAGGCCTGCGAGCTGCTCGTGCGCATCGTGCTCGACCGCGAGAGCGACGCTTCGCTGTCGGTCTTCGTGCATCCGCAGTTCGACGTTCCGTCCGCGCAGCGCGCAGCGGTCCTCGAAGCCTGCAACCTGATCAACGTCGCGATGCTGCTCGGCAACTTCGAGTACGACCCCGACGAGTCGCGCGTCCGCTACCGCTACCTGCTCGTGTATCCGCCCGGGCAACTCGACTCGGAGCTGTTCGAGAGCCTGGTCGACGGCTGCCTCGACAGCGCGAACCGCGGAGTGACGGCGCTCGCGGCCGTTGCGCGCGGCGAGAAGTCGCCGGCGGAGGCCATGGCGCTGCTCGCGGACACCGACTGAGCGCGCGTCGCGTTCAGCGCGTGGGTGCGCGCCAACCGCCGCCCATGCGGCGCGCGAGCGTTCGATCGGCGAGGCGTGGCGCGAGCGCGCTCGCAATCGCGAGCAGCCGCCACTTCGTCGAGAGCCACACTTCCGGCTGCGGCGCGCGATCGAGCGCCAGGATCGCCTCCGCCACGCTGGCCGGATCAGCGGCGCCGGCGAGATTGGGTCCGCTCAGGGCGCTGGGGTTGGGCTGATTGGCGAAGAACGGCGTGCGCGTGAGTCCGACGTTGAGCGTGCACACCGCGATCCCGTCGCCGGCCCACTCGATGCGCAGCGCTTCGCCGAGCGAGTTGAGCGCCGCCTTCGTCGCCGCGTAGACCGCTTGCCCGGGAATCCCGCGTCGTCCGACGATCGACGAGACGAGCACCATCACCGGGTCGACGCCGCTGCGCAGGAGCGGCAGCGACAGCCGCGCCACATTGATCACTGCGGAGACGTTGAGCTCGAGCGTCTCGCGCACCAGCTCCGGCTCAGTCTGTTCCACTCGCGCCAGATAGCCGCGTGCAGCGTTCTGCACGAGCAGATCGAGGCCGCCGAAGCGTTCGCGCACGCTGTCGAGCGCCTTCGCCAGCGCCGCGTCGTCTCGCAAGTCGCAGACGAGCGAGAGGTGATGGTCCTTGCGCGGCAGCGACGCGCGCACGCGTTCGAGCTCCGCTCCACTGCGCGCGAGCAACGCGACGCGATAGCCCTCGGCCGCCAGCTTGCGCGCGCTCGCCTCGCCGATGCCCGACGAAGCCCCGGTCACCAGCGCGCGACGAGCGGCCGCGCCCGACATCAGAGCGCCGAGCTCTTGTGCAGCCAGCGCATCTTGTCGATCCAGCCCGAGCGCGTGCGCTTGATCTCGCGCACGTCGAGGTTCGCGTCGCCGTACTTCTCGATCAACTCGTCTTCCCAGACCGCGGTCATCTCGACGGCGCTGGTGAGCTTCTCACGCGCCTGACGGCCCTTGTCGTTGAGCGTCGCGGTGTCGCCCGCGGCCTTGGCCTGCGTGGCTTCCTCGAACAACGCCTCGCCTTCGGCGGCGATCTTCAACGCAGCGCGCCAGTTCTCGTTGTTCGCGAGCCCCTCGGGCGCCTTGGAGACGAAGTTGTACTTCGACGATCCGCCGCTGCCGCCCTTGCGTTCGGGCGCCTTCTCGTCGGGCACGTCCGCGAACGGATTGCGCTGCACGACCTCCGCCTTGGGCGTCTCCTTCTCCGCCGACTTCTGCTTGTCGGTCATGATCGCCAGGCCGATGCCGCACACGATCACGACGGCGAGCAGGATCGGGATGTACATCGCCATGGTCGTCTGGCGAGCGGGACGGCGATCGTTCGAGTTGCGGTTCTGAGGTGTGGGCATGTCGTCGAAGGGCGTGAAGTTCGGCCGAGCATCGTATCCGCGCCGGCCGCGCGCGTCGGAGCTTCAACTCCGCCGCACGAGTCTCGCGAAGTAGCCGCCGTCCACGGGGCCCGCGCCGAGTTCGTGGCGCGTCGCGACGTCGGGCAAGGCCTGCGCTTCCTGGGCCAGCTCGAAGCCGCTGTGACGTTCGAGGAACGCGCGCACGGCGCGCTGGTTCTCGTCGGGTTCGAGCGAGCAGGTCGACCACACGATCCGCCCGCCGACGCGCGTCAACTGCGCGGCGCGGTCGAACAGACGCGTCTGGATCGCGACGAGTTCGTCCTTGGTCGCCGGGCCGAATCGCCAACGCGCCTCCGGCCGCTGCGCGAGCACTCCGGTGTTCGTGCACGGCGCGTCCACCAGGACGCCGTCGAAGGTGCGCTCGCCGAGGGCCTCGCCGAAGCTGGTCTCGACGAGCTCGACGTTCGCGTTCACGCCCAGGCGTTCGAGCGTGCTCGCCACGCGCGCCAGCTTGTTCGCGGACACGTCGCAGGCGACGACGCGCGCGCCCGACTGCGCGAGCACGGCCGTTTTGCCGCCGGGCGCTGCGCACAGGTCGACGAGCTCTTCGCCCGCTTTCGCTTCGAGCGCTTCGGCCGCGCGCAACGCGCTCTCGCCCTGGACGGTGAGTTGTCCGGAGACGAACGACTCGCTCCCGAGCACTTGGCCAGAGTGCTCGGGCGAGGCGAGCAGGATCGACGGATGAGCTCCGTCGCGCACCGGTGCGCCCAGCGCTTCGAGAGCTCGCCGCACGGCCTCGCGCTCGCCGCGCACGACGCGCAGCGACAGGGCCGGCTCCTCGAGCGCGCGGCGAGCGAGTTCGTACGCCGTCGCTTCGCCGTAGCGCGCGATCCAACGCTTCAAGAGCGGCGCGGGCATCGAGAGCGCGTCCTCGGCCCACAGCAGCGGATGCTCGGCCGGGTCGTGGAACACCGGCGCGTCCAAGTGCAGGTTGCGCAGCTCGAGGTCGCGGCGCGGGTCGTGCACGTGACCGGGTTGGCGCAACACCGTCGCCGCCGCGATCGCGTCGCGCGCCAGACGCACCTTCGACGGCCCCAACGTGCGCCGCACGGCGTCGAGCCCCTCGGCGCGCAGCGCGTGATCGGGGATCTTGTCGAGGAAGAAGAGCTGCGCGAAGGCGATGTGCAAGTGCGCGGCGAGATCGCTGCTCGCCCGTCCGCCGGTCACGTGGCGCACGATCGCGCGCAGCGTCGCGCGGCGGCGCACTTCGACGCCGATGAGCTTGCGGAGCAGGCCGCCGTCGCGGGCGTCGATCTCGCGCGCTTCGATCACGCGCTCGACGTCGCGCAGCGGAGTCGGGGAACCGGAGCGCAGCAGCTTCCAGGCAACGAGGCGCAACATGGCGTCAGACCTGCCCCACCGGGCCGCTCGCAGCGCCAAGTCGTTCGCCTGCGGTCGTTCGTGCGCCGCGCAGGTACTCGGGGCCGCTCATCGGTCGCTTGCCGGCGGGCGTGAGCTGCGCCAGCTCGAGCGCGTTCTCACCGCACGCCACGACGAAGCGCTCGCCGGCCTCGAGCACCACGCCCGGCGTGACACTCGGCGCGCTGCTCGCCGCCACTTCGCGCGCGAGCAGAACGGTCAGCTCGCGACCGCGCGCGTCGAGCGTGCGAGCGCCGGGCCACGGGTTCATCGCGCGGATGTGTCGCGCGAGCTCGCGCGCCGGGCGCGTCCAATCGATGACTCCGCGCTCCTTCTTGAGCTTGCGGGCGTACGTGGCGCGGCCGGGATCCTGCGGCTCGAAGCGCGCTCGGCCGCCCGCGAGCAGGTCGAGCGCTTCGACGATGGCCTCGCCGCCCAGCTCGGCCAGCGCCGCGAGCAGCTCGCCCGCGGTCTCCTCCGGCCCGATCGCGCGCTCCTTCGCGTGCAGCACGTCGCCTTCGTCGAGCGCGAGCACGATGCGCTGTACCGAGACGCCCGTGCGCTCGTCGCCCGCGGCGATCGCAGCCTGGATCGGCGACGCACCGCGCCAGCGCGGCAGCAGCGAGGCATGCACGTTGAGCGAACCGTGCGGAGCGAGGTCGATGAGCTGAGGCTTCATGATCACGCCGTAGCTGGCGACGACCAGCACGTCGGGAGCGAGCGCGCGCAGTTGCTCGAGCACTTCGGGAGCGTGCGGATCGGCGGGCTGGAGCACTTCGACCTCGAGCTCGCGTGCGGCGAGCACGAGTTCACTCGGCTCGACCTCGCGACCGCGGCCGCGCGGCTTGTCAGGCGCCGTCACCAAAGCGAGCGGCCGGTGCGGCGAGCGCGCGAGCGCTCGAAACACCGGCAGCGCAAAGGGAGGCGAGCCGAGGAAGATCGTCTTCAACCGCTGAGCTCGCGTGGGGCCGAGCGCTCAGGTCTTGGTCGGGCTCAGATCTTCGCCAGGACTTCGCTCTTGAACTTGTCGTAGGCCTTGCTGCCCACGATCTGATGCACGACCTCGCCGTTCTTGATGATCAGGAACGTCGGGATGGCGGTGATGCCGTAGCGCGCCGGCACCTCGGGGTTGTTCTGCGTGTCGAGCTTGACGACCTTGAGCTTGCCCGCGGTCTCGTCGGCCAGCTTGTCGACGTACGGCGACATCGCCTTGCACGGGCCGCACCACTCCGCCCAGAAGTCGACGAGCACCGGCAGGTCGCTCTGGAGGACGGCGGATTCCCAAACACTGTCGGTGACGTCGGCGGCTTTGCTCATGATCGGTCGGCGATGCGGAAAGGTGTTGAGTGGCGCTCGAGGGGGGCGCGTTCGATGCGCGGAACGACTCGAAGGGGTCGAGAATATGGGACGCGCGCGCGGATTCGTCCACCCCGCGCGCCCGGCGTCCGCTCGTGGTTACGACGCGTCGGAGGTCGACTGCGGGTCGACGGAGGCGTCTTCGGCGGAATCCTGCGGGTAGTGCGTGAGCTCGTAATCGGGCGCCTCGGGCGCGGGGCGCGGCGGGGGAACCCGCTGGACGGGCGTGAGCTCTCCGACGCCCTCAACAGGAGCTTCTTCGCCTTCGTGAGCGCCGACTTCGTCTTCGGGCAGCTCGTCGAACACAGACGCGGCGAAGCTCGGCGCCGGTGATTCCGGGTTCGGCGCATCGGGCGCCAGCGCGGCTTCGTCAGCGGCCTTCTCGTCGTCGAACTCGGTCAGGCGCACGATGCTCTCGAGGTCGTTGCCCACTTCGTCGCGCAACACGACCTGGATTTCGTCGGTGGCCGAGCCCTGCTGGGCCGTGCACACGCCGATCTTCACCAGCTCGAGCAGCGCGCAGAACGTGCCGATCAGCGCCTTCTTGTCGACGGTCTCGCCCTGCGCGGCCTCGTCGACGATCTCGCGCAGCGACATGCGCCGACGAGACTGAATCGTGTGGACGAGCCGATCGACGTAGAAGCGCAGCGGCCGATCGTCGGTCGTGATGACCATCTGCTTGTTCGAGAGCGTCTCGCGCATCAGGCGCGAGAAGGCGCTCAAGAGGTCCCAGCTCGACAGCTCGGTCAGGTCGAGTCCGCCCTCCTGCTCGGCCGCGGCGTGGAACGTGCGCGGATGGATCTTGGCGCGCGCGTCGAAGCGGTCCTGCAGCTCCTTCGAGGCCTGCTTGAAGCGGCGGTACTCGATCAGGCGCTGGATCAGCTCGTCGCGCGGGTCGAGCTCCTCGGCGAGGTCGACGTGCTCGGTCGGCAGCAGCGAGCGCGACTTGATCGCCATCAGCGTCGCCGCCATCACCAGGAAGTCGGCCGCGAGCTCGATGTCGATCTCGCGCAGCGCCTTCAGGTGCGCGAGGTAGCCGTCGATCACGCGGTGGAGATCGATGTCGTGGATGTCGACCTCCTGCTCGCGCACCAGGTGCAGCAAGAGGTCCATCGGACCCTGGAAGGTCTGTTCGAGCTTGACGGTGTAGTCGCGGATCATCACAGCCCCCCAACGAGGAACGCGATCAGGTCGTAGAGCTCGTACGTGCCCTGGCGGTACAGGTAGCGGATCGCCGGGATCTGCACCGCGACCAGCACCAGCACCAGTCCGAAGCGCTCGAGCATGTGGAACGGCTCGCGCAAGGACGCGGGCAGGAGCCAGGCGACGACGCGCGAACCGTCGAGCGGCGGGATCGGCAGCATGTTGAAGACAGCCAGCGACACGTTCCACTTGAGCGCCGAGAGGAACACGCGGGCGAGGATCGACTGCGTGCTGAAGTCGAGGTAGTAGACGCTGAGCTTCAGGCCCAGCATGAACACGATCGCCAGCAGGAAGTTGGTCGCGGGGCCGGCGAGCGCGACGAGCATCATGTCGCGCGCGGGCGAGCGCAGTCGGTTGTACGAGACGGGAACCGGCCTGGCGCCGCCGATCAGCGGCAGGTTGAACAGCATGGCCGCGGCCGGCATGGCGATCGAGAAGATCGGGTCGATGCTCGGGATCGGATTGAAGGTGATGCGGCCGAGGTCCTTGGCCGTCGGATCACCGCACTTCCAGGCCACCCAGGCGTGCGCTGCTTCGTGGAGGCTGAACGACAGCACGACGAAGATCACCACGAACACCAGCTTGATCAGGTCGGCGTCCTCGCCGTCCACCTGCAGCGGCGGGATGACGCACGCCATGACGGCCATGTGCGCCAGCAGACGCCAGCGTGCCGCGGCCCAATCTGCCGAAGCGCGGATCAGGGCGCGCACATGCTGTTCGAGGTCTCTCACGTCGAAAGCGGTAGCGTAACCTGCCGCGCGCGATAACGTCTGCATGCCGATGCCGCAGACCTCTTCACGTCAACTGCTCGAACAGCGCCTGGCGCGCGCCCGCGAGGTGATCCAAGTCGAAGCGCGCACGATCGCGGGGCTCGAGCGGGCGCTGGACGAGCGCTTCGGCCAGGCGCTCGACGTGCTGCTGGCGTGCCAGGGCAAGGTGGTCGTCACGGGCATGGGCAAGGCCGGACTGATCGGCCAGAAGATCTCGGCGACGCTCGCGTCCACCGGAACCGACTCGCTGTTCCTGCACCCGGCCGAAGCGCTGCACGGCGACCTCGGGCGCATCCGCGCTGGCGACGTGCTCCTGGCGCTGTCGAACTCCGGCGAGACGAGCGAGGTCAAGCTCGTCGTCCCCGTCGCACGCAAGATCGGCGCGCGCGTCATCGTGATGACCGGCGATGGCCAGTCGACGCTCGCGCGCCTGGCCGACTGCGTGCTCGACATCGGCAAGGTCGACGAAGCCTGTCCGCTCGGCCTCGCGCCGACCGCGAGCACCTCGGCCCTGCTCGCCATGGGCGATGCGCTGGCGATGGTGCTCTTGTCCGAGCGCAACTTTCAGCGCACCGACTTCGCGCTCTACCACCCGGCTGGCTCGCTGGGCAGAAAGCTCCTGCGTGTCGGCGAAGTCATGCGCCGCAACGTCGAGCTGCCGCTCGTGCGCCACAACGAGTCGCTCGCCGCGGCCCTGCGCGCCATGGGTCACACCCCGGGCAAGCCCGGCGCGACTCTGGTGGTCGACGACCAAGGCCTGCTGGTCGGGATCTTCACCGACGGCGACTTGCGCCGCCTGGTCGAGCAACACGGCGCCGTCGACCGCGAGGCCGCGATCGAGCGCTACATGACGGCCAACCCCAAGTTCGTGCTCGCCGAGCAACTGCTCGAAGAGGCCGAGCGCGTGCTGCGCGCGCACCGCGTCGACCAGATCCCGGTCCTCGACGCCGAACGCCGCCCCGTCGGCTTGCTCGACGTGCAAGACATCCTCGACACGCGGCTCTAGCAGCGGGCTCGGCGCCGATCGTCTCGCCGTCACGGGCGCGGGCGAGAAATGGAGTTTGCGGAACCGATTCGCAGAGCGCCGACATCTGCCCCCGCGAACAAGGAGGATTCCATGCTCGTTCGCGCCACGCTGCTCTCATCGCTCGCCCTGGTCCTGCTCTCGTCGGCCGCACGCTCACAGCTCGGCGCCGTACACGTGGTCGTGGAGGGAATGGACCTCCAGGCCGCCGTGGATGCCGCCCAGAGCGGCGACACACTGCTGATCTACCCGGGTGTCTATCCCAGCGGCGCCGTGATCGACGCCAAGAGCCTGACGTTGGCGGCGGAGGGCTCGGTTCCCCCGCTGCTGCTGCACGGCGTTCGAGTGGCCAATCTCGCCGCCAACGGGCGCGTGGTCCTGTCGGGGCTGCAGGTCCAGGGCGAGCCTTGGACGGGCGCCGGCTCGGGCAACGCCCTCAGCGTGAGCAGCTCGGCCGGGGCCGTGCGGGTCGACCGCTGCCAGTTCCTGGGACGTGAGCGCGGCCATGGCGCCGAGCTGATCGGCGCCCCGAGCTTCGCCGCGACGGACAGCGTCTTCCGTGGAGGCAACGCGGCCGTGTGGGCGCCGGTTGCGCCCGGCAGCGGGATGGTGTCGAGCGGAAGCTGGGTCGCGCTCTTCCAAAGCCAACTGCGCGGCGCGAGCGGGCTCGAACCCACAACCATCGCCGACGGCCAACCGGGCGCCGACGGCGGCGTGATCTCGGGCGGCCTCCTGCACTTCGCCAGCTCGACCTTCCGCGGCGGCGACGGCGGCCCGGCCCTCGGCACTTGCATGTTCGGTGGGAACGGCGGCGACGGGTTGGTGGTCCAGACGCCGTCGAACGCCCGCGCCATCGCATCGACCTTCGTGCGGGGAGACGGCGGCGCCGGCGGCGGCTGCTTCTGCACGCTGTGCGTGCAGGGCAACAAGGGAACCAACCTGGTGGGGCCGGTTCAGCTCCTCGCTGGGCCCACCACCGAGCTCGATCTGCCGCGGGTCGTTCGCGAAGCGACCGTGGTGAACGTGACTGTCATGACGCAACCGGGCGCCCAGGGGTTCTTGCTGGCTTCGCAGCAGCCCGCGCACGCTCTCGACGCCGCCTACAACGGACCGCTGCTGCTGAAGGGCCCCTTCGAAGTGCGAATGAGCACCGGTCCGATTCCCTCGGGCTCGACCACCATCTCCTTGACGCTGCCCTCGCTTCCGGCCGGCGTGCAGTCGCAGACCTGGTTCGTGCAGACGATCGTTCGCGCGCCCGGTGGCGGCGGCGCCTTCGCCGGTGAGTGTCGTCCGCTGGTGATCGTCGACGACGCGTTCTGAGTCGCACGTCGAGCGTGCGCGCAGTGGGGCGCGACTCTCCGCGACGCTACCCTCTGCACGATGGAGGAGCCGGCGCTGGAGCCGCGCTTGGCCGCGTTGCTGCGGCCGATTCGGCTGGTCGCATTGGACGTCGATGGCACGCTGACCGACGGCGGCATCTTCGTGTCCGCAGCGGGCGAGCTGCTGCGCTTCGACGTGCGCGACGGGCTGGGCGTCGTCGAGCTGCTGCGCAGCGGAATCGCGATGGCCTGGATCACCGGTCGCAGCTCGCCGGCCGTGGCCGAGCGCGCGCGTGTGCTCGGCGTGCGCGAGCTGCACTTGGGAGTGAAGGACAAGGCCAGCGTGTTGCGCGAGCTCACGACGCGACTGGGTGTCGCGCCGCAGGAGACGCTCGCCATGGGCGACGACTGGCCGGACCTCGGAATGCGCGCCGTGGCCGGGTGCTTCATCGCTCCCGCCGACGCCTCCGCCCAGGTGCGCGCGCGGGCTGATCACGTCACGCACGCCCCAGGCGGACACGGCGCGGTGCGCGAAGCGATCGAGCTCGTCCTGCGCGCCCAGGACAAGTGGCATGGCGTGCTCGAAGCGCACCGTGGCTGATCTCCGCGACTCCATCGCGGCGCGCAGATGAAGCGCGTCGGCTACTTCGTGGCGCTGGTGCTGATCGGCGCGCTCGTGCTGTGGTTGATCGACCGTCGCTCGACTCGACCCGCCCCCACGTCCGGTGTCGGCGAAGCGCCCACCCCGCTGGCGCCGGCCCCGGCGCAGCAAGGCGAGTTGACGCGGGTCGAAACCGGGGATGGCAAGAGCGGTCAGGTCGCGGTCGCGGGGATGTTCGAGGTGTTCCTCAAGGACCTCGAGCATCCCGACCAACCGCTGTGGCTGCACGTCAAGGCGCGCGACTCGCGCACGCTCGAGGACGGCTCGATCGACCTGCTCGAGGTCGAGTTCGAGCGCTACGACGACGTCACGCGCGCGTTGCTCGTCGACGGTCGCGCGGGACGCGCGCGCGCACGCATCACGGGCCTGGGCGCGATCGACAAGGCCACGCCGATCGAAGTGCGCGACGCCGACGTGCGGCACACCTCGACCTCGAGCTTCTCCCCGCTGCGCTTCAAGACGCCTCAGCTCCGGCTCGACATCGAGAAGGAGTTCGCCGTCAGCGACGAGATGGTGTCGATCACGGGGACGAGCTTCACCGGCAGCGGGCGCGGGATGACCGTCGACGGCCGCGCGCAGGTGCTGACGCTGGGCAGCGAGACGCGCGCGCGCTTGGAGCTCGACGACGGCGGCGAGGCGCTGCTCGTGGGACGCGGCGCGCTTGTCGCGCGGGCGCGCCCCGACCTCGAAGAGCGCATGGGCAAGGACGTGGTGTCGGTCGAGATCGAGGGCGGCGCGAGCCTCACCCTGCGCACCGAGTTCCCGCTCGAAGTCGAGGCGCAGTCGCTGGTGCTGTACGGTCGCATCGACCAGAAGCGTTCGACGTTCACAGCTCTGCACGCGCAGGCCAGTCGCGAAGTGATCGTGCGCTCGCGCGCCGACGGAACCTTCCGCAGCGAGCGTCTGGTGATCGATTTCGATCCGCGCGGGCGCCCGCTGCGCGCAGCGTTCGACGGAGAACCGCAGCTCGACTTGGCGCTGCGCGATCGCGCGCTGGCGAGCGTGCCGCGCGAGCTGCTGGTCGAAGGCGAGCAACTCTCGGTGCACGGCGAAGGCGCCGGGCCGCTCGAGCTGTTCTTCGGCGAGGAGGAGCGCTTCGAGTTCAACGGCCCTGCGAAGCTGACGCTGCCGGCGCTCGGGACGGAGCTCAGTTGCCAGACTCGGTTCGAGGGCCGCGTGGCGCCCAACGGCAGCCTGGGTGAGGTCGTCGCGCTGGGGCAGGTGCGCGCGCAGCACGGCGAGTGGACCGTCGCGAGCGAACGCATCGCCGTCGAGACCATGCTCGACGCCACGGGGCGCGACAGCGTGCGCCTGAGCGCGGCGGAGCGCGCCACGTTCAGCGGACGGACCGAGCAGCGCGACAACGTCTCGCTCAGCTCGGGCTCGGGCCTGGTGATCGATCTCGACCGCGAGCGCACGCTGGTGCGAGAAGCGCGTGACATCGCGCTCGAGCAGACGCGCGAAGGCGTGCGCACATACTGGGCGCGCGCCGACGAGATCTACGAGTTGGATCCCGACCAACTCAGCTTCCTGGCCGGCGGCGACGTGCGCTTCGAAGGGCCGCAGGGCGCGGGCCGCGGCGAACGACTCGAGGCGTGGGCCGTCGATCGCGCTGAACTCGCCGGCAATCCGCAGGCGCCGGCGCGCCTCGTGGTGAGCGAGGACGGACGCATCTGGGGCGTGTTCGAGGCGCTGTTCGTCGAGGCGCAGGGACAGCTCGTGCACGCGCGCGGCGACGCGCACGCGCAAGTGGACCTCGAGGGGCTCGGCTACGAGCTCCACGCACCTTGGATCGTGGTCGCGCAACGCGGCGCGAGCGAACAACCCGACCTCGCGCCCGATCTGCAGGTCGACGCCGGCGGCGGAGTTCGCGCGCGCGTCGTTCGAGACGGAGACGAACTCGAGCTGTACGGCGAGCGCTTCCACGCGCGCGCGGATCTGGTGCGCGACGCGCAGGAGCGCGAACGCTTCGAGCCGAGCTTGTCGACGGTCACTGGCGACGTGAGCTTCGTTCACCGCGGTCGCTTGGAGATGGGCGGCTCCGGCGAGCGGCTCGAGTTGCGCGCGGATCGCTCGGCGCGTCTGACGCCGGCGCCGGGCGAGAAGGTGCGCCTCGCCGGGCGACTGCCGAACAGCGACGCGACCGTCGAGATGCTCGCGGCGCAGGCCGACTTCTCGCCCGAGCGCATCACCGCGCTGAGCGTGGAAGCCGACATCGACGGCCTCGCGCTCGGCCCCAGCAGCGCGACGCTCCCGCCCCAAGCGCGCAAGGTGCGCCTGATCGCGGGCGCGCTGGACTGCGACGAGCGCTCGATCGTGCTGAGCGACAGCGTCTACATCGGCGGCAAGACCGAGTTGCTCGAGGACTGGGACGTCGACTGCGGCGCCGCGCTGCTCCGCCTGAACGAGCAACCCGCGAGCGACGTGCGCGAGCAGTTGAACGAGCTCGTGGCCTGGGGCGGCTTCCAACTGCGCATGTCGTCGATGGGCGGCGCGCGCGGCTCGATGCTCGAGATCTCGGGCCGCAAGCAACTGCTCACGATCACCGGCGACGCCGCCAGCGACGACAGCGGCTTCGCCGTGCTGGAGCGCGGAGAGACGCTGTGGTCGGCGCCGCGCATCGAGTTGCAGCTCGACACGGGCTACCTGCGCTCCGACAACGCCGTGGTGCGACCGCTGGCGCTGGACGCGCGCGACAGTTGGTCGCTCACCTACGAAGCGCTCGAGCCGCTGCCGGCCGGCGACGACACGATCCAGATCTTCCGCAACCCCATCTGGCGCTCGGGCGAAGTCGAAGTGCGCGCAGCGTGGGCGCTCGCCTGGGTCGACTCGGCCAAGTGGCGCATGATGGGGAGCAAGTCGTCAGCGCGCACGGTCGATCCCGACCTCGACGCGCAGGGTCGGCGCCGACGCTTCTTCGGCCGCGTGGACATGAGCGAAGTGCAGGACTGGCTGCACGAGATCTATCTCGACGGCGAAGTCGAGCAGCGCGTCAACGGGGAGACCCAACTGCGCGCGGCCGGTGTCTACATGGACCTGGTCGACGGACACGGTTGGATCGTGGACGCCGTGCTCGATCTCGAGCTGCCGATCGGCGGACGCAGCTACAAGCTCAAGCTGCAGGCCGACTGGCTGCGCCATTCGCTCGACGGTTCGATGGAGACGCGCAACGCGGTCGCGACGACGTGCTCGCACGACGATCCGCACTACGTGATCCGCATCGGCAACTTCACGCGCACTCCGCGCATGGTCGAGAGCACCGTGAAGGATCCCAAGACCGGCCTGGAGCGCACGGTCGAGAAGCTCGACGGCTACGAAGTCGCGCTGGACAGCAACGCGATCGACTTCTTCGGACCCATCGCGCTGCCGCTGCCGCGCATCGCGGGTCGACAGGACAAGAACAGCAAGTTCGACGAGGAGTCGCTCTCGGTCGGCTCGATCGCGCTGCCGTCGTTCGGCCAGGACTCGAAGCTCGGCACGTTCATCTCGGCCAACTTCACGACGGACATCGGGCCGATCGTCAAGGGCTTCCACTGGCTCCTCAACCGCTTGTTCTCGGGCAAGATCACGATCCCCAAGCCCGAGGGCAGCACGCGCACGCACGCCGATCTCAACTCGCGCGGTCTGGTGCTCGGCGTGGAGAGCGTGTTCCAGGCCAAGGGCCACTACCGCTGGTCGGTGATCCTCGACGCGATCTACGACACCAAGCAGGACCGCGGTCTGGTGCGCGTCGACGAAGACGACCGCAGCGAGGGCCGCGCGTGGCTGCGTTCGCGCGGGCGCTACCTGCTGGGGACCGACGAGTGGATCGACGTGATCGTCACGCGGCAGAGCGACCCGGGCGTGCAAGCGGAGTTCTTCGAGAGCGACTACCTGCGCTTCGAGGAGCGCGAGACGCTGATCCACTGGCGACGCGCGGTCGACGAGGACTACACCAGCGCCACGGCCGAGATGCGGCTCGAGGACTTCCGCAGTGAAGTCGTCGACCAGCCGAGCGTGAACGTCTTCAAGGGTCGCAAGGGCGTCGGCTCACTGGGCTCGCTGCCCATCGTGCAGAGCTCGTCGCTGACGCTCTCCAACCGCGCGCGCTTCGAAGGCGACCCGCGCTACAACGAGCGGCCGTTCGCGGACGGGCTCGGCGAGCGCGACGTGCTGCGCGTCGACGGATTGACGCGCTACGAAACGCCGTGGATGGCTGGCGACTCCGGAGTGCGCTTCACGCCGTTCCTCGAAGGCCGCGCCACGGGCTGGAGCGAGAACGCTGCGGAGGACGACCGCGCCGCGCGTCTCGCGGTGATCGCGGGAATGCAGGCCTCGACGACGTTCTGGAAGCGCTTCGACTCGGGCAGTTGGCACGTGTGGACGCCCACCGTCGGCTATCGCGGCGACCTGGCGCACGTCGACGGCGGCGATCCTGTCGCGCGCTTCGACGCAGCCGATTCGCCGATCGAAGGACGCTACCTCGATCTGGCGGTGCGCTCGCGCTGGGAGCACCGCGAACTGCGCAGCGACCTCGACATCGAGGTCGTTCAAACCCACGCGCAGAGCCTGGCGCCGGGCGAAGACGAGGGCTGGCAGCCGCTCCTCACTCGTTCGACCTGGCTGTCGCGCCTGGCGGGCATGCCCTTCGGCGTGTCACACGACGGACGCTACGACCTCAAGAGCGGCGAGACCGACTACTCGCGCACGCTGGTCGGGTTCGAGCCGACTCCGGGACTGGACCTCGAGGTCGGCTACCACCGCGGCCGCGATCTGAGCGGCATCGAGCTCTACGACGCGGCCTCCGTCGGCGCGCGCTACCAGTTCACGCGCAAGTGGGAGCTCGAGGGGCGCCAGACGT
This sequence comes from uncultured Planctomycetia bacterium, assembly GCA_938003765.1. Lineage (GTDB taxonomy): Bacteria > Planctomycetota > UBA1135 > UBA1135 > WYBT01. Next base: position 25,785 of record CALKYE010000039.1, read on the forward strand.
TCTCCGCGCGCGACTCGGGCGACAGCCTGGCCTACTCCGTCACGCTGCGCCGCATGGGCCACGACTTCGTGTTCGAGCTCGAGAACTCCGTGGTGGCCGGTGAAGGACGCTCGTCGCTGCGCTTCAAGTTCACGCCGTTGTTCGCGTGGCGCAGCGCCTCGCCTTCGCTGCTGGACCGCTGGCGCAACACGCGTCAGTGAGCGCCACCGCCGCCGGGTTAGAATCCGCGCCGTCGTGGAGCTGTTCGGAATCTCGCCGCAGGAGCTGATCCTCGTCGCCGTCGTGGCGGTGATCGTGTTCGGCCAACGACTGCCGCAGGTGGCCGGCGAGGCCGCTGCGACCGTTCAGAAGCTCAAGCGCGCGCTCAACGACCTGCGGCGCGAATCCGGCATCGACACCGAGATCCGCAACGCGCGGCGCGAGATCGAGCAGAACGTCGTCCGACCGCTGCGCGAGGTGGACGTGGCCGGAACCGTGCAGCGCGAAGTGCGCGCGGCTCAGACCGAGATTCGCGGAGCGATGGCGGAAACTCCGCCGGCGCCCGGCGCTCCGCCCTCGCTCACGGACGAACCGCCCGAGCCCGAGCCGCCTAAGCCGCCTGATCCCCAGGAGCCTCGGGATCCGGGTCCAGGTTGAGCAGCACGTTCGCGTCGCCCTCGTCGAAGATGTTCTTCCAGTCGAGGGCCTGCTCTCCGCTCGGCGCTCCGGGCGCTTCGGCCGGCAGGTGCTCGGCGAGCCACTTGTTGTTGCTGTTGACCGTGCCGACCACGGGCATCACGTGGACGTCCGCGGTGGACGCGAGCAGCCCCAGCACGTCGGCCGGAACCAGCGCCGGCATGCAGATCGTCAGCACGCGCTTGTGACGCGAGAGCGGCGCGAGGCGGTGCTGCCGCAGGAAGTCGTGGTCGAGCCCGGCCAGGGCGTCCTTGCTGGGCGTGCAGAAGTCGACCGGCAGGAAAGCCAGGCCGTAGATCTCGCACACCACGCGCGAGAGGTCCCAGTCTCCGATCAGACCGTCAGCGACGAGCGCTTCGGTGAACGGAATGGGGCCGTGCAACGAGGACTGAAGCGAGAGCTTGAGCCTCTGAGGATCGACCAGACCCTTCTGCCCGAGCACTTCGGCCAAGCTGGCGTAGTCGAGTCGATGACTGTTCTTCAAGCGGCGGATCCCAGGAGGTCCGGGCTGTATCGGCCCCGCGCCCTCCCGGACTCAAACCGCCGGGCTGGGTGTCCCGGGACAGGTCCGCAGCGCTCTCAGACGTCGAGGTTCGTGACCTCGAGGGCGTAGCGCTCGATGTACTCGCGGCGGGCTTCGACCTGGTTGCTCATCAGCACGGTGAAGATCTCGTCGGCGGCGAACTCGTCGTCCAGGCGGACCTGGTAGAGCCGCCGGCGCGAGGGGTCCATGGTGGACTCCCACAACTGCTCGGGGTTCATCTCACCCAGACCCTTGTAGCGCTGGACGTCGAGGTCGCCCTCGGAGGTCTTGCGGATCGAGCGAGCCAGTTCGAACAGGCTCTCGCACTCCACGCTCTTGGCGCCGCGGGTCACGACCCAGCGACCGCCGTGGATCGTCAGGCCCCGGCCGTCGACGGCTGCGAGCGCTTCGCTCACTTCGCCCGAGTGCGCGAATCGCGCCGCGAGAGCGTGGGCGTCGTCGCGCGCGATCTTGCTCTCGGGACCGTCGTAGATCTTGAGGTCGGCGCCGTACTGAGCCTTCAGCAGCTCGAGGAAGTCGCCCTGCTTCTCGGCGCTCTCGAAGAAGTGGTCCTGGCCGTTCGCCTGGACCCAGTGCGTCGCCACGCGCGTGCCGTCCCAGGTCGCGATCCAGCGCGCCGCGGGAACGCGTGTCCACAACGGCAGTCCACGCTCGAGCGCGTCTTCGAGGCGGCGCAAGTCGTCGAGCACCGCCTTGAGCTCGACGCCCTGCCAGCGCTTGCCCGAACCGATCTCCTCGATCGAGATCGACTCCGCGGCGAGTTCGATCAGGGTGCGGCGCAGTTCGGCGTCGCTGGCGATGTAGCGCTCGCCGCGCTTGCTCTTGACGCGGTACAGCGGCGGCTGGGCGATGTAGAGCATCCCCGATTCGATCAGCGGACGCATGTGGCGGAAGAAGAACGTCAGGAGCAACGTGCGGATGTGCGAACCGTCGACATCCGCGTCGGTCATGATGATCGTCTTGCCGTAGCGCACCTTGGCGAGATCGAACTCGTCCGCGATGCCGCAACCCAGCGCCGAGATGATCGTCTGGATTTCGGAGTGCGCGAGCATCTTGTCGAGCCGCGCCTTCTCGACGTTCAGGATCTTGCCCTTGAGCGGCAGGATCGCCTGGTAACGGCGGTCGCGGCCGTCCTTGGCCGAGCCACCCGCGGAGTCACCCTCCACCAGGTACAGCTCACTCTCTTCCTTGTTGTTGCTCTGGCAGTCCGCCAGCTTGCCGGGCAGGTTTCCGCTCGCCAGCGCTGACTTGCGTCGCACCAGATCGCGAGCCTTGCGCGCCGCTTCGCGCGCGGCCTGCGCACGAATGGCCTTCTGCACCAGCGCCTTGGCGACGGAGTTGTTCTCCTCGAGGTAGCGCGCCAGCGCGTCCCCCACCGCGGAGTTCACGACGCCTTCGACTTCGCGGTTGCCGAGCTTGTCCTTGGTCTGACCTTCGAACTGCGGATCGGGCACGAAGACCGAGATGATCGCGGTCACACCTTCGCGGAAGTCGTCGCCCGTGAGCGCGACCTTGTCCGAGTCCTTGACCAGCTTCTCCTGCTTGGCGTACGAGTTGAGCGTTCGCGTCAGACCCGTCTTGAAGCCCGACAGGTGCGTGCCACCGCCAGGCGTCTTGATGTTGTTGACGAAGGTGAACACGTTCTCCTGGTACGAGTCCGTGTACTGCATCGCCACTTCCACGGCGTACTCGACGCCCGGGTTCTCCTCGGTGGTGACCGTCTTGGAGAAGTGGATGACGTCCGCGTGCAGCGGCTCCTTGTTCTTGTTGATGTGCTGCACGAACGTGCGCAGTCCATCGGTGAACTCGAAGTGCTCGCTGTGACCCGTGCGCTCGTCGCGCACCGTGATCGACAGGCCGCGCGAACCCATCAGGTACGCCGTCTCGCGCAGGCGATTGACGACCGTCTCGAAGTCGATCTCGACGGTGCGGAAGATCTGCGCGTCGGGCTTGAAGACGATGCGCGTGCCGCGCTTGTCGGTCGCGCCAGAGATCGCGAGCGGTCCCTGCGGGATGCCGCGGTGGAAGCGCATCCAGTGGGTCTGTCCGCTCTGGAAGACGCTGACTTCGAGCCACTCCGAGAGCGCGTTGACGCACGACACGCCGACGCCGTGCAAACCGCCCGAGACCTTGTACGCGCCGTGGTCGAACTTGCCGCCGGCGTGGAGCTTGGTGAGTACCAGCTCGACCGAAGAGATGCCGTACGGCTGCTTGATGGCGGTCGGAATGCCGCGGCCGTCGTCGGTGACGCTCACCGAACCGTCCGCTTGGATGGCCACCTCCACGTGACGCGCGTGTCCGGCGAGCGCTTCGTCAACGGAGTTGTCGACCACCTCCCAGATCAGGTGGTGCAAGCCGCGGATGTCGGTGTCCCCGATGTACATCGCGGGGCGCACGCGCACGGCCTCCAGTCCCTCGAGGACTGTGATGGACTCGGCGCCGTAGGACTGGGTCTTGGTTTCTTCGACCATCGATCAGCGTTCCAATCGGAATTCGACTCGTTGAATGCGCTCGCCTCCCAGGCGGCGGTTGGCGGCGGCTCGAAAGCCCTCGCCGGTGAAGCTCTTGAGCTCTTGCAGGTGCGCAGCAGACTTCACGTGCACCTCGAGAACGCCGTTCTCGAAGCGTACGGAGCGCGCGCGCGCGGCCATGGCAGGTCCCACTGCGTCACGCCAGGCCTGGTGGATGCGCGCGCTCGAAAACTGACGCTCGAGGCCCGAGGAGCGCAGGTATGCGCCGAGCACGTTGCGCAGCGAAGCCACTCCGCCGCGCTCGTTGCCCTTGCCTCGACCTCGCTCGTTTCCGCTGCGCTCGCTCACGCGTGGTTCAGCCATCCACCGTGATGGGCATCACGATGTAGACGTAGTTCTCGCCCAGGATGAACTTGCCCGGGGAGGTCTTCTCGTTGAACTCGAGCCGCACGTGGCCGCTCTCGCAGTTCTTGAGACCGTCCGCCACGTAGTCGGGGTTGAAGGCGATCTCGGCGGCCGAGCCCTTGAACTCCACGTCCATGTGCGCGCGGGCGGCGCCGCGACCGGCCGACTGACCGGTGAGCTCGAGCCGACCCGGGCTGAGGCTGAAGCGAACTGCGCGAGCCTCCTCGCCGGTCACGTTCGCGACCAGGCGGATCTTGCGCTCGAGGACCTGCGCCTCGGCTTCGCAGAAGTTGCGGCTCTCGGCGGGGATCACCGCGGAGTAGCGCGGGAAGTCGCCGTCGAGCAGACGCGCGAACACCTCGGCGTTGCGCGTGCGCACGCCGATCTGGCCCTCGGCGAAGTGCAGCTTGACCGAGTCCAGCGCGTCCGACATCACGCGGCAGAACAACTGCATGCCCTTGGTCGGGACGATGCAGGGACGGCTCGGACCGCTGCGGCCCTGCGTGTCGATCGGCGAATGCGCGAGCGCCAGCCGCCGCCCGTCCGTGGCCACCATGCGCAGCAGGCTGTCGGCGACTTCGATCAGCACGCCGTGCATTGCGTAGCGACCCTGCTCGCGCGCGGCGGCGAACGCCGTGCGTCCGACCAGCGCGGTGAACGTTCCCGCTTGAAGGGTGAACGCGCCCTCTTCCTCGAAGCGCGAGACCACCGGGAACTCCTCCGCGTCGGCGGTCACGAGCTCGCAGTCGTCGTCGCCGCAGCGGATCTCGCAGGTCGAACCGCGCACCTCGATCTCCACCGTCTCGCCAGCGAGGTCGCGCACGAAGTCGTGCAGCACGCGAGCAGGCACCACCACGGCGCCCGGTTCGAGCACCTTGACGCCCTCTTCGATGGCGTAGCGAACCGACACTTCGAGGTCGGTTCCGACCAGCTCCAGTCGCTCAGCCGTGGCCACCATGCACACGTTGGTGAGGATGGGCTTGGGGCTCTTGGAGGGGATGACGTTGTTGGCGACAGCCAACCCTTCGCGCAGCTTCTCGCGCTCGCAGAGAACTTTCATGCGTGGATCGTGGCAGGTGGAACAGGGGGTGTGCGGCTAGCGTGCAGACGCTCGCAGCGCGCCAGGCGCTGCCTGCTCAGCAGCGGCTTGCAGGGCGTCGCGGCGGTGTGGGGATTGCGGCTTGTGGATCTTTGATCAGAAGAAAGATCTTCATCTTCTCAGAGACCCCCTCCGAACGTTAGGAACGGCGCATTCGGAAGGCTCAAAGCGCGCGTGGGCAATAGGATACGCGCGAGGAGCCGCCTGGGGAAAGACAGTCTGGCACGGTGGATGGGCCGTGGAGATCGAGGGGCTTGTGCACAGCGCTCCACAGGCCCTCGCTCGAACTCGGGGAACGCCCGCAGTTGTCCACGGGCGCTGCAGACAGTTTCCCCAAGGTTGTGCACGGCGATCTGGGAGCTGGAAGGGTCGGAAGAGGTGAGCACGAAGGCGTCGTCGGCGCGTGGATCGCGCGCGGACGTGGATGGCGAACAGAGCTCAGGCGACACGTTGGCCGCTGCTGCACTGAGCTCTCGATGACGCGCCGAGGGTTCGACACGTCGTGCGCGATCAGCGTGGATCGCGCGCGTCGCTGAGCAAGAGCGCGGATCGACTCGAGGGCTGATCCGCCTGGCGGCGCGGGTCAGCGCTGGAGCTGCGCGAGCAGGCCCTGGACCGTGCCGCGGAAGCGCTCATCGGCGCGCATCTGCTTGTCGATCTGCTCCACGGCGTAGAGCACCGTCGTGTGGTCGCGCCCGCCGAAGAAACCGCCGACTTCCT
>CALKYE010000040.1 GCA_938003765.1 uncultured Planctomycetia bacterium
CTGCCGGAATCGCGCGATCAGAACTGGCCGTTGATATCGACACCGACGCCGAGCACCGGATCGATTCCCGTCTGCACCCAGGCGTTGAAGTCGATCGAGTGCACGCCGCTGCAGTCGACGATCGGCTGCCGGCGGTGCTCTGCACGGGCGTGCGCTTGACCGGGTTCGACATGCACTTGAAGCCGCCTTGGAACGGAGCGACCTGCTGGGCGTAGCCGTAGAAGAAGATCCTGTTCTGGCGGTTGAGCACGTTGCTCGCGCTCACCGTGAAAGGCGCGCCGCTCGATGCGCTCAAGACGCCGCTCGCCGCGATCGCCGGCGCGTCCAACGCGGACCTTCTAGGGCCGCAGATCGTCGAGGCTCTGCGCCAGCAGCATCAACGCGCGGTTCAGCCGGCGCTGCACGGTCTTGGTCGACACGCCTTGCAACTCGGCGACTTCGTTGTGGGTCAATCCTTGGATGCGCACGAGAGTGAAGGTCTCGCGCTCGTCCTCCGGCAGGCGGTCGATCGCATCGAGGATGCGCCGCGCATCGAGGCTGAGCGTCGACGCGCTGCTCTCCGGCGCCGCTGCAAACGCCTCGTCGAGCGCTGCGACCGGCGTGCGCTTGTCCAGTTCACGTGCGAGATCGTTCAGCTCCCAGCGCATGTGCTGATTCGCCAACGCGAAGAACTGACCCACCGTGGTCGGGCGCGCGCCGCGCAGCGCCTTGATCAATCGCTCGACGACCGCGCTCAGCATCTCGTCGGAATGCAGGCTCAGCGGGGGCCGCTCCAGCCGCGCGTAGCTGCGGTGCAAGAGCGAGGCGCACAGCACGCGCAATCGGCTCGCGGCGCCCGCGAGCAGCTCGCGGATGATCGGCTCCGACGGTTGATCGCCGCGCACGCCGGCGAGCTCGTTCAGATAGCGCTGCACCGCAGCGGTCGTGCGGCCGGTGTCCATGCACGCGGATCCTGACACCGGGGACAGGACGCCGCAACGCGAGCCCGCGCACGACGGCGTGCGCGCGCGCTCGGCGAGCGGAGGCGCGCCGCGCGCACGATGGAATGCGTCCGCGTGCTTCACGAAGTGCTTGAGCGGAAGTGGTGGACATCGCGCGCGACAGCGAGGCGCCCATTGCGAGCTCGATGGCGGCGCCACAAGATCCGACCAGGGATCCACGCCTCGCACATGCAGGACGAACGCCGCCTCGAGGAACTGCTCGAACGACTCCTCGAAACGGGAGGCGAGCCCGAGGACGTGTGCGGCGACGACGCGGAGCTGCTCGAGCAAGTGCGCAAGAGACTGCGCGCGATTCGCGGCGTCGAGGCGCAACTCGGCGTGATGTTCCCCTCCGCCGGGGCGCGCATCGAAGACGAACTGCTCGTCGAGAGCCCTGCGCTCCCGCGCATTCCCGGCTACCGCGTCGAGTCCGTGCTCGGCCGCGGCGGCATGGGCATCGTGTTCCGCGCCCAGCACCTCGGGCTCGATCGACCCGTGGCGCTCAAGATGATGCTGTCGGGCGCTTTCGCGAGCGCTCCCGAGCGCGCTCGCTTCCTGCGCGAGGCGCGCGCCGTCGCTGGGTTGCGCCACGCGAACATCGTGCAGTCGTACGACGTCGGCGACTTCGAAGGCCGGCCTTACTTCACCATGGAGCTCGTCGAGGGCGGCAACCTCGCGCAGCTCCTGGCGGGCAAACCGCAGCCGGCGCGCGAGGCGGCGAAGCATCTGGCCGTGCTCGCGCGTGCGGTCGAGTTCGCGCATCAAAGCGGGGTCGTGCACCGCGACCTCAAGCCGTCGAACATCCTCATCGCCGTCGACGGCGCGCTGAAGATCGCCGACTTCGGCCTCGCGCGACGCATCGATTCGAACGCGGGTGGGACTGTGAGCGGAACTCCGGTCGGCACGCCGAGCTACATGGCGCCCGAGCAAGCGGAGGGCCGCTCCAAGGCGATCGGCCCGGCATCCGACGTGTACGCGCTCGGCGCGATCCTCTACGAGATGCTGACTGGTCGCCCGCCGTTCCGCGGCGAGTCCGCTGCCGAAACCCAACGGCAGGTGACGCACGACGAGCCGGTGGCGCCCTCGCGACTCAACTCGCGCGCGCCGCGCGACCTCGAGACGATCTGTCTCGCATGTCTGCGCAAGTCGCCCGAGCGCCGTTATGCGTCCGCCGCGGCGCTCGAACGCGACTTGGAGGCCTACCTGCGCGGCGAACCGATCTCGGCGCGGCCCACCAGCGCCGTCGAACGCTCGTGGAAGTGGGTGCGCCGACGACCGGCGCGGGCGGCGCTCGTCGGAATCGCTGTGGTCGTGGCGGCCGGAGCCGCGGGCGGCGCAACCTGGTTGAGCTGGCGCAGCGGCGTGCTGACGGCGATGGCGCGCGAGGATCTGGCGCTCGCTGTCGAGCAGATGGGCGCCTCGAATTGGAGCGACTCGCGCGCGGCCGTCGAACGCGCGAAGGGGCGGCTCGGCGATCGCGGACATCCCCAGTTGCGCGCGGAGCTCGAGGGATTCGACCGCGATCTCGCGCTCGCTGCGCGGCTCGCCGACCTGCGCTCCCTGCGCGCCTCGATGTCGGGCGGCGAGTTCAGTCACGCCGCCTCCGACGCGGGCTATCGCGAGGCCTTCGAAGCCTCCAGCTTCGGTCCGATCGGCGGCGACGCCGCGTCGACGGCGGAGCGCATCGCGCGCTCGCGGGTGCGCAGCGCGCTGGTCGTCGCGCTCGACGACTGGGTGCTCTGCACGTTCGACCGCGAGCTGCGCAACTGGCTGTCCGATGTAGCGCGTCGCGTCGACCCTGACCCGTCGTGGCGGGACCGCGTTCGAGCCTGGCCCGAATCCGAAGACGTCGGAGTGCTGAACGAGCTCGCAGCGGTGGAATCGCTCTCGGATCAGCCGGTCTCGGCCGCCCTGCTGCTCGTGCATCGCTTGCGCGGGACCGGCCTGGATCCAGCGCCCTTCCTGCGTCGGCTCGAGTGCGTGCACCCCGACGACTTCTGGGTGCAGTTCGAGCTGGCGGTCGCGCTCGACGAGCGCGGCGACGCGGGCGCGATCGAGCGCTACAAGGCCGCGCTCGCCATCCGACCGGGGGCCGTGGCCGTGCTCAGCAACCTCGGAGCAGCTCTCGCGAATCAGCGACGCTTCGAGGAATCGCTCGAGAGCCTTGCGCACGCGCTGCGGCTCGAGACCGGCTCGGCGACTCTGCACCTCAACTACGCGACCGCGTTGGCGATGGCGTCGCAGTTCGAGCTCGCGGTCGAGCATGCGCTGCAGGCGACGCAACTCGATCCGCAGCTCTCGAACGCCCACGCGGCGCTCGCGAACTCGCTGTGGCGCGTCGGCCGCTACGAGGAAGCGCTCGACGCGGCGCGGCGCTCGCTCGAGCTCGGGGTCGAGCACGAAAGCATGCGCAACTACATCGCTTGGGTCGCCAAGGACTGTGAACGCCGCATTTCGCTGCGCAGCCGACTGAGCGGCATCATCGACGGCAGCGACGGGCCTTCGAACCCCGAAGAGGCCGCGGAGTTCGCTGCGATCTTCGAGCACATGGGGCGAGACGCTCTGGCCGCGGAGCTGTTCGTGCGAGCCTTCGACGCGGACCCGAAGCTCGCCGAGGACCGCCGCTCCGGACGCCGCATGTTTGCGGCCCGCGCGGCGGCGAAGATCGGCTGTGACGAAGTTGCGGGGGCCGAGTTCGACGAAGCGCAGCGCGCCGAGTGGCGCGCGAGGGCGCGTGAATGGCTGCTGGCGGACCTCGAGCAGTGGACGGCGGAGGCGGAGGGCGCCGATTCGGTGCTGCGCTACGAGCTGAAGCGCCGCGTCCTGCTGCTTCTGGAGGCGCCCAAGCTCGCGGGACTGCGCGACGAGTCGGCGCTTGCGTTGTTCGGCGCGGAGGAGCGCCGCGAGTGCGTGGCTGTGTGGCGCACCGCCGAAGCGCTGCTGTTCCGACTCGACCGCGCTCAGTGAGCGAGAACGACGGGCGCCGCGCCTGTCCACCCCTTCCGCTCTAGCTCCTCGAACGCGGCCTGCTCGTCCCCGAGCGCCGCTCGAGGGCCGCCGATGTGCCGCGGCCGTTCCCACCCGGTCCACTTCGAGGAACCCGTGATGCAACGCAGTCTGCTTTCGATCGTGGCGCTGACGACCTTCGCCAGTCTCGGCGCCTTCTTCCTTTCGTCCGGAAACGAGCCGGCGAGCAACGCGCCCGTCGCGCAGTCCGGTCCGCAGCATCCGCGCACGTGGGCGCCGGGCGGCAAACGCGAGCGGCTCACGCCCGACAACTGCGTGGTCGCGTTGATCGACCACCAGACAGGACTGATGAACCTGGTCGACAACGCGAAGACCACTGAGTTCAAGAGCATGGTCGTCGGCCTCGCCAAGACGGCGAAGTTGCACAAGGTCCCCGTGGTGATCACCACCAGCGCCGAGAGCGGCGCGAACGGCCCGTTCCTGCCCGAGGTGCTCCAGGTGCTGCCCGACGCGCCGCGCATCGCGCGACAGGGCCAGATCGACGCTTGGGATGACGCGAACTTCGTCAAGGCGATCGAGCAGACCGGCAAGAAGCACATCGTGATGGCGGGCATCACCACCGACGTGTGCGTCGCGTTCGCCGCGCTCTCGGCGCTCGAGGCCGGCTATCAGGTCTACGTGGTGACCGACGCGTCGGGTTCGATGAACCTCGCCACGCAGGACGCAGCGATCACGCGCATGGCCGAGGCCGGCGCCACGATCGGCACGTGGTTCGCGTTCGCGTGCGAGCTGCTCTCCGACTGGCGTCACCCCGAGGGCGCCGCCTCCGCGCAGCTCTTCGTCGAGCACATGCCGGCCTACGCCGAGGTGTTCCACAGCCACGCCGCCGCAAGCCCCAAGGCCGGCGCCCGCTGAGTCCCGATGCGCGGCGCTACTACGGCGCCGCGCACGCCTCGCTCCCCATTCCGAGTTCGAGCCAAACCGGAGTCGCACGTGAACGTCCGCCCCGCCGCCCTCGTAGGAACGTTGCTCGCCGCGCTCGCGACAACGATCGCATCGTGCTCCTCGAACGCTCGGCGAGCCGCCGAGCCCGCGGATCTGATCGTCGTGAACGCGCGCGTCACGACGCAGGATCCCTCGCGACCTGCGGCGAGCGCGTTCGCGGTGAAGGACGGCGCGTTCGTCGCCGTGGGGAGCGACTCCCAGATCGAGCGCTGGTGCGGCCCGAACACTCGCCGCATCGACGCCGGAGGCCGCCGTGCGATCCCCGGACTCGTCGACTCGCACCTGCACGTCGTGCGCGGCGGCCGGTTCTACAACCTCGAGCTGCGTTGGGACGGCGTCGATTCGCTCGAACGCGGACTGGAGATGATTCGCGAGCAAGCGGCGCGAACGCCGCAGGGCCAGTGGGTGCGCGTGATCGGCGGATGGTCGCCCTACCAGTTCCGCGAGCGCCGCATGCCGACGCCCGCGGAGCTGCACGCGGCCGCGCCGGACACGCCGACGCTCGTGATGTTCCTCTACAGCCGCGCGTTCCTGAACGAAGCCGGTGTGCGCGCGCTAGGCCTGGGGCCGGACTCGCCGACGCCGCGCGGCGCGCGCTACGAGTTCGTCGACGGCGGCGCGATCCTTCACGCCGAGCCGAGCCCGGCGCTGCTCTACGGGACCATCGGCAAGTTGCCGCAGCTCTCGGCCGAGGATCAGCTCGATTCGACGCGCCGCTTCCTGCGCGAGCTCAACCGCTTCGGCCTCACGAGCGCGATCGACGCCGGCGGCGGAGGACACGCCTACCCGGACGACTATCGCGCGATGCGCGAGCTCGCGTCGCAACCCGGACTTCCGCTGCGCATCTCGTCCTATCTCTTCGCGCAGAAGAAGGGCGAAGAGCTCGCCGACTTCGAGCGCTGGACGCGCGTGGAGACGCTCGACGTCGACATGGCGGCCGAGCGCGAGCACGGCTACGTGATCGAAGGCGCCGGCGAGAACCTCGTGTGGTCGGCGGGCGACTTCGAGAACTTCCTCGCGCCGCGCCCCGAGCTCGGACGCGAGATGGAAAGCGAACTCGCCGCCGTCACGCGCGTGCTCGCGAGCAAGCGCTGGCCGATCCGCATCCACGCGACGTACGACGAGTCGATCAGCCGCGTGCTGGACGTGTTCGAGCCGATCTTCCGCGCGAGCGGCTATGACGCACGCTGGGTCGTCGATCACGCGGAGACGATTTCGGAACGCAACATCGCGCGCATCCGCGAGCTGGGCGGCGCCGTCGCGGTGCAGAACCGCATGGCGTTCGCGGGCGAGGTGTTCGCCGAGCGCTACGGACTCGAGGCCGCGGCCTCGGCGCCTCCGCTGCGCAAGCTCATCGACGCTGGCATTCCGATCGGGGCGGGCACCGACGCCACCCGCGTGAGCAGCTACAACCCGTGGCTCGCCATCGCGTGGCTCGTCACAGGGCGCACGGTCGGCGGTACGCAGCTCGCTTCGGCGGAAAATCGTCTGTCGCGCGAGGAAGCGCTCTCGATGTACACGCTCGGCAGCGCGTGGATCAGCGGCGAAGAGCGCATCAAGGGCCGCATCGCGCCGGGCCAGCACGCCGACTTCGCACTGCTCGACCGCGACTACTTCTCGATCCCCGAGGACCAGATCGCGTCGATCGAAGCGGTGCTCACCGTCACCGGCGGCGACGTGGCGCACGCCGCCGGTCCGTTCGACGGGCTCGCACCGCAACTCGGACCCGTTCGCCCGTCGTGGTCGCCGGTCGCCCGCTTCGGCGGCTTCGCGCGCGCGACGGAGCGCTCCTCGACTTCCGCTTCCAGCGCGGCCGCGAGCCGCTGAGAGGTTTCCATGAGCCAGTTCCCCGATGGCAGCGCGACTCTCGCTGCGCCCACCACGACGACGACCGGCCGCGCCACGTCCGACGCGACGCGCGGGGCGCGCGCGGAGATGTGCAACGAGCTCCTCGTCGACGCGATCGAGTTGATGCTCCAGGCGAAGTACGCGCACTGGAACGTCGCCGGTCCGCACTTCGCCGCGCTGCATCCGTTGTTCGACAAAGTGTTCGCGGGAGCGCTGGAGCACGTCGACGGATTGGCGGAGAGGGTCGTGCAGCTCGGAGGGTGCGCGCGCGGCACGTTGCAGGCCGTCGCGAGAGCGTCGAAGGCGATCGGCGATCTCGGCTGCGACGCCGCGAGCTGGCGCGAGCACGTCCGAGCGCTGTCCATCGCACTCTCGAGCTTGTCCGCGCGCGCCGTGCTCGGCGTCGAACGCGCTGAGGAACTCGGCGATCCCGTCACGGCGGATCTGATGACGCAGATCGCGCGCTCGACCGACGAGCACCGCTGGCTCGTCGAAGCCCACCTTCGCGAGGAAGCTTGAAATGAACGCACAGAACCGTTCGCCGCGCACGATCGTCTTCGTCCACGGGGCCTTCGTCTCGCGCGCGTGCTGGCGCCGCTGGGTTCAGCGCAGTGAAGCGCGCGGCTACGAGTGCCACGCCCTGGCCTATCCGGGCCGTGAGGCGCCCGCGGCGGAGCTGCGAGCCAAGCCCGACGCACGCTTCCTCGGCTCGCTCACGTTCTCGGACGTGCTCGAGCACCACGTGCGCGCGATCGAGGCGCTGCCGGAGAAGCCGCTCGTCATCGGCCATTCGCTCGGCGGCCTGCTGGCGCAACTGCTGCTCCAGCGCGGCGTCGCTTCGGCCGCCGTCGCCGTCGACTCGGTGCCGCCGCAGTTCGTGACGTCGCTCGCATGGTCGTTCCTGCGCTCGCTCTGGCCGGTGGTCAATCCGCTCGTGCCGGTGTCGCGTCCGTACCTCATGACGCTCGACCAGTTCCGCTACACGTTCGCGAACGGGCTGCCGGATCCGATGCAGCGCGCGGCCTACGACGAGATCGTCGTGCCCGAGTCGCGTTTAGCCGCGCGCGGCGCGCTGACGAGCACGGCGCGCATCGACTTCTCCAAGCCCAAGCCGCCTCTGCTGTTCGTCGCCGGTCAGCGCGACAACCTCATGCCGGCGTCGCTCAATCGCCGCAACTTCCAGCGCTACCGCCGCTCGCCGTCGGTGACGGACTTCGTCGAGTTCGAAGGCCGCACGCACCTCTCGGTGATCGCCGGCGAAGGCTGGGAGGACGTGCACGATCACGTGCTGTCGTGGGCGACCAGCGTCGGCGGGCTGACTGCGGATCCGCGAGCAGCTCCCGTGCTGGCGAAGTCGAGCGGCTAGCCGTGCTCGCTCGCGCGGGCTGGCTGACGGCTCTCGTCGGCGCCTCGGCCGCGGCGGCGCGAGCGCAACAGTCCGCGCCGTGGGAGTGGTCGTACGAGCTCGACGCGCGCTTGCGAGCCGAGTCGTATGCGAACGATCCGTGGAGCGGCGGGTCGCAGGACCACGACTATGCGTGGTGGCGTGCGACGCCGACGGTCGAGGTGCGGCGCGACGGCGCATTCCGCGCGCTCGCGCAGTGGCTCGTCGCGTTCGAGAGCGGCGACGAAGCCGGGCTTGCGCCGATCGACGAGGACCGCGGCGACTGGCTGCAGGCGTTCGTCGAGCTCCCCATCGCGGGAGACGCGAGCGCATGGGCGGGTCGGCGTGTGCTGGCGTTCGGATCGGAACGGCTGATCTCCGCGCGACTCGGGCCAAACGTTCCGCGCGCCTTCGACGGCGGCGGGCTGACGCTCGCGGGCGAGAGTGCGACCGTCGATCTGTTCGGCGCCCATCCCGTCGCGCCTTCGCCGGGTGAGTTCGACGACGAAGCCAACGAACAGCAGTCTCTGCGCGCCGCGTACGGGACTTGGAAGCTCAGCGAGGACGTCGGTCTCGACGTGTACGCGATCGACTTCGAGGACGAGACGGCCGAGTACGAGCAGGGCGCCGGGCTCGAGCGGCGACGGACGTTCGGCGCGCGCTCGTTCGGCCGTGGAGCGGGTTGGGACTGGAACGTCGAGACGTTCCTGCAGCGCGGCCGCTTCGCAGACGCCGACATCCGCGCGTGGAGCGTCGCCACGGAGATCGGCCGCTCGTTCGAGCTCGGCGGTCGCGACGCGCACCTCGGCTTGCGCGCGAACGTCATCAGCGGCGACGACGATCCGACGGACGACGTGCTCGGCACGTTCCAGGCGCTGTTCCCGCGCGGCAAGTACTTCGGCGAGATGGGGCTGATCGGACCCGCCAACCTGGTCAACGTGCACCCTTCGTTCGAGCTGCGCTTGTCCGATCGCTGGTCGCTGTTCCTCGCCGGAGTTCTCTACTGGCGACAGAGCCTGAGCGACGGCGCATACGGCCTCGCCGGCGAGCTGCTCGAGCCGGGCGCCGGCAGCGACTCGCGCTACATCGGCACGCAGCTCGACCTCGGCTTCGACTTCGCGGCGACGTCGTGGCTCTCAGCTTCCTTCGGCGTCTCGGCCTTGCTGCCCGGCGGATTCATGGACGACCGCGGCCGAGACGACGCCGTGCTGTTCGCAGGCGGCGAGCTCGCGATCAAGTTCCCCGCAGCACGCTGACTCGCGTGTCCACCCCGTCCGCTCAGACAGGCATGGGCCGCAGCGCGCTTCTCGTCGTCGATCCCTACAACGACTTCCTCGCCGAGAGCGGGAAGCTCTGGCCGATGCTCGCGGCGGTCGCGAACGAGGTCGGAGCGTTGGACAACATGCGCGCGGTGCTCGCCGCTGCGCGCGAGGCGCGCCTGGCGATCTTCGTCGTTCCGCACCACCGCTCGACGCCCGGCGACTTCGCGAACTGGCGTCACGCGACGCCGTATCAGCTCGGCGCCTCGGAACTGCAGGTCTTCGCCGTGGGCAGCTTCGGCGGCGAGTGGCATCCGGACTTCGCGCCGCGAGCCGACGAAGAAGTGGTGCAGGAGCACTGGGGCAGCGACGGCTTCTCGGGCACGGATCTCGACCGGCGGCTGCGACAGCGCGGAGTCGAGCGTGTGGCGCTGATCGGAATGATCGCGAACACGTGCATCGAGTCCACCGCGCGGCGCGCGGTCGAGCTGGGCTTCCACGTGACGCTCGTTCGCGATGCGACGGCGGCGTTCTCCGCGGAGGCCCTGCGCGCGGCCCACGACATCGACGCACCGAGCTTCGCGCACGCCGTCGTGACGGCCGCGGAGTGGTGCGCCCGAGTTCGTTCTTCGACCTCTCGTGTTCAGGAGACCTCGCCATGACCTCTATGCAGACTTCGCACCGCGCCGTCGACGCACCCACGCGCTTCCTCGAGAGCCGCGGACGCAGGCTCGCCTACCGCGAGATCGGCGAAGGGCCGCCGCTGGTTCTGTGCCTGCGCTTCCGCGGCGTGCTCGACGTGTGGGACCCGGCCTTCCTCGACGCCCTCGCGCGCAACTTCCGCGTCATCACCTTCGATTACTCCGGACTCGGGCAATCGACGGGCGAAGCGTCGTACGACCGTCGCGCGCTGGCGCGCGATGCGCTCGACGTGGTCGACGGACTCGGACTGGAACGGGTCGCGATCGCCGGCTGGTCGCTCGGCGGCCTCGCGGCCCAAGTGTTCGCTGCGCTGCATCCACAGCGCACGACGCACGCGATCCTGATCGGCACGGGACCTCCAGGTCCGCAACCGCACGACCCCGAGCCGGTGTTCCTCGAGACCGCGCTCATCCCGGTCAACACGCTCGAGCACGAGCACATCCTGTTCTTCGAGCCCGCTTCCGCCGAGAGCCGCGCGGCGTCGAAGGCCTCGCACGACCGCATCGCCGCGCGCAAGTCGGACCTCAGCCCGCCGATACCGCCCGAGACGTACCTGCGGCTGTTGAAGGAGGCGAGCAATCCGACCGCCATCTTCCCCGACGACGGCGGCTACGCGGACACGCTCTCGAAGACGTCGATCCCGTTGCTCGCACTGTGCGGCGATCACGACATCGTGTTCCCCGTCGAGAACTGGTACGCGCTCAACCGCCGCTGGAAGTCGCTGTTCGTCACGACGCTGCCGAGCGCGGGGCACGGACCGCAGCACCAGCAGCCCGAGCTGTGCGCCGAGCTGATCACTTCCTTCGTTCAACGCGTGCGCTGAGCGCCGCAGCACTCGCGTCTCGACCTTCTTTCTCTGCGCACGACCCCGACCACCGCCGACCACCGAGGACTCTCGACCATGGGCACGTTCGTCACCGAAGACCGCACCGAGATCTACTTCAAGGACTGGGGCCAGGGCCAACCGATCGTGTTCTCGCACGGCTGGCCGCTGAACGCCGACTCGTGGGAAGACCAGATGATCTTCCTCGCCGAGCGCGGCTTCCGAGTCATCGCGCACGACCGCCGCGGCCACGGACGTTCGAGCCAGCCCTGGAACGGCAACGAGATGAACACGTACGCCGACGACCTCGCGGCGTTGATCGAGTCGCTCGAGCTGAACGACGCGGTGCTGATCGGTTTCTCGACCGGCGGAGGAGAAGTGGCGCGCTACATCGGCCGCCACGGCTGCTCGCGACTCGCGAAGGCCGCGCTGATCGGCGCCGTTCCGCCGCTGATGGCGAAGACCGCGGCGAACCCCGGCGGCTTGCCCGTCGACGTGTTCGACGGACTGCGCAAGGCCTCGCTCGCCGATCGCTCGCAGCTCTATCGCGATCTCGCGAGCGGACCCTTCTACGGCTACAACCGCGCCGGCTCGAAGCCGTCGCAGGGCGTGATCGACGCGTTCTGGATGCAGGGAATGATGTCCGGCCACAAGAGCGCGTTCGACTGCATCCGCGCGTTCTCGGAGACGGACTTCACCGACGACCTGCGCAAGTTCGACGTGCCCACGCTCGTGCTGCACGGCGACGACGACCAGATCGTTCCCATCGGCGCTTCCGCGCGCGCCTCGGCCAAGCTCGTGCGGCGCTCGAAGCTCGTGGTCTACGAAGGCGCGCCCCACGGACTGACGGCCACGCACAAGGACCGCCTGAACGAGGACCTGCTCGCCTTCCTCCGCTCCTGAGCGCGTCGCGTCGCGAGCGAGGCTCACCGGGCGTCCGCAGAAGGCGCGCGGTGAGCCTCTCTCGCAATTGCCGGTTCTCTCGCGAACTCACACCGCGTACGCGCACACCGGTCGACGCTGACCAGCTCGACGAGCCTCATGCGTCGCTCTCCGGACAGGAGCGCGCTGCGACTTCGCCGTGGGCGTGCTGACGCGCTCAACTTGCTGCCGTCCCACGGCGGCGGCGCGCTCTCCAACTACTCGCAGGTACAGGGTCAGGACTGGCGCAGCGACTCTGGGTCCGCGAACGAACTCGGGGTCGGCCTTCCGCGTCGGTCGAAGCGCGCGAAGCCCGAGGCGACGCAGCTGCGCCAGACGTGGAACGCCGGCTCCGTGGGCTCGCGGCGTCTACGCGCCGATCACGAAGTGCACGGCGTCGGTGAGTCCTGTGGTGCTCGCGCTGCCGGAATCGCGCGACCAGAACTGGCCGTTGATCTCGACTCCGGCCGCGAGCACCGGATCGATTCCCGTCTGCACCCAGGCGTTGAAGTCGATCGAGTACACGCCGCTGCAGTCGACGGTCGGCTGCGGGCTGCCGGCGGAGTTCTGGACGGGAGTGCGCTTGACCGGGTTCGACATGCACTTGAAGCCGCCTTGGAACGGAGCGATCTGCTGGGCGTAGCCGTAGAAGAAGATCCCGTTCTGGCGGTTGAGCACGTTGCCCGCACCCACCGTGAAAGGCGCGCCGCTCGACGCGCTCGGGACGCCGCTCGCCGCGATCGTCGGCGTGCAGCCCTGCGAATTCACCTTCGCGGTGCAGTAGGTCGAGGCCGGTGAAGAGACGACCCACTTCACGGCGTGGAAGAAGCCGCTGGACGCGCGCGCTTCGCCGACGATCTCGCCCGCTTGATTGATGCGCCGCACACGGCTGATCGTTCCGCCGGGGAGGTAGCCGAGGTTGATCGGCGAGCCGTTGCGCCACAGCACGCCGACCTCGTTGGGGAACAAGACCGTGCCCGTCGCGATGATGTCGCCTGCGTCGTTGATGTCGATCGCTGGCGTGAACGCGGAGACTCCGGCAGGCATCGGCAGCGCTTGCACCGCTCCGTTGCGCCACACCGACGCGACGCTCGAATTCAGCCCGACGATCTCGCCGACGTTGTTGATCGCGAACGCCTTGGACGCCGCGCCGCCGCCGGACCAGGTGCTGAGGTCGGTGAACTGCCCGTTCTGCCAGAGGAACGCGTGCTGATTCGTGTTGGCGATCGACGCGACGCCGACGACGGCGCCGAGGTCGTTGATGCCGTACGCCTCCGAGTACGTTCCGCCGCCCATGAAGCCGAGGTCGGCGACGAGCGAGCCCTGCGACCACACGACGGCATGGCCGTACAGGTTCGGCGCGACCTCTTGCGCGAAGCCCGCGACTGCGCCCAGCGCATTGATCGCGTGCGCTTTGGCGCGCGCACTCGATCCGTTGGGCAGTCCGGGAAGCGCGCTCGCGACGTTCTGCGGGTCCCAGTAGACGGCGTGCGACAGCGACGCGCCGAGGTTCTGGTGGCCGACGATCTCGCCGGCGTCGTTGACGTCCTCGGGGACGGCGAGTCCGCTGCCGAGGTCCGGGATCACTGCGATCTGCCCGTTCACCCACTCGACCGTCTTGAGCGCGCCGCTCGCATCGTCCGCGACGCCGACGATCCTCCCACTGTCGTTGATGCCGTACGCCGACGAGTAGTGGCCGCCGGGCAGCAGCGGGAGGTCGATGATCGTGACTTGCCACG
>CALKYE010000041.1 GCA_938003765.1 uncultured Planctomycetia bacterium
TCGCCGCGGGCCGACGCGCGAAGGCGCTGCACGACGGCGCGTTCGTGTGGGGCGACTCCACCGACGCCGACGTGTCGTCCACCGCTCCCGACCAATTCCTCATCCGCGCCTCGGGCGGCGTCGGCATCGACCGCGTACCCGATCCGGCGATGAAGCTCGACGTCAACGGTGCTGTTCGCGCCAGCGACACGATCGTCTCGACCAAGCCTGCTGGCGCGCCGCTCGCCGTGACGTCCACCGACCTCAACACCAACCTCAACGCGGACCTGCTCGACGGCTTCCACGCCAGCGCCTTCAGCATGCTCGGCTCGCAGATCGAGACCCCCGAGATCGCGGACGGCGCGGTGACGAGCAACAAGATCGCATCGGGCGCCGTCGCCGCATCGGCTCTCGCCGCCAACGCGGTGACTTCCACCAAGCTGATGGACAACTCCGTGACGTCCGCGAAGATCGCGAGCGGCGCGGTCGGCGCTTCGCAGTTGGCGGCGAGTTCCGTCGGTGCTGCCGCGATTGCCGCAGGATCCGTGTCGCCCGACAAGCTCGACGCGAGCGGCGGAGTCGCCTCCCAGGTCCTGGGTCACAACGGGACCGCGGCTGCCTGGACGTCTTTGCCGAGCTCGGCGTGGACGCCGATCAGCGCACTTCCTTTCGTCATCACTCAGCCGGGGTCGTACTACTTGGCTGGCAATCTCACCGGCGTGTCCGGCGAACACGGGATTAGCATTCAGGCAAGTCATGTTTCGCTCGACCTGAACGGATTCGTGCTGAGCGGTGTGCCGGGCAGCTTCAGCGGGGTGAACGTCACCGGATCGGCCATTGGAGTTCGTGTCTCCAACGGAGCGGTCACAGCTTGGGGACAACGGGGCGTCGCTCTGGGTCAGCGCAGCGCGGTAAGCGAGGTCTTTGCCACTTCCAACGGGCTCACGGGCATCAGTCTCTCTACAGCGGGTTTCGTCTCTCACTGCCATGCCTACCAGAATGGTGGCGATGGCTTTTCGGCCGGCGCGCGCAGCACGGTGGTCGAGTCACAGGCGGGTTTCAACGTCGGCGACGGTTTCGACGTCCAAGGCGGCGTGATCATGCGTTGTAGCGCTGACGAGAATGGCGGCGCCGGAATCCGCGGAGGAGCGAGCCTGATCGAGGGCTGCTACGTGTTGGGTGGCCAAGCAGGCGGAATCGTCAGCTCGAACGGCGTCGTTCGCGGCAATTCCGTCTCGGCCAGCGCGAACGGAGGCATCGTGGCCTCCTCTGACTGCCGGATCGAGGCCAACAGGGTGGCGGATGCGACAGGTGGTGGGCTGCTCGTAACAGGTGCACGCAACTTCATCGACGGCAACTCGGTTGAGGGTTCGTCACCTGCCTTCCAGATCACCGGAACTGGCAACCTGCTCACTCGCAACCGATGCACCAACGGCGGAGCGACCCCTTACTCGATTGTGTCGGGCAACGACTACGGCGTGATCGTCAATGCCACGGCAGCGTTCAGTTCGAGCGAGCCCTTCGCGAACTTCATCTACTGAGCGCGGCGCTGGCCGGAATTCGCGTGCCCGTCGCGGACAGAACGTGGCCGCGTCGGTAGAGCTTCGCGCGCGCGGTCGCGGCCGTCGAACCCGAAACACTCGCGTGCCGCTTCGGGGACGTGCCCGCCATGAACCATGAGACCGAGCGAGCCCGACTCGCGCCGGATTGCGTCTGACATTTCGCGGTGGGTCTGAGCCGCCAATCACCGCTGCGACCTCCCCACCTTTTGGCTTCGACTACGCCCATGCCGAACCCGCAGAACGCTCTCACGGACCTTTCGCTCGACTCGCGCGCCAACGCGTCGCTCGCACTGCTTGCCGGAGTCCCCGCTCCTGCGCTGCAAGTGTTGGCCGAGCTTGGAATTCGCAATGTTGGCCAACTGTCGCGCTCCGACGTGTTCGAGGCCGCCTGGGAGGCGAGCTTCCACTTCCCCGCCGAGGAGCAGATTGCGCGTGCGGCGCTGCGTGTCGAGCATCGCGATGCGGCCGATCCTGGCGCGCTCGGACTGTCCGCACTCGAGTTGCTCGACGAGCACCGCGCCCGTCGGCTCGCACAGGCGCTCGGCGTCACGAGCTTGCGCGAACTCGCGACGTGGCCGCCCTACATCGTCGCGCGCGCCATTCTGCGCGACGACCCCAGCAACAAGGTCGGCCTGGGTCCCGATCCCGAAGTGCCGCAGGAGCTCGTGCCCGCGTTCAACCAGTACGCGACGGAGAAGTCGTTCTACTCGGTGTACGCCGTCGATCGCGTCGAGTCGGAACGCACCGCGGACCTCGACCAGGCCGTGGACCTGGCGCAATTGCTGGTGCGCGCCGCTCCCGAGCGCCCGCGCACCGGCTGGGTGCTCCGCTACGAACAGACCTGGACTCCCGTCGCGCTCACGCTCGGCAACCTCCTGCACTCGCTTGCGCTGGCGCCCGGAGAGTCGACGCGCGTCGCCGTCGTCGATTGGTCGCGCCGCCAAGGCGTGCGCACGAGTGAGGACATCTCGCAGATCGAAGCGCTCTCGAACTCGCTGATGCAGTCGCGCTCGATCAACGAGATCACGCGCGCGGTCGCGCGCGAGGCGCAGGGCGGCTTCTCCGCGATGAACTCGAACTCGACGGTCTCGAACAACGCGTACTCGTCGTTCGGGCTGCAGAACGCGGAGCAGGCGTTCGCAGCGGCAGCGGGCGGGGCCATGGCAGGCGGCGCGGCGGGCGTCGTCGGCGGAGGAGTGGCTGGGGCCGGAATCGGCGCGTTCGTTGGAACCGCGAGCGGCGCCTTCGCCGGTGGAGTCGGTGCGATCCCCGGCTGGGCGATCGGCGCCATCGCGGGCGCGGGCATCGGAGCTGGCGCGGGAGGACTGATCGGCGCGACTGGCGGCGGCGTGGCGGGCTTCTTCGGCGCCGCGGAGTTCGGCTCGGGCGCGGACAACGGATCGAGCACCACGCTCGACTCGGTGACGACGACCTCGACCAGCGGAACGCGCGACATCGAGGCCGAGATGGCGCAGAACATCCAAGACCGCACGCAGCAGCACACGAGCACCACGCGCAACAAGCGCGCGTCGATCGTGCAGGAAGTCACCCAGGAGGAGAGCGAGACGATCAGCACGCGCGTGGTCACGAACTACAACCACATGCACGCGCTGACGATCCAGTACTTCGAGGTCGTGCAGCTCTACCGCACCGAGACGCGCCTCGCGTCGAAGGAGCGCTGCCTGTACGTGCCGATCCGACCGGTCGAGCGTTGGACGGAAGCCCTGGTCCAGACGCATCGCGCAGAGCTGATCCGCTCTGCGCTCTCGGCGGAGGCGGCCTACGCGCTCGCCAGCGCTGAGAACACGACGCTGATCACAGCGCCCGGCGCAGCGACGACGCCTGCGGAGGTTCGCGCGCGGCTGGGCAGAGATCATCTGGCGGAGGCGCGGCGCAAGCTCGACGCGCTCGTCTCACTCGATCCGCACAACGCCTGGCGCCTGCCGGACTCGCTCCGACTGATCGGCGTTCAACTGCGGGCAGTGGCCGCCAGCGCGGGCAAGCTTCCGATTTCGCTGAAGTCCCTGGAGGCGCGCTTCCTCGTGCGGCTCAGAACCGGCCAGAGCAAGACGATTGCGAGCCTCCTCGAGCCCGTCGACCTGCGCTTGGAGGACATCGAGGCCATCGACCTCGAGATGTCGCGCTCGGTCCTCGACCTGGACGAGGCGGCCGAGACCACCGTCGCCAAGCACATCTGCGTGCTGCTCGCGTTCCGGCGCGAGGATGCGAACGTTCCCGAGAGCGAGGACGACTCGCTGGCGTTCGAACTCGTGTTCCCGGCCCAGTTCGTTGCGGAGTCCGAGGAGCGCTTGAGCGTGCGCTGCGCCGACTTCACGCGCTCGCGGTCGATGGCCCAGCTCGTGCGCCACCTCAACGAGAACTCCGTGCACTACTCCCGCGCGCTCGTGCGGCGTCGCAACAGTCCGCTGATCGCCACGCTGCTCGCGCGCTACTCGTGGAACGGCGTCTCGCTGCTCAATGCGGTCGACCCCGACCCCATCGCGGTCAGCGGCAACAACCTCGTCTTCCGCCTGCTCGACGAGGGCCGCCGCCCCACGACGGCCGCGAAGGGCGCCAGCAGCGGTCCGCAAGTCGGCGACGTGCGTCAGAGCGACATCGTCCCGGTGCCGACCGGCGGCGTGTTCGCCGAAGCGGTGCAGGGCCGCGCCAACGCGGCGGAGCGCCTCGACCTCACGCGCTTCTGGAACTGGCAGGACTCGCCGATCCCGATCGTTCCGCCGGAGATCGCGCCGCTCCAAGCCGGTTCCCGCGCGATGGCGGTCGACCTGCGTCCGGGCAGCCTCGATCCGGCGCTCGCCGCGAACATGACGCCGTCGGCGCTGCCGGCGCCGACGGGCCTGGGCGCAGCGCTGTCGACGCTCTCGAGCCAGATGTTCCGCGACATGAGCGGCATCGCGCAGACCGCGGCGCTCGCGCAGGCCTCGCTCGAACAGGCGATGCAAGGCGCGACCGCGACCGGCGCTCAGGCGTCCGAGGGTCTCGCGCAAGGCCTCGCGATGACCAAGGAGCTCGCCGGGAAGATCGTCGACATGAACAGCTCGTTCGCGACGACGCTGCTCCAGTCGGGGATGGGCGCGATGAGCGGAGCGATGGGCGGCGGAGCACCGACGGCGATCGGCGGCGCACCGGGCGGCGCGAAGCCGAACGCGAGCAACTCGAACCCGAGCGTCCTGGGCGCGCTGATCGGCGCGGCGAAGTCGGTGACCGGCGGCAAGGCGCCGGCTGTGTCGACGCCGACGGTCCCCGCGGGGAGCGTGAACGGTGCGAACGGCGCAAACGGCGTCAGCGGAACGACGGCGCCGCATGCGGCGCCGCTCGAGGAGCGCTTCGGGTACGCAGTCCCCGCCGAAGGCGACGAATCGACCTTGCAGCTCGACATGCTGCGCTCGTTCAGCGGCGTCGGGTCGAGTTCTCCGTCCGCGGCGCTTCCGCCCTCCGCCTCCGCAGCGGGTCGCGGCGACGCACAGTCGGAGCTCGACCAGCTCATCGCCACGCGCCTCACGCCGCTCGTCGCGGTCGCGCACGAGTCCGACGCGAGCTTCGACCGCGCCGCGAGCGCCACTCTCACGATGGCGGCCGACGCGGAGCGCTCGGGACTGGATTCCTCGGCGGTCTACTCGGCTGCGCTGCCCAATCTGCAGCCGGCCTGGCTGTCGAGCGTCGACCGCGCCGTGGCATCGTTCAACAGCGGAGACTCGAGCGCGATCGCGCGCGTCGAGAGCATGCTCGGCCTCGCGCAGCGCTGGCCGGACATCGCGGGCCCCGTGACCGCGGGTGACGTGCTCGGCCGACTCGAACTCGAACTGCAACTCGAGGTCACGCCCTCGGCCGCGCTGGTGTCGGGCGGCGAGAGCGTGTCGTTCGCCGTCCGCGTGCTGCAGAGCGCGCCCGGTGGTTCAGGCGCGAGCCCGCTCGCGAACGCCCGCGTGCGTCTGTGGTCGCCGGCGTCGATCGAAGAGGACCGCGAGGCGACGACGGACGCCGATGGCCGCGCCACGCTGACTCTCACCAAGGGCGTGAGCAGTCCCTACTCCTCAGGCGTCGACCGCTTCGCGGGGCATCACGACCTGACGGTCTACGCCACGGCGCTCTCGCCGCTCTCGAACCTCGTCCACGTGACGCGCGAGCTCACGGTGCGCGGAGCGGTTCGCATCGACCTCGTCGGCGCGATCTACGACGACAACGGCGACAACGCGCTCTCGGGCTCGGTCGTGCTGGTTCCCGCCGCGCGCGCGGTGAACCTGGAGTTCCGCGCCACCAAGGGTGGTCAGCCGCTGCAGCAGCACACGGTCACGGGCGTGTCGCTGAACGGCGCGGGAACGCTGGAGGCGCCGACGCGCACGGACGCGCGCGGGCGCTTCAACGTGCTCTACCTCCCCACGCCGGGCGCGCAGGGCGAGGCGTACGCCAGCGCGCACATCCTCGCCCCCGACGGCGTCGAGGGCGCGGGCATGGCGAGCCTGAGCCTGTCCTGACGCGAGCTGCGAGGACGAGTTGTTGGAGCGGCGCACTCGGGAATCGCCGAGTCGCGCCGCTCCGCTTCGCAGGGGATCGTGAGCCCGACGACGGGCGAGTTGCGTCTTGGGGACAACGCAGGGCGTCAGCGAAGGGCTGCGGCTCGCGCGAAGGTCCCCCATGCTCACTCGTTCGATCGGCGCTGCGGCGCTGTGGTGT
>CALKYE010000042.1 GCA_938003765.1 uncultured Planctomycetia bacterium
AGCTTGGGCGTGCGCTCGAGCCGCTGCAGCGTCTCGTTGGCGTGCAGGCAGAAGTAGTACTTCTTCGTCGGCGTCAGGCTGTTCAGGTAGTTGATGTCCGCACCCGCGCAGAAGAACTTCTCGCCCGCGCCGGCGAGCACGATCACCTGCACCGAGTCGTCGAAGCGCGCTCGGACGATGGCGGCGTCGAGGTCGCTCATCATCTCGAACGAGTAGCCGTTGGCCGGCGGATGGGTCAGCGTGAGGAGCGCGACGCCCTCGGCCGCGGCGTAGCTGACCTTGCCGTTGGGAAGCGCCTGCGCCGAGCGCGACAGTTCGAGGAGTTGGAGAGCCATGGGGGCGAAGATTGTTGCGGCGCCCAGGGCTTTTTGCACGCTCGCCGAGCCGCGAGCCCCTACTTGGCCGCGCTCGCGCCGATCGCGTCGTAGAACTCGGCGAGCTCGTTCGCGCCCAAGTCGCGGCACACGCTGGCGAGGAAGGCGTAATCGCGCGCGCCGCGGGCGAGCCAGCGACCGCCGACGAGCTTGTTCGTGCTGCGTGAATCCAGATCGAGCCCGGCGATCGTCTCGAGGTCGCGCGCGAGTTCGAGCGGCGGACAAGCGCCGAGGTACACCACGCTCCACTGACCGGCGGCGTCGCAGGCGAGCGTCGCCGGCAGCGGGACCTGCTGCGCGCGGCCGAGCACGAGCAGGAACTGCAACTCGAAGAACTTCGCGGCGTGCGGGTCGAGCAGCGCGGTGTGCTCGGCGATGCCCAGCGTCGCGGCGAGCTTGCGCGCGGCGAGCAGTTCGGCGCCCTGGTCGAGAGTGGCGGCGATCCAGCGCGGACGCGCGGCGCTCGAGCTCACGAAGTCGCGCAGCGCGGCGAGTTCCTCGACACAGCCCGCAGCGTTCGACGACCACAGCGTGATCAAGAGCGGCGCGCCCGAGAGCTCGCGCACCTTGCGCGTGGAGCCATCGAGCAGCGCGAACTGGAACTCCGCGAGCGGCATGCGCTCGGCCAGCGGGACGCGCACGATCGGTCCATCGAGCGGAGCGAGGGGCGAGGGAGCGTTGCGCTCGAACGAGTCGAGCTTGCGCAGCTCGACGCGGCGCGCCTCGGCCTGGCCTTCGACCAGGACATAGCGCGCGTCCGCCGCGAGGCCCGTGTAGCTCGCGCTCGCGCCGTTCGGCCAGCGCACGCGGACGCGCTCGACGCGCTCGGCGTCACCGAGTCCGAAGTGCAAGCGGCGCGAGGATTGCGCGAGATAGCCCTCGCCCGCGTAGACGCTGCGAGTGAGCTTGCGCCCTTCGAGCTCCACCACCACGCGCGCGCCGATGGCGTCGATGTTGCCGCCCGCGCCGCGCAGCTCGAGCGACAGGAAGTGACCGGCGGAAGCGCCTTGATTGCACAAGAGGCGCAACCGAGGTCCCGTGCGCGACTTCAGCACGAGGTCGAGCCGGCCGTCCTCGTCCCAGTCGATGCGCGCGGCGCTGCGCGAATCGCTGAGCGCGTCGAGCCCGGCGACGAACGACACGTCGGCGAAGTCCGCTCCGCCGAGGTTGTGGAACGCGCTGTCGCGCTCGTGGCCGTTGTAGGAGGCGTGATCCTCCATGACCATGCGCTGCATCGAGCCCCAGGCGTTGCGATAGCCCTCGGTCGTTTGCGCGTCCTGCGGCGACTGACTGATCACGCGCCGCCAGAAGTAGCTCTCGACGTCGAACTCGCCCGGGCCGCTGATGAAGCCGTTGGGCGAGACCAGGTCCTCGTACCCGTCGCCGTCGAAGTCGACGAACAGCGCGCCCCAGGCCCAGCCCGCCGCGCCGACGTGCGTGCGCTCGGTGACGTCCTCGAAGCGGCCCGCGCCCAGCCCGCGCAACAGCGTGTTGCCGCGCGCGTGACCGAGGTAGTGGCGGTGGTTCTCCTTGAACGCGCCGTCGAGGAAGCGCTCGGATCGACTGGCGATGCGCAGTCCGGCGGCGGAGTACATGTTCGACACGTACAGGTCGAGCTGCCCGTCGAGGTCGAAGTCCGCGGCGGTGACGCCCATTCCCGCAGCGGGATCCTCCACGCCCGCCGCGCCGGCGACGTCGGTGAAGCGCCCGCCGTCGTTGCGGTAGAGGTTGTTGCGGCCGAAGTCGTTGGCGACGTAGAGATCGACGTCGCCGTCGTCGTCGAGGTCCTCCCACAGCGCCGCGAGGCTGAAGCGATCGTTGTTGTGGTCGAAGCCGACTTCGCTGGTCGCGTCGACGAGCTTGCCGCGCCCGTCGTTGCGCCAGTACACGTTGTGCGCGCCGTTGCGCGCGTCGTGGTACGGCGTCGGCACGCCCGCGATCATCCCGCCCTTCACGTAGCGGCAGGCGTACACGTCGAGATCGCCGTCGCCGTCGGGGTCGGCCGCGGCGAGCGAGAAGATGTCCTCGGGGCCCGCGGCGCGCAGCACGAGCTGCTCCTTGAACACGCCGCCGCCCGCGTTGTACGCGACGAGCAGATTGGCGCCGACCGCGAGCAGCAGATCGCGCGCGCCATCGCCGTCCATGTCGACGATCAGCGCCGAGCGCGTGTTGTCGAGCAGCGCCATGCGCGCCTGCGTCGAGCCGTCGACCAGCGAGCCGTCGGGGCGCGCGAGCAGCAGCCGATTGGGTTGACCGCCCTGCATGGGCACGTACAGGTCCTCGAGCCCGTCGCCGTCCACGTCGCCGATCGCGACACCCTGGCCGCCGAGCAACGAGTTGCCGGTGAGCTGATCGTTGCGGAAGTGACGCTCGCTCAGCCCCGAGCGCAGCTCCTCGGCCACCTCGGGCGCGCCCGCGAGCCAGCGCGCGGTGTGGTCGGCGAACAGCGTGCGCGGCGCGCGGACTTCGGTGTGCTCGATCAGCTCGATCGAACGCACGCGGGGAGCGCTGCTTTCGTCGGACGCAGTCCACGCAATGGTCCAGTGCGCCGAGAGCTGCACCGGCCCGCTCGGAGTCGACGAGCACGCGCTCCAGCTCAGGCGCGTGGTCCAACCACCTGCGCTGGGCTCGATCGCTTCGATGCGGCTCTCGATGCGCGGCGCGCCGCCTCCGAGCGCCTCGCGCAACCGCTCGCACGAAGCGGCGAACGCGCGCGCATCGGCGCGCTCACGCGACGGCGTCCGCGCGCGCTCCACGCGCAGCGACGGCGACGCACGCAAGACCTCGAGCTCGGGCCGCAGCTCGCTCGCGCCCTCGAACTGCGGGTCGAGCAGCGCTGTCGCCGCATCCGGCGAAGTCCGTCCGAACACGAACGCGAGCAGCTCGTCCGCGCGCGGCTTCACGCGCTCGTGGAAGGCTTCACTGGGCCAGCCGTCGACGTTCGGATCGAGGCGCGCGCGGTTCTCGTGGTCCCACTCCGGCACCGGCGGGATGAGCGGCGCAAAGGCCATGCGCGACGGCGCGTCGGGCGCGGAGCGCGGCGTTTGCGCCGAATCGTTCGTCGCAGCGCTGGTCGAAGCGCGCTTGTCGGCGGACTCCGGCGCTGAGTTCGTGGGCCCAGCGGTGTCGCCACACGCGCCCACCAGTCCGATCGCGAGCCCCGTCGCGAGTCCCAGCGCGATCGCCGAGGGCGCCCGTCCGCGGAGGCGAACTTCGCGAGTCACGTCGTCGGAGCGCATGGGGGGACGTGCGAGTCTAGCGCTTGGGGCGCGGCTCGCCGTGTGAGAGACGCGGCGGTCAATCGAGGCGGAACTCGACCACGCGGCCGCCGCTCGAGCCGCACATCG
Organism: uncultured Planctomycetia bacterium; assembly: GCA_938003765.1. Taxonomy (GTDB): domain Bacteria; phylum Planctomycetota; class UBA1135; order UBA1135; genus WYBT01. The sequence goes on from CALKYE010000042.1 coordinate 3,722, forward strand.
TGCGCCAGTGGCCGACGAGCCGCTTGCTCGCGCCCGCAAGGACAGCTTCGAGCACGACGCCGCGCAGCCGCGTGCGTTCCTCGAACAAGCCCTGCATCAGCTCGAGGCTCCAACGCTGTCCGCCGCTGGGCGCTCCGTCCGTCAGCACGATCACCGTGTCGAGCTCCGCGTCGTTCAGCGCGAACTCGAACGCGCCCCAGAAGTCGCCGGGGCCGCGGTCGCTGCGCTTGGCGAAGAACTCGAGCGCCTCTTCGATGGCCTTGGGCGACGCGGGCGCGAGCTTGTCCTTCCACGCCACGGGCCGCGCGGTGTACACGGCGACGTTGAAGCGCACTTGCGGCGAGAGCGAGCGCAGCGCGCGCTCGAGCTCGGCGGCGACGACGTCCTTGCGCGTGCGCCCGGCCGAGTTCTTGTCCCACATCGAGCCCGACAGGTCGATCAGGAACAGCACGCGCTCGGAGAGGATCGGCAGTCCCGCGAACGCGCTCGTCGCGGGAGCGTCGTCCGCCTTGCTCGCCGCGGGTTCGGCGAGCGCGCCGTCCGGCAACGCATCCGCCCACGCGCGCCACGGGCGCGGATCGAGGCGGTGCGACAGGCCCGAGAGCGCGCGCAGGTGATCGACGTACAGCCACTTGGAGCGCAGCACGCTCTCGCGTTCGAGCAGCGCGACCAGCTCTCGCGCCGCACTCGCAGTCTTCAAGGCCGCGAGACTGCGCGCGCAGTTGATGCGGACGGACGCGCTCGGGTCCGCGGCGAGCTTGCGCAGCACTTCCAGCGCGTCGGGGGCCGCAGCGTGTCGCGCCGAGATGGCCGCCGCCGCGCGCGGTGCGGCCGACTTGTGCGCCGCGAGCGCGTCGAGGTCCGCGCGGCGGGGCTCGCCGAGCAGAGCCGCGCGCGAGAGCGACAACGTGGCGAAGGTGTCGAGGTCCTTCTCGCGCGCGAGCTGCGCGGACAGCGCCGCTTCGAGCGCGCTCATCTCAACCAGGTCGCGCTCCCACGCCTCGCGGAACATCCCGGCGCGCGCGAGACGCTCGATGCTCCAGGCCGCGGTGCGACGCACGGACGCCTCGCGATCGTTCAGGCCCGCCGCGAGCACCTCCGACGGCGGGCGCTGGGCGAGACGGCCGAAGGACTCCGCCACGCGCTCGCGCACCAGCGGCTCCTTGGCCTCGAGCCCGTCCTTGCCCAAGAGCAACTCGCGCAGCGCCGGGTCGGTCACCGACGCGAGCTGCGACTGCGCTTCGTCCGCCACCTGCGAATCGGAGTCACGCAACGCGCCGATCACCAGCTTCCACGCCTCCGCGCTGCCCACACGCGCCAACTCGCCCACCGCGGCGCGCCGCGTGCGTCCGTCATTCGACGCGAGCTTGGCCTTCGCATCGGAGAACGCGTCTCGCGCGAGCACGCTGGACGGATTCGCCGCGAGCGCGCCGTGCGTCAACGTCGCCGCGGCGGCGAGCGCGAGAAGTGTTTGGAGCGCGCGCCTCACGGCCGGTCCCCCACTGCGACGATGCGCGCGTCGGTCGGAGGCGTGACCGCGCCCTTGGAGCGCAGCTCGAGTTCGGCGAGTTCGCGCAACAGCAGCGGATCCTCGCGCCGCTCCGGGCAGCGTGCGAGCACGTCGAATCCGTCGCCACCGCCCGCGAGGAACGAGTTGGTCGCGACCGTGTACCAGGCCTCGGGATCGAGCGGCTTGCCGCCGACCTCGAGCGCCTGGAAGGTGAGCGCGACGTTGAGCTTCTCGCGCCCTTCCTTCACGAGCACGCGGCAGCCCGAGTAGTCCAGGCCCGAGTGCGCGCGACCGTCGATCGCCGCGCGGACCAGTCCTTCGAGTTCGGCGCCGCGCAGGCGCAGGATCGCGAGGTTGTTGTCGAAGGGCGACATCTCGAACACCTCGCGCCGCGTCACCGGGCCCGCGTCGATCTCGGCGCGCACGCCGCCGCGGTTGTGGAACGCGACGTCCGCCTGCGTGCGGGCGCGGATCAGGTCCGCCATCCACGAGCCGGCGACCGTGCTGTAGGGCTTGCCCGACGCGCTGAGCGGCGCCGCCAGCTCGCCGACGACCTCGCGCATGGCCGCGTCGGCGCGCGCGACGAGGCTCGCGCACAGCTCGTCGACGCGCGCGTTGCGATCCTGCGGACGCGGCTCCTCGAGCAGCTCGAGCAACTTCGCCGACGAGCTCAGCACCTTGGCGCTGGGCCCGTCGATGGCGAGGTCCACGCGGCCCACCACGCTGGCCTTCGCGCCCGCTTGCACGATCAGCGTGTCGCCTTCGCGCTCGCCCTCGCGCAGGAAGGTGTGCGAGTGGCCGGTCACGATCAGCGGCAGCTCGGGGTGAGCGCGCGCGATCTCGCGCGCCTCTTCGATGCCGATGTGTCCGACGGGGAGGATCAGATCGACGCTCTGGCCCAGCTCCGCTTTGACGCGCCCGAGCTCCTCGTGGCCCGGGGCGAAGTCGAAGCGACGCGCGTCGGCATGCGTGATCGACGGCGTGTCGGGCGTGAGCAGGCCGACGAGCGCGATGCGCAGTCCGCCCGCGTCGACGATGCGCCAGGGCGCGACCCAGCTCACGCGCTCACTCTTCCCGCGCTCGCGCAGGTTGGCGCAGATCGCCGGCGGCCGCGCGTCGTTCAGGAGCCTCGCCAGGTTGTCGAAGCCGTGGTCGAACTCGTGGTTGCCGATGGAGACCGCGTCGTAGTCGATCGCGGCGATCGCGCGCACGAAGTCGCGGCCCAGCTCGACGATGCCCTCGGGCGTGCCCTGGTACCAGTCGCCGCCGTCGAGCACGAGCACGGCGCGGCCCGCGGCGCGCTCCTCGCTGCGCACGCGCTCGATCATCGCGGCCGCGCGCGGCAGTCCGCCCGACAGCGGCGGCTTGCGGCGATCGACCCAAGTCGCCGGCCGCGGCTGGACCTGGCCGTGGATGTCGTTGGTGTGCAGCACCACGAGCTCGAGCGTCCCGCTCGGACGCTGGCGCGGTTTCGCGCCCGCGCACGCGCCGACGGCGAAGAGCGCGAACGCGAACAGCGCGCACAACAACGCGTGGCGACGTGAGGGCTGCGCGGCGAGACGCGGACGGCGTTGGAGTGCCAGCATGGTCCGCACACTTCTAACGGCTGCGCGCGATCGGCGCACGCGCGGCCGGCGCGGCCGAGCTCGAACGTATACTCCCGCGATGCGCATTCGCTCTTCCGCACGCCTGGTGTGCCTCTCGCTCGCCGCGCCGCTCCTCGGCGGCTGTTTCTTGTCCCGCAACACCGTGAACGTGCCGCTGCACGCCGAGCGCTCCGCCGCGCTCGCGCCGGGCCGCTCGACGCAGAGCGAAGTGCTCGCCGCGCTCGGCGCGCCCAACGAAGTGGTGCAGCTCGGCTACCGCTCCGCGTGGCGCTACGACCACACCGTCGAGAAGCGCGCGGGACTCAGCTTGATCGTGGTCACGCTGATCAACACCGACGTCCAGCAGGACCGCCTCTGGATGTTCTTCGACGAGCACGGCGTGCTGGCGTGCTTCGGCGCGACTCTCGACGCCGACGAGGCGGTGTACGAGCTGCCCTGGTCCGATTCGCACAACGTCGAGTGAGCGCAGCAGGTCGACGACCGGCCGCAGCCCTCGCGCTGGCGGTCAGCGCACTGACCTTGTGTTCGTGCGTTCGAGCGCGCTACCAGAAGATCACGCTGCTCAGGCCCATCGCGAGCGCCGCGGAGGCGGAGCTCGCGCCCGGGACCGAGTTGTCGGCGTGCCTCGCGCAGCTCGGCGCGCCCAACTACGTGTGGGAGCAGCCCGGCGGCGCGGTCGCCGTGGCCTACGCCTGGTCGCGCAGCGTCGGCTGGGGCCTGGGCGTGAGCGGCACGGTCGTGCGCAACGTCGACGCTTCGTTCAACTACGACGACCTGAGCGCGGACACGCGCGGCCTGGTGCTGTGGTTCGACACGCGCTGGCGCCTCGAACGTCTCGAACGCGGACGCATCCGCGACGTGGCTGCGCCGCTGGGCCGAGCGCGCCCGAACCTCCCCACGCCGCCTCGCGGCGACGCCGACGCACGCCCCAACCAACCGCGATGACGCACGAGACGGACTACGAGCAGCTCGATCGAGCCTGGGCCGCGATCGACGCGGGCGAACCCGAACGCGCCTTGGAGCTGGCGAGCGACGTCGACGCGACGCTGGCGGAGACCTGGATCCTGCGCGCGACGGCGGCGCTGGATTTGGACGACTTGGCTGCCGCCGACGAGTCCGCGCGGCGCGCCGCTGAACTCGAGGACGAGGACCAGGACGCCGAGCTCTTGTGCGTGCGCGCTGAACTTGCGCTGCGCGCGTGGGACCTCGACAACGCGCGCGCCCGGCTCGAACGCGCGCAGCAACTCGCGCCCAACGCCGCCGTGCTGCTCAAGCTCGCGTTGATCGCCGACCTCGAGGGCGACCTCGGCCGCGCGGACCGACTCCAGCGCGACGCGCAGCGCCTGGACCCGGGCAACGTCACGCCGCCGCCGCGGCTGTCGGAGGCCGAGTTCGATCAGGCCCTGCAGCGCACCATCGCGCGACTGCCCGCGCCGTTCCAAGCGGCGCTCGAGCACGTGGCCGTGATCGTCGACCCGATGCCGAACCTGGGCCTGCTCGGCGACGACCTGAGCGACACGCCGCCGGACTTGCTCGGGCTGTTCACGGGCGCGTCGCGCCTCGAGAGCGCGAGCGAGGAAGGCGCGGATCTGCCGCCGACGATCCATCTGTTCCAACGCAACCTCGAGCGCGCGTGCGTCGAGCGCAGCGAACTCGAGGAGCAGATCGAAGTCACGCTGCTCCACGAGCTGGGGCACTACCTGGGCTTCGACGAGGACGGCGTCGAGGAACTCGGCCTGGGCTGAATCCGGGCGCGACCCCCGCCCGATGGCGTACTCGGGCGGCGGGGGGCTGGCGCGCTAGAATTGCGAGTTCCAGTCGCCGCCGCTGCTCCGGCCGAGCCTCCAGCCACTCACCATGCGCACTCAACGTCCCCTCGCGGCGCTCGTCGCCGTCTTCGCCCTCGCCGCCGCAGAGGCCCGCGCCGATGTCGCGGTGCTGACCGCCTCCAAGGACGCCACGCTGTTCGACGACGGGGTCGGCAACCGCGCCAACGGCGGCAACTTGTCGTTCTACGCCGGTCGCGCCGGGACCTCGACGGCCTGGCCGGTGCGACGCGGGCTGGTGGCCTTCGACCTGAGCTCGATCCCCGCAGGTTCGACGATCACGAACGTGCAGCTCCGGCTGTACATGTCGATGACGACCTCCGGCTCGAAGAGCTTCAGCGCGCACCGCGTCACGACCGGGTGGAACGAAGGAACGACCCAAGGCTTCAGCGGCAACGGCGGCGCAGCGGTCGTCGGCGACGTCACCTGGCTGCACACGTACTGGAACAACCAGTTCTGGTCTTCGCCCGGCGGAGACTTCGTCGCGACCGCCAGCGCCACCACCAGCGTCAACGCGGTGGGGTACTACAACTGGGGCTCGACCGCGCAGATGGTCGCGGACGTGCAGGGCTGGGTGAACGCGCCCTCCACCTCCCACGGCTGGATCCTGATCGGACCCGAGCAGTCCGGGCAGAAGTCCGCCAAGCAGTTCGAAGCGCGCGAGAGTCTGGCGCAGTACCGACCGCAGCTCACGGTGACGTACACGCCGCCGGCGCCGACCGTGTACTGCACGGCGCGCACGAACAGCCTGGGTTGCCTGACCTCGATCGCCTTCAGCGGCGCGCCCGACGCGAACGCGGGCTCGGGCTTCGTCATCAGCGCGACGAACATCGTCAACAACAAGGCTGGCTTGCTGTTCTACGGAGTCGACGGCGTCACGGCGCTGCCGTTCCAGGGCGGGTTCCTGTGCGTGAAGTCTCCGACCACGCGCACGCCTTCGCAGAACTCGCTCGGCTCGCCGCCGCCGACCGCGGATTGCAGCGGGACGTTCGCCTACGACTTCAACGTCCGCATCGCGGCCGGAGTCGACGCACGCCTGGTGGCCGGAGCCTCGGTCGCGGCGCAGTACTGGTCACGCGACCCGGCAGCGGCGTTCACGACCAACCTCACCGACGCGGTGAGCTTCGTGATCCAACCCTGAGCTCGCGCGCTCACTGCGCGAGCGTCGGGAAGTTCGCGTCGAGCCACGCGCCCAACGTCACGTAGGCCGCCTGCGCTGCGGGCGAGAGCGGCGCGCCGGAGGAGAGCAGCTCGTTCTGCTCGAACCAGTCCGGAGTGGGCGTCGGGGGATTCGAACTCGTGTTCGGCGGTCCGCCTTCGGTCAGGTCGTACAGCTCCTCTTCGAGCTCGATCACACCGCTGCCGGCGCGCGACCAGCGCCGCAGCAGCTTGAAGCGCTCGTTGCGGACGGTCTGGTTGTGCGTGCCGGCCACGTACCCCGGCGGAGGACCGCCGCCCGGCGTGAGCGGCGTGAAGTTGGGGAAGAAGCCCTCGGCGTACACGAACGCTCGCAACGGAGCGCTCGCCTGACCGCGCAGGTACGGAGTGAGCGACACCGCGTCGGGCGTCGAAGCGGAAACGCCGCCGAGATCCGCCACGGTGGCGAACAGGTCGACGTTCGAGACCAGGCGGTCCTCGAAGCTCCCGCGCAGCGCCGGCGGAACGAGCGGTGAGCGGATCACGAGCGGCGTCTGCACTCCGCCTTGGTAGAGCTGACCCTTGGCGTGCGTGTTGTCGAACGGCGGCAGCGTGGCGTCGCTGTCGGTCCCGTTGTCGCCGATCAGGATCACGGTCGTGTCGGCCGGATCGTGCGCGCACAACAGCCGCCCGATCTGCTCGTCGAGCACGCGCATCACGCAGCGCACTTGCGCGGGCAAGCCCGCCGCGCGGTCGTACTCGCACGCGGCCGCCATCGCGCTCGGCGGCGCGCACGTCGGCTTGGGCAAGGTCAACGGCGCGACGTGTCCCGGCGTGTGCGGCGCGTTGTACGCCACGTACAGGAACCAGGGCTCGCTCAACTGCCCCATCATCGCCAGCGCGTCTTCCGTCGTGTCGGCGGTGGCGTAGTTCGTCAGCGGCGGCGCGACGACCTCGACCTCGCAGGGGAAGCCCGCTGCGCCGCAGGGCGACGAGCCGGGTTGGATCGCGCCGGTGTACGCCTTGCGCCAACCGAAGAAGAAGTTCGTCCCCGGCGGCGTGCTGGGCGCGCGCTCGAGGTTGAACAGCGATCCGGCGAAGGTGTCGAACCAGCGTCCGCCGGGCGCGCCGAGCGCGTGGCCGAGGCCGACGACGAGCTGATCGATGTCGGCGAGGTGCCACTTGCCGATGGCGGCGTTCGAGTACGGCGTCGGCGCCGCGGACAGCACTTGGGGCAGCAAGGCGTGCTGGTGCGACAAGCCCGGGTTGGGAGTCGAGCCCAGCGGATTGCGGCGCAGGATGGAGCCGATCCCCATGCGCGAGGGATGCATCCCGGTCAGCATCTGCGCCCGCGACGGACTGCACATCGGCGCCGCCCACGCGTTCGAGAAGCTCATGCCGTTCGCGCACAGCGCGTCGATGTAGGGCGTCTCGGCCGGGAACCCTGGCGCGCGACCCTGCTCGCGGAAGTGACGCTCGTACGCGCCGATCAGGTCGACGCCGACGTCGTCGAGCACGATCACGAGCACGTTGTGCGGCGGCGCGCCGGACTGCGCGAGGGCGGGGCCCGCGCTCGTCAGACCTGCCAGCACAATGCTCGAGAGCGCGAAGCTCCACCCGCTCCGCGCGACGTTGGACTCGAGCGGCATCAACGCACCAGACTCGGATAGCGCGTGTCGAGCAGTCGGCTCAGCCGGCCGTACGCTTCGCGCGCGGCGCCCTGCAACGGCGCGCCCGCGGCGAGCAGATCGTTCTGCTCGAACCAGTCGGGCGTGGGCACGGGAGTTCCCGAGGACAGGTCGGGCGGGCCGCCTTGTCCGAGGTCGAAGAACTCCTCGCTCACCACCAGCAGCGAAGTGTTGGAGTGAGCGCGGGTCGTGCGTCGCACGAGCTTGAAGCGCGCGTCGGTCAGCGCCTGGTTGTGGAAGTTGCAGACGTAGTTGGGAGGCGGACCACCGCTCGGCTGCGGCTTGAAGTTGGGGAAGAAGGCCTCGGTGTAGTTCGTCGTGCGCACGCTCGGCGACGAGGAACTCGCGAGGTATCCGGCGAGCGAACGGCCGTCCGCATTCGCCACCGGCGGCGCGCCAGCGACGTCGAGCAGCGTCGCGTGGATGTCCACGGAGCTGACCATGCGCGTCTCGAAGCTGCCCCGCCGCGCGGGCGGGACCAGCGGCGAGCGGATCACGAGCGGCACGCGCACTCCGCCTTCGTAGAGCGTGCCCTTGGCGTGCAGCGGGTTGAACGGCGGCGCGACGGCGGCCTGCGGCGTCCCGTTGTCGCCGATGAGCACGATCGTGGTGTCGCCCGGATCGGCGGCGCACGCCAGTCGCCCGATCTGCTGATCGAGCGCCGTCATCATGCAGCGCGCGAGCGCGATCGGATCGGCGCCCAGATCGAGTTCGCACGCGTGGGGCAGCGCGCCTCCGGGCAAGCACGGCGCCGCCGGCAGGCCGCTGGGCGGCACGTGATAGGGCGAGTGGATCGCGTTGTACGACACGTACACGAGCCACGGCTCCGGCAAGGAGCTCATCATCGCCAGCGCGTCTTCCGTCGTGTCCACGGTCGCGTAATTGACCGAGGGCGGCGCGAGCTCCGGCGTTTCGCACGACACGGCGCCGGGTCCGCAGGGCGCGTGCTGCGGGAGCACGCTCGCGAAGGTCTTGCGCCACGAGAAGTACGCGTTGCCGCTGCCCGGCCCGAACACCGACTCCAGGTTGAAGCGCGAGCCGGCGTAGTAGTCGAACCACGTCCCGTAGGGCCAACCCAAGGCGTGCGCGGGCTCGGCCTCGAGCTGCTCGATGTCGCCCAGGTGCCACTTGCCGACCGCGGCCGAGACGTACGGCGTCGACGCCGACTGCAACTGCTGCGGGAGGATCGAGCACTCGTGCGCGAGCCCCGGATTGCGCGTCCCGACGAACGGCTCGCTCTTCACGATCGCCCCGATGCCGGAGCGTCGACCGTACAAGCCGGTCAGGAGCTGCGCGCGCGTGGGCGAGCACTTGGGCGTGGCCCAGGCGGCCGCGAAGCTCACGCCTTGCGCCGCCAGGAGTTGATCGATCGCCGGAGTCGCGGCCGGAGTTCCCGCCGGACGTCCGAGCGAGCGTTCGTAGGACTCGTAGGCGCCGATCATGTCCGTGCCGACGTCGTCGAGCACGATCACGAGAAGGTTCTGCGGCGTCGCGCCGCTGCTCTGCCGAGCCTGAAGCGAGCCGCCGAGCGCGAGCAACGCCGCGGCGAGCGATACGAGCTGGGGCGACATGGCCACCAAAGTACTCGACGGAGGGCTTTCGCGCCGCGCCGGCGCGACGCCGGATGGCGCGCGAAGCAGCGCTACGATGCGCCCATGTTGACCTTGCTCCTCGCCTGTGCTGTTCAGAACCCTCGCGGCGCCCCCACAGCTGATCCGCGCGACATCTCGCCGCGCTTCGAGGCGAGCGCAACGCTCGTCGTGAGCGAGTGGGCCGCGGGCGAGCAACTCGTCGCGCCGCTGGCGATCGACGTCGACTGGCGCGGCCGGGTGTGGGTGCTCGAGGGCGGCGACGCGCCGAGCCTGAAGGTCCTCCAGGACGGAGCGGGCGCCGGGTTCTGCGACGGAGCGAGCGTGTTCCACACCTTCAGCGATGTCGCGCCGGCGCCTGGACTGGCCGTGATCGGCCGGCAGGCGCTCGTGGCGAGCTCGAACGCCTGGCTGGGCGTGGCCGACGTCGACGGCGTCGACGGCCCGCGCGAGGTGAGCCCACTCGAGCTGCCGTGGAAGTGCGCGGCGGGGTGCGGGAACGCCTGCGTGAGCGGTCCCGGCGGACAGGTGTGGCTGCTCGCGGCGAACGGCGCCGGCGAGGTCACGCTCGCGCGCCGCAACGGCTCGGTTGCGACCGGCGTCGCCAAGCTCTCCGAACGCGCGGCGGGCATCGCAGTCGACTCTTTCGGCGGCGTGTTCGTGAGCGAGCGGGCGGAGGCCGGCTCGGCGGGGCGAGTGCTGCAGCTCTCCCCCGGCGGCGCCGTCCTGGGCAGCGCGCCCTGCGGCGATCCGCGCGGGCTGGCGAGCTACGAGAGCAACTTCATCGCGGAGCTGGAGAACTCGATCCTGGTCGCCGACCGCGCCGGACGACTCGTCGCGCTGACGGCGACGCACAACGGCGGCGGCGTGAGCCTCCAGGAGCGCGTCGTGCTCGCGCCTCGCGCGGCGAGCGAGCCCGAGAGCTTCGCGCCGGTGGACGTCGCGGTCGGTCTCGACGGCGCCGTGTTCGTGCTCGACGAGGGCGGCGGCCGAGGCGCGCGCATCCTCCGCATCTCCACCGCAGGACGGCGAGTCGCCGTGCCGCGCTTGAGCCTGACCGTCATCAACGGCCAGCTCTCCTCGCTGCTCTCGCCGGCCGTCAACGTCCAGGCGACGGCGTTCGAGCTGCTCGCAGCGCAAGGCGACGCGATCACCGCGCAAGTCCAAGGCGTCGCTCGCGCGCGCAACCAGCGTTGGCAAGCGCGCGCGCTGTGGGTGCTCGCACACAGCGGCGACGCCAGCCGCGCGTACGTGCGCGAACAGCTCTCGCACGACGACGCCCGCGTGCGCACGACGGCGCTCCGCGCGCTGGCGAGCGCGGGCCACGATGCTCTCGATCTCGCCCGGCGCTTCCGCGGCGATCCCTCGAGCGCGTTGCGAGCCGAGGCGCTGGAGCTGATCGCGCCGCTCGACTGGGAAGCCAAGCGGGAGTGCGTCGCCAGCCTGATCGCACCCTGGCCCGCCGGCGAGGCGCCGTTCGTCGACGCGCTCGCTCGAGCGGTGGGGCCGCACGTCGACGAGCTCGCCGCCGCGCTCGAGGCGCGGGGCGACAAGGGTCTGTCGTCGGAAGCTCGCGCGGCAGTGCTCGACGCGCTGCGACGTCGACGCGACGCGCGCTGACGCACTGAGCGAGCGAGCGGGCGCTATCCTCGCGCGCATGGGAAAGCACGAGCACAAGCAGCACAAGCACAAGAACGAGTCGGATCCGGCCCAGGCGCGCGTCGTGGGCAAGCACGAGTCCAAGGACGCGAAGGACAAGTCGAAGGGCAAGCGCAAGCACAAGGAGCGCGAGGAGGACTCGAAGTCGTCCCACTCGCACGGTCGCATCAAGGAGCGCGCGGATCACCACGACGCACAGATCGTGCTCGAGCTATACGACCTGCGCCGTGAAGCCGTCATGCGCCAATCGCGCGACGCGCTGATGAAGTTCCTGCCGAACAGCTACGACGAGTTCCTCGCCATCACCCAGCCGTCGCACCCCGACAACGCGGCCTTCCGCCAGGTGTCGAGCTACTTCGAGATGGCGTACGGCTTCGCGCGCCACGGAATCGTGCAGCCCGACGTGCTGGCCGAGTCGACCGGCGAAGGACTGATCCTGTTCGTGAAGGTGCAGCCGTTCCTCGAACGCTTCCGCGCCGAGGTCTCGCCGACGGCCTTCCGCAACGCGGAGTGGCTCGTCGAGCACAGCGCGAGCGCGCGCCAGCGCTACGAGCTGTTCAAGCGCCGCTACGAGCGCCCGCTGCGCACCTGACCGTCGACCTCGTCGAGTCGTCCCGCTCCCGCCGCCGTCCCCAGCCGCCGCCCCCAACCGAAAGCCCTCGATGCTCACGCGCCCTTGCGTGCCGCTGTTCCTCACCCTCCTCGCGGCCGCCGCGCGCGCTCAAGCGCCCGAGCTCGAGAGCCTGCCGCACGCGGAGCTCGTCGCGCGCTCCAAAGCGCTGGGCGGCGTGGCCAAGTGGATCGCGCTGGGCCAGTCGCGCGGCGGACGCGAGCTGTTCGCGCTGCGCATCGCCGCCGACGCGGCGCGCGCCGACGACCAGCCGGCGATCCTGGTGGTCGCCAACGTCGAGGGCTCGCAGCCGTGGACCAGCACACTCGCGCTGCACCACGCCGAGCAGCTCGTGGCGCGCGCGCAGGAGCCGCAGATCGCGCAGATGCTGGCTGAGACGAGCTTCTACATCGTCCCCTGCGCCAATCCCGACGCGCACGAGCGACGCTTCGCCGCTCCGCGGACCGAGCGCGCCGCCACGGGGCCGGGCGTCGACGACGACCGCGACGGCCGCAGCGGCGAAGATCCGCAGAGCGACGTGAACGGCGATGGACAGATCACGCTGCTGCGCGTCGTCGATCCGCGCGGCGAGTGGATCGGCGATCCGGCCGACGCGCGCGCGCTGATCAAGGCCGACAAGAACAAGGGCGAGAGCGGGCGCTGGCGCGTGTGGTCCGAGGGGCGCGACCTCGACGGCGACGAGCGCGTGGCGGAGGACGATCCGCTCGACGCGTGCGTGAACCGCAACTTCCCCGCGGAGTGGAAGGAGCATGCGCCCGCCGCCGGCGTGTTCCCCACCGACGAGCCCGAGACGTTGGCGCTGTGCGAAGCGTTGCTGCAGCGGCCGCAGATCGCGCTCGTGATCACGTACGGCTCGTACGACAACCTCGTCGAGAAGCCCAAGTCCGTCGCCGCGGACGCGCTCAACAAGCGCGTGCCCGCGCCGGGCGTGGTCGAAGCCGACGCGAACCTGCTGGCCGAGCTCGGCAAGCGCTACACCGAGCTCACCGGGTCGAAGCACAAGGGCCGTCCGCTGGAAGGCGGCGAGTGGCAGACCTGGGCGTACGCGCACTGCGGCCTGTGGTCGCTCGCCATTCAGCCGTGGGACATCCCGCTCGACACGCCCGAGCCCAAGCGCGCCGGCGAAGAGACGACGAGCGACGAGAGCGCGGGCGAGGCGAAGGGCGAGGCGAAGGGCGAGGCCAAGCCCGAGCCGAAGCCTGACGCGAAGCCTGAGGCGAAGAAGGACAAGCGCGAAGCCAGCGACGACGCCAAGCGCCTGCGCTGGATCGACGCGAACGAAGGCGAGAGCTGGCGCTTCCTGCCCTGGACCGCGCTGGAGCACCCCGAGCTCGGCGCCTGCGAGGTCGGCGGCTTCGCGCCCTTCGCGCGCAGCGAGCCGCCCGCCGCCGCGCGCGGCGAACTCGCGCGCAAGCAGTTCGAGTTCCTCACCTCGCTCGCGTCCGACCTGCCGCGTGTGCGCATCGACGAGTTCTCGGCGCGCGCGCTGGGCGGCGGGCTCTACGAGCTGCGCGGAGTCGTCGCGAATCCCGCGCGACTGCCGTTCGTCAGCGCGTCGGCGGCGCGCATGCGTTCGCTGCGTCCTGCGCGCCTCGACCTGGTGCTCGCCAACGGCGCGCAGCTCGTAGCCGGCGAATCGACGCGACTGGTGCGCGCGATCGAGGGCAGCGGGGGCCGCGTCGAAGAGCGCTGGCTCGTGCGCGCGCGTTCGCTCGACGACGTGAGCCTCAAGCTCGTCACCCAGCACGCGGGCAGCGATCAGCGCACCGCACAGGCACGCCAGTGAAGGACACCTCGATGCTCTGCTTCACCGCCACGATCCTCGCTTCGCTGTGCGCCGCCGCCCCGCAGTCCGCGGAGGCGCCCGCCCGTCCCGCCGCGTCCGATTCGGGCTTCAGCGGCCTCGCCGCGGGCGCTCGTCCGCGCGTCGAGATCGCCTGGAACCGGCTCTACGACTACGACGAGATCTACGCGCACCTCGACCGGCTCGTGGCCGCGCACCCGACGCTGCTGTCGATGCAGGTGATCGGCCACTCGTCGGAGAACCGCGAGATGCGCGTGTACACGCTGACGCAGCCCGCCACCGGCCCGCACGACAGCAAGCCGGCGATGTGGGTCGACGGCAACATCCACGGCAACGAAGTGCAGGGCGGCGAAGCCGTCGTGTACGTGGCGTGGTACCTGCTCGAGAACTACGGACGCGTTCCGCGCGTCACGGAGCTCGTCGACGACGTCACGTTCTACCTGTGCCCGATGCTCAATCCCGACGGTCGCGCGTCGTGGTTCCGCGACGCGCACAACGCCAGCAGCTCGCGCTCGGGGCGCCAACCGGTCGACGACGACGGCGACGGCCTGTACGACGAGGACGAGAGCGACGACCTCGACGGCGACGGGTCGATCACGCAGATGCGCAAGCACACGCCCGGCGAGGGGAACATGCGCTTGAACGTCGACGATCCGCGGCTGATGGAGCCCGTCCCGCCGAACGATCGCGGGATCCGCGGCGACTGGACCATGCTCGGCTCGGAAGGGATCGACAACGACGGCGACGGCCGCATCAACGAGGATCCGGCCGGCGGCTACGACATGAACCGCGCCTGGCCCTCGGGTTGGCAACCCGACTGGATTCAGAACGGCGCCGGCCCCTACCCGCTGTACTGGCCCGAGACGCGCTGCGTGGCGCGCTTCTGGCTCGCGCACCCCAACCTCGCGGGCGTGCAGAGCTTCCACAACGCGGGCGGGATGATCCTGCGCGGACCGGGCTACGAAGCGTTCGGCGAGTACCCGCGCGAAGACGTGGCCGTGTACGACGAGCTCGGCCGCGATGGCGAGCTGATGCTCCCGTACTACCGCTACATGATCATCTGGAAGGATCTGTACTCGGTGTTCGGCGGCTCGGTGACTTACGCGTACGAGGGCCTGGGCGTGATCTCGTTCACCAACGAGCTGTGGAACAGCGAGCAGATGTTCGGGGACCGCGCGAGCGAGCAGCGCGGGCGCGCCGCGAACCACCGCTTCGACGACAAGCTGCTGATGGGCGCCGGCTTCACGCCGTGGAAGAAGTTCGATCACCCGCTGTACGGCGAGATCGAGATCGGCGGGTTCAAGAAGGACGTCGGTCGCGTGCCGCCGTCGTTCATGATCGAGGAGATGACGCACCGCAACGCGCTCTTCGCGATCCGACACGCGGAGGCGCTGCCCAAGGTGCAGATCCAAGCGCCGCAGGTGAGCGAGCTGGGCGACGGACTGCGCGCGATCGACGTCGAGTTCCGCAACGAGCGCGCGATCCCCACGCGCACCGCGCGCGCGGCGCAGAAGGGCCTCGGACAGCCTGACGTGTTCTCGCTCGAAGGCGCGGGAATCGAAGTGCTGGCGGGCGGCTGGCGCACCGATCGCTTCCGCCCCGAGCGCCTGGAGTTCGCGGAGCGCGAGCCGGCCGCGTTGCGCTCGGAGCGAGGCGTCCCCGGCCGCGGCAGCGTGCGCGTCCGCTGGATCGTGCGCGGAGAGGGAACCGCGACCGTGCGCTGGCGCGGAGAAAAAGCGCGAGAAGCAAGTCGCGCGGTCGAGCTGCGCTGAGCGCCCGCGCGCCGCTCCCGCCCGCCGCAAGTCGTTGCGCAGACGGCGTCTACCGCGCCGTCCTGCGCCGCGCGTCGAGGGTCTCTTTGAGAGATCTTTCCCTTCCCCCCGCTAGCGGGTTCGCGCTCGGGTGGGATAGCTTTTTCGTCCCCAAACAGGCTCGCGAACCGTCAGGAGCTCGCGAGCCCGAGTTGGGGCTCATTCGCCCCCGGGGCGTCGCCGCGATCCCTCGACGCATGGGCTGCGCCGCCCCAATCGACACTCAGGAACGACCCGCTATGAAGCACTCTCTCCTCCGTTGCGCCCTGGGCGGTATCTCCGCCGTGGCGCTCTCCACCGCCGCTCAGGCGCAGATCGCGTTCAACGAAATCTACGTCTCGCACTCCGGCACCGACTTCTTCGAGTTCATCGAACTCAAGGGGCCGGCCAACGCCTCGCTCGACAACATCGTCGTGTGCGTGGTCGAAGGCGAAGGCAGCCTCGCCAACCAGGGCACGCTCGACCGCGCCTGGGACCTGACCGGCTTCACGATCCCCTCCGACGGCTACTTCGTGCTCGGACTGGCGGGCGTCGCCGCTCGCGACTTCCAGATCTTCGGGCCCAACGGCGGCACGCCGGATCAGGACGCCCTCGAGAACGGCACGGAGACCTTCTACCTGATCGACGCGGGCAGCAACGCCAACGTCCTCGCGATCCAGGCGCTGCTCGGCACGGACATCGATCCGGACAACGACGGCATCACGACGCTGCCCACGCTGGGCACGTTCCTCGACACGGTGGGCCTCGCCGACGGCGGCATCACTTCGGGAGTTCCGCCGGAGACCATTTTCGACGGCGCGCCGGTGCAAGGCCCCGACTCGAGCTTCCTCCCGGCCGGCATCTTCCGCGGCCTCGACTTCCCCAACGCCTGGTGCCCGGAGTTCCTCGACTTCAACGAGCCGGCCAACCAGTTCCAGCCGCGCACTCCGGGAGCGCTGAACAGCAGCTGCCCGAGCGCGGTGACGATCGTCAACTACTGCACGGCCGGCACGACCACCAACGGCTGCCTCCCCGCGATGTCGTCGACGGGCGTCCCGAGCCTCTCCGCGTCGAGCGGTTTCGTGGTGACCGCCAACGGCATCGAAGGCCAGAAGCAAGGCCTGATCTTCTACAGCATCAGCGGTCGCGCCGCGTTGGCCTGGGGCGCGAGCTCGAGCTTCCTGTGCATCAAGTCGCCCACGCAGCGCACTTCGACGCAGAACACCAACGGCACGGTCGCCCAGTGCGACGGCGCGATCTCGCTCGACTTCTCGGCCTTCCTGAGCGCCAACCCCGGCGCGCTGGGCGGCTCGACGAGCATCTCGCCGCTGGCGGCGGGCAACCTCGCCAACTTCCAGTGCTGGTTCCGCGACCCGCCGTCGCCGAAGACGACGAACCTCTCGGACGGCCTCGAAGTCCAGATGGCCCCCTGATCGCGGGCTGAACTCCGAGCGGCGGCGGGCCTTCGAGCCGCCGCTGCAATCGCGAGGCGTTGCGCCGAGGTTCGGCGCAACGCCTCGCGCTGCTTTTTGCGCCCGCGCGCGGGCGGGAAAGTCCTTCGCATTCGCCGCGCGCGAAGGGCCTGGGAGGTACAGGGCCGCGACGGCGGTGGTCGATGACCGAGCGACCAAATCGGGCTCCCGCCCCTTGTCCCCCGCCTCCCACAGGCCCCCCGCCGGCGTCGCTCCGCCGCCCGAGTCGCGTGAGCATGCAGGCAGCTTCGCGCGCACCCGCGCGTGGCTGTCGGCTGTCTTCGTGGCCATCGCCGTGCTGCTGACCGCAGCAGCCGCGCCCGTGCAGGTGAGCGAGCACGCGGCCAAGGCCGCGATGCTGCTGAAGTTCCTCTCCTACGTGAAGTGGCCGGAGAGCGCGTTCGAGACTCCGACGTCAGTGCTGCGCATCGCAGTCGTCGGCGTCGACCCCTTCGGGCGCGTGCTCGACGAGACCTTCAAGGACAAGAAGATCGGCGCGCACCCGGTCGAGATCGTGCGCTTCAAGAGCGTGAGCGAGATCGAGGACTGCCACCTCCTGTTCGCGCCCGACTCGGAGTCCTCGCGAGTCGAGCGCATCGTGGAGAAGATCCGCGGCAAGCCAGTGCTGCTGGTCGGAGAGTCCAAGGGCTTCGCCGCAGCGGGCGGCTGCATCAACTTCCAAGTCGTCGACAAGAAGATCAGCTTCGAGATCAACCCGGACGCGGCCAAGCGCGCCGAACTCGAGCTCAGTTCTCAGCTCTTGAAGCTGGCGAAGATCGTGAAGGACGACAAGTCCGAGCAGGAGCCGCCGCGATGAGCTCGCTCGACCTGCGCTCGACGATCCGCGGCAAGCTGACGCGGATCCTGATGCTGACCAGCGCCATCGGGCTGCTCTTGGCCGGCGCGTCGCTGGCGATCTACGACGTCTCGCGCTTCAAGAGCCAGCTCCTGCGCGACATGGAGATCATGGCCGAGCTGCTGGCGATCAACTGCAGCGCGCCGATCGACTTCGACGACGCCGACGCGGCGAACGAGATCCTGTCCGCACTGCGCACGAAGGAGGGCGTGCTCGGCGCCAGGGTGTTCGCCGACGGCAAGCCGCTCGCGACGTTCGTCCACCACACGGACGTCCTCGCGCCAGATCAACTCGATCCGACGCACGGCGACGGACACGAGTTCTCGAACAACTCGGTGGAGCTGTGGCGCAGCTTCGACACCGGCTCGGGCCGCAGCGGAGGCATCTGGTTGCGCGCCAGCCTGAGCGAGCTGCGCGAGCGCATGACGTCCTACGCGTACGTCCTGCTCGCCGTGCTCGCGGCCTGCATCGCCGTGACGTACGCCATCGCCGCGCGCTTGCAGCGAGTGGTGTCCGCGCCGATCGAAGAGCTCACGCGCGTGGCGCAGTCGCTCTCGCACGGCCCGGACTTCTCGCTGCGCGCCACCAGCCGCTCGGACGACGAGCTGGGCATCCTGGTCACGAGCTTCAACGGCATGCTCGACCAGCTCGAAGAGCGCGACCGCGAGCTCGAGCGCCACCGCGGCTCGCTCGAGGCGCAGGTGACCGAGCGCACGGCGCAGTTGGTCGAGGCCAATCGCCAGTTGACGGAGGAGTCGGCCAAGGCGCTGGCCGCGACCGTGGCGAAGAGCCAGTTCCTGGCCAACATGAGCCACGAGATCCGCACGCCCATGAACGGCGTGATCGGAATGACCGGGCTCCTGCTCGACACGCCGCTCGACAAGGAACAACGCGAGCTGGCGCAGACCGTCATGCACTCCGCCGAGGGCCTGCTGACGATCATCAACGACATCCTGGACTTCTCCAAGATCGAGGCCGGCCGGCTCGAGCTGGAGTCGCTCGACTTCGACCTGCGCTGCGCGGTCGAGGAGACCATGGACATGCTGGCGCACCGCGCCGAGTCCAAGGGCATCGAGCTGGCCAGCCTGATCCACTCGAACGTGCCCTCCG
The DNA here is from genome assembly GCA_938003765.1 of uncultured Planctomycetia bacterium. GTDB lineage: Bacteria > Planctomycetota > UBA1135 > UBA1135 > WYBT01. The sequence goes on from CALKYE010000042.1 coordinate 22,401, forward strand.
CGGTGCGCGGGGACCCCAGCCGCCTGCGCCAGGTGTTGCTCAACCTGCTCTCGAACGCGTTGAAGTTCACTGAGCAAGGCGAGGTCGTGCTCACCGTCGCGCTCGAGAGCGAGGACGACGACGGCGCAGTGCTGAAGGTCAGCGTGACCGACTCCGGCATCGGCATCCCTCCCGATCGACTCGACCGCTTGTTCAAGTCGTTCAGCCAGGTCGACTCGTCCACGACGCGCAAGTTCGGCGGCACCGGGCTGGGACTGGCGATCAGCAAGCAACTGGTGGAGCTGATGGGCGGCGCGATCGGCGTCGAGAGCGAGATCGGACGCGGATCGACGTTCCACTTCACGGCGCGGCTGCAGAAGCCGTCCACGGCCCCCGCTTCGCGTCCGCCCGCGCCGGAGCACTTCCGCCAGCTCAAGGTGCTGGTCGTCGACGACAACGCCACCAACCGCAAGCTGCTGCGCATGCTGCTGGCGTCCTGGGGTTGCGCCTGCGTCGAGGTGTCGAACGCCGCCGCGGCGCTGGATGCTCTGCACGCCGCCCACCTGACCGGCGGAGGCTTCTCGCTCGCGCTGGTCGACTACTCGATGCCCGAGATGGATGGCGAGGAGCTGGCGCGCCGCATCAAGGCCGATCCGCAGCTCGCGAGTCTGCCGCTGATCATGCTGACCTCGATCGCGGGTCTGAACGAGGTCGCGCGAATGGAGGCCGCGGGGTACGCGGGCTACCTCTCGAAGCCGATCAAGCAGTCGCAGTTGTTCGACTGCATCAGCGCGGTCGTGTCCCGCGCGGGACAGGCGCCGACGCGGACGGGCGCGCCGATCGTCACCGCGCACTCGCTCGAGCAGATGCGCGACCGCGAACGCGTGCACGTGCTGGTGGCCGAGGACAACCCCGTCAATCAGAAGGTGGCAGCCCGCACGCTCGAGAAGCTGGGCTTCCGCGCGCGCATCGCCGCCAACGGCAAGGAAGCGCTGGCGGCGATCGAGCGCGAGCACTTCGATCTGGTGCTGATGGACTGCCAGATGCCCGAGATGGATGGCTTCGAGGCCACCGCGCGGCTGCGCGCGATCGAGAGCGAGCGGGGCGGCGCGCGCATGCCCGTCGTCGCGATGACCGCCAACGCCATGTCGGGCGATCGCGAGCAATGCATAGCCGCCGGCATGGACGACTACATCGCCAAGCCCTTCAACCCGCAGGAGCTGCTCCGCATCCTCGAGCGCTGGACCGCGCGCGCTTCGAGCTCCGCGGAATCGGAGCCCGCCGAACTCCGCACGCTCGACGAGCGCCGGCTGGAGGAGTTGCGCCAGCGCGCAGCGTCGAACGATCGCCAGGCGCTCGCCCGAGAGCTCACGGAGTGGATCCGCTCGGCGTCGGAGCTGCTCGTGCGCATCGAGCGCGCAGCCGCCGGCGGCGACGACGCCGAGTTGGAGGTCGCGAGCGCGGAGCTCGCGCGCCTGAGTGAGCCCATCGGCGCGCGCGCGCTGCTCGAGTGCCTGTCGCAGTTCCGCGCCGCGTTGCCGCGCTCCGCCGCGTCGACGCTCGTCGGTCGGCTCTCGGGCGAGTACGCCCGCACGCGCGAGGCCCTGGCGCGCGAGTTCTCGGTCTGATCGCTGGCGGCCGCTCGCGCGCGCTCAGCGGTTCTGACCGGGCTGCCACAGCACGTCGAGCGCGCCGTTGTCGTTCACCGAGCGCGCGAGCACGAACAGCAGGTCGCTCAGGCGGTTGAGGTACACGATCACGTGGCGATTCACTCGGCCGCGCTCGTCGTCGCGGGCCGCGAGCTCCGTCACGTGGCGCTCCGCGCGACGGCACACGGTGCGCGCCACGTGCAGCCAGGCGGCGGCCGGCTTCCCTCCCGGCAGCACGAAGCTCTTGAGCGGCGTGAGCTGCTCGTTGACCTCGTCGAGGATGCGCTCGAGGCGCTCGGCGTAGCTGGCGGTGAGGCGCAGCTTCTCGCCCGCCTCGCCCGGCACGCACAGGTCGGCGCCGACGTCGAACAGATCGTTCTGGATCGAGCGCAGCCAGTCGTGCACGCGCGCCTCGACGCCGTGCGCGAGCGCCAGTCCGATCACGCTCGAGAGCTCGTCGACCGTGCCGTAGGCGGCGATGCGGGCGTGGTGCTTGGGCAGGCGCGTGCCGTCGCCCAGGCTGGTGTCGCCGTCGTCGCCGGTCTTGGTGTAGATGCGATTGAGTCGGACCATGGGAACCGCGTCGGGGCCCGACATGATGGGTCGCTCCGCGCGTCCGCGCCATGAAAGAGTTCGCGTCGAAACGCCGGGCTGCGGCGCGCGAGCCGCGCGCTCCCGTGGCCGAGCGCTACGCTCAAGGGCCCTCAACGCCCAATTCGATGCAGCGCACGCCCCGCCTCTACACGTTCCCCACCCTCATCAGCTCCAGCCTGTGCGCCGCGCTCGTCGCGTGTTCGACGCCCGGCGCCTCCTCCAACGGAGCAGCCGCCAGGACAGCGCCGAACGCGAGCGGCGACGCACCGGCGAGCGAACACGCCGCCGCGAAGCCCGGCGCGCCGACCTGCGGGGATCCGCTCGTGCCGGCCAGCGGCAACGGCGGTTACGACGTTCAGAGCTACGCCCTGGACTTGCGCTTCGTGTCGGTCGACGCACCGCTGGAAGCCACGGCGCGGATTCGCGCGCGCGCGCTGCACGGGCTGACGCGCTTCAACCTGGACTTCTACGGGCTCGAGGTGCGCTCGGCGCAGGTCGACGGCGCCGACGCGCTGTTCGAGCGCCAGGGACAGGAGTTGGTGCTGTGGCCCGCGAAGCCGCTCGCCGCGGGCGCCGACTTCGAAGTCGTGATCGCGTACGGCGGCGTGCCGAGCGGCGTGGAGGACTCGACGCTGCCCGTCCCGGGCGTCGAGATCGGCTGGGTCAGCGCCGAAGGCGAGGCCTACGTCTTCAGCCAACCCAACGGCGCGATGAACTTCCTGCCGTGCAACGACCACCCCAGCGACAAGGCGCTGTACTCGGCGCGGCTCACGGCGCCCAAGCCGTTGCTCGCCGTGTCGAACGGCGTCCTGCAGGAGACCATCGACAACGGCGACACGCGCACGTTCGTGTGGAGCGCGCGCGATCCGCTGGCGACGTACCTGATCACGATCGCGATCGGTGAGTTCGAGGTCGAGGAGTTGGTCGCGCAGGACGGCCGCAAGTACACCAACTACTACTCGCCCAAGCTGCGCGCGAGCCAGCGCAAGTCGTTCGCCAAGACGCCGCAGATCATCGAGACGCTCGAGTCGATCGCCGGGCCGTACCCGTTCGAGTCCTGCGGCAACATCGCCTCGTGCCTCCCTCTACCCGCCGCGCTCGAGACCCAGACGATCCCCGTCTACGGACTGGGCTCGGGCGTCGAATCGGTGATCGCGCACGAGCACGCGCACCAGTGGTTCGGCGATCTGGTCAGCGTCGCGGATTGGAGCGACATCTGGCTCAACGAGGGCTTCGCCGAGTACCTGGCGTGGATGTACACCGAGCGCTCGAAGGGCGTCGAAGCGTTCGAAAAGATCGTCTACGGCGCGTATCGCAGCATGCGCAACGCCAAGGGCAACACGCCGGGCAAGGTGACCGCGCGCAGCATGTTCGGCTCGAGCGTGTACGTGCGCGGACCGCTCGTGCTGCACGCGCTGCGTTTGGACGTCGGCGATGCGACTTTCGAGAACACGCTGCGTTCGTGGTGCGAGAAGTACGCGCACGGCAACGCGAACATCGGCCAGTTCCTCGAGCACGCCTCGAGCGTCGCCGGCCGCGACGTGAGGCCGACGCTCAACCCCTGGCTGTACGACGAGCAGATCCCGCGCTGGCCGGCCTACGACCAACGCATCGACGCCGAGAATCAGGAGCGCGACGCGCGGCGGGCCAAGCGCGACGCAGAGCGGGCCGCACGCGAGGCAGAGAAGGCGGCCAAGGCGGCGCAGAAGGCCGCGGAGTCGAGCGCTGATGAGTCGAGCGCCGACAAGCCGGCGCCCGAGAAGCCCGCCGACGGCTCGTCAGACTCCGACGGCTGAGCCCGCGCGTCGCACGCGCCTACGCTTCGATCCGCTCGCGCAACTGCTTAGGCAGTTCCTGGTAGGCCGGGAAGCGGCCGTCGCGCTTCTTCGAGAACACTCTCGTGCCGTCGAAGTCGACCTCGAACACCCCGCCGTCACCGCGGACGACGTCGAATTCGAAGGTTTGCTCGGGGAACGCTGCCTTGAGCTCGGCGACCAGACCGGTCGCCTGGGGCAGGTAGTTTCAACGGCCGCAGTACTCGATACGGATCTTCACGCGTGGGGGTGCTCGTGGATTTGGGCGCGCTGCGCCGGACGATCGGGGCCGAGAGTATCGACCGTGCGCCGCGGCGATCCAACACCCG
>CALKYE010000043.1 GCA_938003765.1 uncultured Planctomycetia bacterium
GAGGGGCTTGCGCCGCGGCGCTGCTCTGTGCATACTGTGCATACGCAACAAGCACAGCGCGCCCCGTGAACGCCGAGCTCTTCCTCTCCGCCAGCGATCCGCGGCCCATGTACCAGCAGATCGTCGACCAGGTGACCGCGAAGGTCATGGCCGGCGACTGGGCGGCGGGGGAGGCCTTGCCGTCGATCCGCGAGCTGGCGGCGGCGAGCCGGGTGAGCGTGATCACCGTCCGGCGCGCCTACGACGAACTCGAGCGCGCCGGCGTCATCGCGACGCGCCAGGGCAAAGGCTCGGTGGTGGCCGAGCGCGACGACCTGCCGACGGCGCTCATGCGCGACGAACTCGCGCGCCAGCTCGCCGCGCTGCTCGCGTGCGCCGCGCGACTCGGGCTCACGCGCCCGGACCTGCACCGCCTTCTCGACCAGGCCGCTGACGCCGGCGCCGCGAGCGACCTCCAGCAACGCAACGGACCCACGCCATGAGCTTCGCCTTCTCACTGACCGGGGTCGCCAAGCGCTACCCGCACTTCGCCCTGGAGGACATCACGCTCGCGCTTCCCGAAGGCCAGGTGATGGGCCTGGTCGGCGTGAACGGCGCGGGCAAGACGACCCTCCTGCGGCTGATCACGGGGCTCGCGGCGGCGCACGCCGGCGAAGTCCGCGTGCTGGGCCATCGCCTGCCCGAGGAGCAAGTCGAGGCCAAGCGCGAGATCGGCTTCGCGTCGGAGGACATGCGCCTCTACCGCAGCCAGACGCTGCGCTGGCACATGGACCTGATGCGTCAGATCTATCCCGCTTGGAGCGAGGAGTACGCGCGCGAGCTGCTGAAGCGCTTCGACCTGCGCACCGACCAAGCGGTGGGGGGCTGCTCGCACGGCCAGCGCGTGAAGGCGCTGCTGCTCCTGTGCCTCGCGCGTCGTCCGCGGCTCCTGCTGCTCGACGAACCCACCACGGGTCTCGATCCGGTCGCGCGCATCGAGGTGCTCGAGGCGCTCGCGGACGTGCTGCGCGACGCGGGGCGGAGCGTGCTGTTCTCCTCGCACAACACGCACGACGTCGAGCAGCTCGCCGACACCATCACGTTCCTGCACAAGGGCCGGCTCGTCGCCTCGGCCGACCGGCACGAGTTCGTCGATCGCTGGCGCCGCATCGTGTGCCAGGGCGCGTTGCCGGCCGGGCTGAGCGCGTGGCCGGAGATCGCGAGCGCGCGCGCGAACGGCAGCCTGGTCGAGATCAAGGCGCGCGCTTGGAGCGAGACGTTGCCCGCGCGCCTCGCCGCCGAAGGACTTCAAGTGCAGCGCACGGACGCGATGGCGCTCGAGGACATCTTCATCACCGCCGTGCGCTCAGGAGGCGTGGCATGAAACTCAATCTCCCCCTCGTGCGGTTACTGGTCGTGAAGGACTGGCAGCTCTTCCAGAAGCAGCTCGCGCTGTACGTGCTGGCCGGCATCGTCGCGCTGTGCTTCCTCGGGCTCGCCCGACCGTGGGCCTTCTACGTCGGCTCGCTGATGCTGCTGATCGTGCTGGTCGCCGCAGCGTGCTTCTCGATCTCGACCTCGCTGGTGGTGGAGCGCAAGGAGCAGACGCTCTCGTTCGTGATGAGCCTGCCGGTCTCGCCGCTCGACTTCACGATCTCGAAGCTCGCCGGAAACCTGCTGACGTTCGCCGTGCCCTTCGCCGTGCTGCTCGGCGGAACGCTCGCGACGGTGTTGCTCACGCCGTTGCCCGACGGGCTGTTCGTGTACGCGCTGCTGATCTTCGCCTACATCCTGTTCGCCTTCTCGATCTCGCTCAGCGTGGCGATGTCGGTCGAGTCCGAGGGCTGGGCGACCTTCGCGATGATCGGCTCGATGGTGCTGATCAATCCCTACATCATGGCGCTGGCGCAGATCCCCGACATCGATCAGCGCACGCGCGTGGATGAGATCGCGTGGACGACGCCCGCGGCGGCGATCCTGATCGCGTTGAGCCTGGCCTCGCTGGCGGTGCTCGGCGCGACGACCTGGTATCACGCCCGCAAGCCCGCCTTCCACTGAGAGCCATGACGAGCGAGCGCTCGCAAGAGCGACTGCACTACATGGACCACCTGCGGGCGCTGGCCATGCTCGCGGGAGTGCTGTTCCACGCGGCGCTGGCCCACAGCCCGCTGATGAGCAGCTACTTCCCGACCGCGGACCGCCAGAGCAGTCCGTGGGTGGACGCGGTGGTCTGGGGCTCGCACCTGGCGCGCATGCCGCTGTTCTTCCTCATCGCCGGCTTCTTCGCCGCCTGGTTGATCGAACGACGCGGCCAGGGCGGCTTGTTCCGCCAACGCGTGCGCCGCATCGCGCTCCCGCTCCTCGTCGCGTGGCCGCTGGTGAACTGGGCGCTGACGGAGAGCACGGTGTGGGCCGCGCGGAGCGTCGAGAACCCGTCGGCGGTGCTGAGGCTCGTGCGCTACTTCATCGAGCTGCCCGATCCGCCGTCGGCGCCGATCACGCTCTCGCACCTGTGGTTCCTGCACTACCTGCTCGTCTTCACCGTGCTGCACTGGGTGTTTCGCACGCTCGGCTTCGGGCGCGTCGGTGAGCTCCTGCTGCGCGGCTCGGCGGCGCGCGTGCTGTGGCTGCTTCCGCTGCTGCTCGTCCCCGCGCTCGCATCGGTGAGCGCCCCTCACCCGGCCCCGGAGAGTCCGCTGCCGCAGTTCTGGGCGATCGCCTTCTACGGCGCGTTCTTCGCGCTGGGCGCGCTCGTGCACGGCGAGCCCGACTGGCTGACCCGCGCGCGCGGCTGCGCTCCGTGGCTCGCGCTGGGATGCTGCGCGCTCTACGCGATCTTCCTGTGGCGGCTGCGAGCCGAGCCGCCGGGCGAAGCGCGCCCCACGGCGTCGTGGACCGTCGCTGCGCTCGAAGCGCTGCTCAGCGTCTGGCTGACCGTGCTGTGTCTGTTGGCAGGCGAGAGCTTGTTGCGCCGCCCGAACGCGCTCCTGCAGTACCTCGCGCGCAGCTCGTACTGGGTCTACCTGCTGCACCTGCCGCTGCTCTTCGCGTTGCAGTACCTGATGATGGACCTCGAGCTGGCCTGGCCGCTCAAACTCACGCTGGCGAGCGCCGGAACCCTCGCGCTCTGCTTGCTGAGCTACCAACTGCTCGTCGCGCGCACGCCGCTGCGCCGCTTCGTCGGCTGAACGCAGCGAAGAGGAGAACGTCGCTCCCGCGCAGACGTTCTCGAGCGCACGGAGCATCGCCCGCGCGCGTCGCCGTTCGGCCGGCTGTCCATGGGTCGCAGCGCGTACTCCCTCGAACGCAGGCGGCCGGCAACAGTCGCGCAGTGCGCGTCGATTCGCGCGACTTGCGGACTCGCCGGCCGACCGAGTGGCAACGTGGCGGTCGCGCTCGTGAGAGTTCGCGAGCGCATCGAAACTGCGGAGGTTCCCATGGAACGATTCACCCAAGGTCGGACTCTGTCTCTGGTTGGGTTGTCAGTGCTCGTCGTGAGCGCGTGCAGCGCACTCGGGCCCCGCGCTCCTTCCAACACGAGCTCGAACGACCTCGACGCGTCGCTCGCGACGACTGCGTCGCTCGTGTCCCAGGACACCGGCGCGCCGACGAGCGGGCGCGACTACTCGACCGTCAGCCTCGGAGTCGGGCGTCGGCAGCTCGACGAGGACTACTGGTTGCCGGTCGACGAGCCGATGGTGTTCGACTTCGAGTACGCGCACGAGCCCGCCGGGCAAGCGATCGGTTTCGAGGTCGGGTTCGCGCTGGCGCTGGCCTTCGAGGACGAGTTCGTCCCGCCGGTCGGCGACATCGACTTCACCAACACTCAGTTCGAGCTGTGGGGCGGCCTGCGCAAGACGTTCATGCAGGACGCGCTCGCGCGACCCTACCTCGGGCTCGGACTGACGCTGCTCGCGGTGCAGTTCGAGGGCGAGTCCGGCGGCGTCACCGTCGACGACGAGGACTGGACGGTCGGCGGCTACGCGCACGGCGGCTTCCAGTTCGCGCTCGGAGAGACCTACCTCCTCGCGCTGGACCTGCGCATCGTGCGCGGCACGGACGTCGAGTTGTTCGACGTGTCCGGCGACGCCGACTACGAGCAGCTCGCGCTGCGCTTCGGCATGCGCCTGTGAAGCGTGCGACGCCGTTCCTCAGCGCGCGGCGCCTACAATCCGCCGCGCCGCGATGGATTCGAACGCCACGTCCGGGGAGCCGCGCATCCTCCTGATCCGCTCGAGCGCTCTGGGCGACGTGATCAACACGCTGCCCACGCTCGAGGCCGTGCGCGCCGGATGGCCGCGCGCGCACATCGGCTTCGCGGTCGAGGAGCGCAACAAGGACGTCATCGTCGGCCATCCGAGCCTCGACCGCGTCCACGTGCTCGAGCGCAAGCGGATGCGCGCGCTGCTGGCGAGCCCCGCCCGCTGGCCGGAGCTGCGCCGCGAGCTCGCTCGCTTCGTCGGTGAACTCCGCGCCGAGCGCTACGAGATCGCGCTCGACCTCCAGGGCAACTTCAAGGGCGCGCTGCAGTCGCTGGCGTGCGGCGCGCCGCGGCGCGTGGGCTTCGCGCGCGGGTTCTGCAAGGAGTTCAACCACCTGTTCTCGAACGAGCGCGTCACGCCGCCGGGGGCTACGGAGAAGCTCCACCGCGTGCGCAAGTTCCTCGCGCAGGCCGCGCACCTCGGACTCGCCGTCGATGCGCCGAGCTACCGCCTGCCCGACCTCTCGACCAGCCGTGCGCGCGTCGAGCAGTTCCTCCGCGAGCAGAGTTTGGACGCCTTCGTCGTCCTGCACCCCGGCGCGAGCGGGAAGGGGGCGCACAAGCGCTGGCCCGCGGAGCGCTTCGGCGAACTCGCGGCGCGCATCCGCTCGGAGCTGAAGCTCGAGAGCGTGGTCACCTGGGGCCCGAGCGAGCGCGAGTTGGCTCGACAAGTCGTCGAACACAGCGGCGGCGCGGCGCGCGCGGCGTTGGCCACCACCAGCGTGCTCGACCTGGCGGCGTTGATCTCGGCCGCGCGGCTGTTCGTCGGCGGCGACACCGGTCCGATGCACCTCGCCAGCGCCGTGGCCGCTCCCTCGGTGGCGCTCTTCGGTCCGAAGGATCCGCAGACGTACGGCCCGTTCCACGCGCGCAGCCGAGTCGTGCTGCGCGGCGAGCCCGGCGCGGCGAGCATGGAGTCGATCGCCGTCGAGGACGCCTTCGCGGCGGTGCGCGAACTCATCCTGACGCTCGAGCCGCCGCTCGACGCCTCGGCCCGGACGGCCCGCGCGCTACAGTAGCCCGTCGTCCGAGGGGGACGAGCCAGCGCCTGCGCACGAGCGCCGCCGCGGCCCGACGCCGTCGGATCCCGCCGCATGACCGCCGAGCCCAGATCCGATCCCCGCACTTCTTCCTCCGCTGACGCGGGCGACGCGTCGACGTCGTTCGAGCTGGTCTGGACCGCAGACGGCGGCGTCGGCGACGGCGGGTGGGACCTCCCCGAGCGCTTCGAGCTGGCGCGCGACCTCGGAGACGCGCCGCTCGGGCCGGTCTTCGTCGTGCGCGACAACAACCGCGGCGGCGCAGCGCTGCGGCTCGAGATCGCCTCGAGCAGCGCGACGCCGACGGACGCCGAGCGGGCCGCTCTCGAAGAAGCCCTGCGCGCCGCTGCGCGCGTCGAGTCCGAATACGTCGCGCGCTGCGTCGAAGTCGGTCGGTTGGGGGACGGTCGCGTGTTCGCGCTGCGCGAGCACAGCGCCGGCGAGAGCCTGGCCGAGCGGCTGGCGCGCGAGGGCGCGCTGCACCCCGACCACGCGCTGGAGATCGCCCGCCAGCTCGCGCGCGGCCTCGAAGCGCTCCACGGCGCCGGTCTGGCGCACGGCGCCCTCGGTGCGCGCTCGGTCTGGCTCGCGTCGCACGCGCCCAAGACCGACGCCAACCCGTTCGGCGCGTGCGTCCAACTGCTCGACTCCGGCGCGGCGCGACGCGCGCTGGGAGAGGGACCGGACGCCGATCTGCGCTCGGTGGGGGAGCTTCTCGCCGCGATGCTCGGCGCGCGGCGCAACGATTCAGCGCGCAGTGAGGCGGCTCACTCGCTGGCCGAAGCCCTGCGCGCCGATGGTGCGAGCGCGTTTGCGAGCGCCGAGCAGGTTCGGCGTGCGCTGGACGAGCTGCTCGTGCGCCCGTTGGCTTCCGACACCCATCGCGAGGCCCACGCTCCGCGCGCGACCCAGCGTTCGTCGAGCGATGCGCGCGCCGCGGCGCCCGAGCGTTCGCTGGCGTTCAAGATCGCTGTCGCGGCCGCCGTCATCGGCCTTTCGAGCGCGGCGTGGCTGGCCTGGAAGCGCGACGGCGCCGTGCAAGCCGCGGAGAAGAGCGCGGCCGATGCTCGCACCCAGTTCGAGCGCGCGCAGGACGAGTCCAAGCAGCGCATCGACGCGCTCGGCGCCGAACTCGCGAACGCGCAGCAGGCGCTCGAACGCGCCTCCGGCGAACTCGCGGCGACGCGGGAGTCCGCGCGCAACGAACTCGCGGCCTCCGAGGGCGAACTCGGCCGCACGCGTTCGGAGCTCGAGAGCGAGCGCCAGCGCGCGACGCAGCTCGCGCAAGGCCTGGAGACCACTCGCGAGCAGTTGCGCAGCGCGCAATCGCGGCTCGAGGAGTCGCTCGGTCGCTCCGACCCGTCGATCCGCGCCGCGCGCGGGCTGGACGCCGCGCTCGCGTTGATCGAAGACGGCCAGGCGGCGCAGGCTCTGCGCCAGGCGCAATTGCTGGAGTCGGAAGGTCTGTTCGGCCCGCGCCAGCACTTCGTCAGCTCGCTCACCGCTGGTTTCGACGCGCTCGAACGCTTCGAGGCCTCGCGCGGCGCCGATCCTGTCGCCACGGCCGATGTCGGCGCTGTCGCGGAGGCGGAACGCGCGCTCGCGCTCGCTCGCGAGCAACGCGCGCTGTTCGCCGAAGACAGCGCGGCCTGGCTCGGCATGGAACTGGTCGACGCGCCCGCGAAGACGCGCGTCGAGCGCATCGACGGCGCGCTCGCGCGCCTGGGCGAAGGTGTGCAGTCCGGTCTGCGCGAGCGCGCTTCGCTGCACGAGCGCGACTGGGCCGCGATCCTCGGCGCCTCCGGGCTGCAGGATCCCGGTCGCGCGTTCCGACACGCCGAGCGCTTCACCTGCGAGCACCTCGACGAACTCGGCCTGCGCTTCGCGCGCGAGGTGCGTGCGCGGACCCTGGTCGACGATGGACTCGACGTCGGGCGGCTCGCCAGCTTCGATCAACTCGGCCAGTGGGCTGCGCGCGTGCGCCGCGGCGAGGTGCGCTTGCCCGACGATCTCGCGCGCGACGTGCGGCTGCTCGCCGATGCGCAGCGCTGGTACGACCAGGACGACAGCAACGACGCCGACCTGGGCTTCGCGGAACTGCGCGCCACTGGGCACGCGACGCCGCGCAAGGCGTGGCGCGACGAGTTGGCGCTGCAGTGGCAGCTCGCGGGCGAGGCGTCGAGCTTCCCGTTGCGCGCGGGCCAGCGCGCCTGGCGCGTGTCGATCGATCCCTCGGGCCAGCGCGAGTGGTGGCGCGAGAGCGTCGAAGGCGCCGACGGGCTCGGTGTGAAGCTGCGTCGCGCGCGATTCTCGGCGGACGGTCGCACTGCGTTGGGCGAGGGCGTGCTGCGCATCGAGCGCCGCGGCGACAGCTTCGCGATCGCCGGGAGCACGCTGCCGCTCATCGACCTGCGCGCGCACGGCGAGAGCGTGAAGGTGTCGGCCACGCCGATCGAGGCGGCGGTCGAGCTGCCCGAGGCGCTCGGCGCGACGTCGGACCTGGAAGCCCAGTTGCGCAGCGCTGCGGAGCGCGACGCGTGTCTGGTGTACACGCAGGGCGCGGTCCGGCGCTGGTTCTCGCCGCGTCTGGGGCTGGTGCGCGAGGAAACGCGCACGCCCGCGGGCGTGGCCGTCACTCAACTGGTGGGTCTCGAGCAGCGATGATGCTCCACGCATGAAGCTCTACGTCAGCCTGTTCGCGTCTCTCGCGCTGGCGCTCGGCGGCGCCTGTCGCTCTGCGGAGCGCTCCACGGCCGCGCCCTTCGCCGCGCCCTTTCCCGCCATGGCCGCCGAGAACGCGGACGGCGCCGTCGCGGTCGAGGCGCGGCACTACACCGACCACAAGCGCGTCTTCGGCGTCGACCTTCCGCGCGAAGCGCGCGTGCTGCCGGTGGCGCTCAAGCTCGGCCTCGCGCCCGGCGCCTCGCACTCGCTGCGCTTCGACCCCGCGCGCGCTGCGCTGCGTCTGTACCTGCCGGACGGAACGGTCGTCGCGAGCAAGCCGGCGGCGGCGATCCAGACCCAGTTCAAGCGCGCGAACGAACGCATCGTCGCCACCGCGCTCGACGCCCGCGTGCTCGCGCCCTGGAGCGCCGCGCGCGAGGCCAACGTGTACTTCGATCTCGGCGAGGCCGGCGAGCTGTTCGTCAAGCGCGGTGAGATCTCGCGGCGCGTCGGCGAAGAGGTGCGCACCTTCGGGCTCGAGCAGGCCCTGATCGGATTCGAGTTGGAAGTCGACGGCGCGCCGCGCAGCGTGTTCGTCGGTCTCGCGCCGACCAACGGCGCCCGCTACCCATGAGCCTGAAGCACTCTCCGCGCGCACGCCTGAGCGCTGCCGCTCTCGCAGCCGTGTCGCTGATCGCTTGCTCGGCGCCGGCGCCCCGCGCTGAGCGCGCCGCGCTCCTCGACGAAGAGGTCGCCGCGTTGCGCGACGCCAACGCCGCGGGCGAGTTCGTCCGCGCGGTCGAACAGGCCGAGCGCTTCCTCGCGCAGACCGATCGCTCCGATGCGCTCGGCGCGCGGGCGAGTCTGCAGGCCGCGCTCGAAGCGGGTCAGGCGCACGCGCGACTGGCGGTGACCGCGCCTTACCTGCGCGAGCCCGACGCCGACGGAGTGTGGCAGCTCTCGCCGATCGCCCATCGCATGGCGATGGCGCGCTACTACTCCCTGGCGCGCTCGCTCGCGCGTCGCGCGGCGACTGCGGAGGGCGCCGAGGAACTCTCGGAGGCGTTGCGCGGCGCCGACCTGGCGGAGTTCGCCTTCCACGCGCAGTTGGGGCTCGAGCCGAGTTGTCGCGCCTACGTGCAGCGCGAGTCGGAGCTCCACGACCCGCGCGTCGCCGCCGAGCTGTTCCAGCGCCTGCCGCTCGCCGGTCTGCGGCCCTGGCTGTACGCCGAGCTGTTCGACTACCAGCGCGCGCGCGACGAAAGAGCGGCCTACCGCTTCGCGATCATGGCCATCGACGAGGCGCCGTCGGCGAGCGGGTTCAACGCCCAGCGCGTGGCGCAGCTCGAGCGCTGGATCACGAGCGAGTGTTCGCTCGAGTTCCACTGCCCGCAGTGCGATCTGGCCGTCAATCCCGGGCTGCGCGCCTGCCCCAACGACCGCACGCCGAACGTCGAGTTCGTCGGGCGCAAGCGACTGTGAATCAGCGCGCAGCTTCGCGCCCGGGTTTCGAGCGCCGCAGCTTGCTCGTGGGCGCATGCGCGCTGGCCCTCGGTGCGAACTCGGGTGCGAACGCGAGCGCCAACGTGATCGCGCAGGCGCCGGCCCCGCGGCGCAAGCTGCGCAAGGCGTGCATGCTCTACATGTGCAAGGGCGGCAAGACGCTGCGCGAGAAGTTCGAGCTGCTCAAGCGCGCGGGCTTCGACGGCGTCGAGCTCGACAGTCCCTCGCCGATTCCGCTCGAGGAGATCGTGGCCGCGCGCGACGCCACCGGACTGGCGGTGTGCGGCGTCGTCGATTCGGTCCACTGGCGCCAATCGCTCGCCGATCCGGACGCCGAGGTGCGCAAGCAGGCCGTCGCGGCGCTGGAGACGGCTCTGCGCGATTGCCACGCGCTCGGAGGCGACAGCGTGCTGCTCGTGCCGGCGATCGTGAACCAGCGCGTGAGCTACGACCAGGCGTACGAGCGCTCGCAGGCCGAGCTGCGTCGCGTGCTGCCGCTGGCCGCCGAGCTGCGCGTCAAGATCGGCATCGAGAACGTCTGGAACGACTTCCTGCTCTCGCCGCTCGAGGCGGCGCGCTACGTCGACGAGCTCGAGAGCCCGTGGGTCGGCTGGCACCTGGACTGCGGGAACGTCGTGACCTACGGCCACGCGGAGCAGTGGGTGCGGATCCTCGGCCCGCGCCTCGTGAAGCTCCACATCAAGGACTACTCGCGCAAGCGCCGCGACGAAGAGGGGCGTTGGAAGGGCTTCGAGGTCGCGCTCGGCGAGGGCGACGTCGACTGGCCCGCGGTGGTCCGCGCGCTCGATGAATGTGGGTATCGCGGTTGGGCGTCGGCCGAGGTCGCCGCGGGCGACGAGGCGCACCTGCGCGACGTCGTCGAGCGCATGGCGCGCCTGCTCGACGCCTAGTAGCACGGCGAAGCAGTCACTCGGCGCGCACTCGCGCCAGCCTCCGCAGTCTCCGCGCCGGAAGCACCCCAGCGAGTCCACTTGGCTCCGTGGCGTGGCCCGCGCGACGCGACGGCGTCGTGCATCGCGCGCCGCCAGTTGCTCGCCCTCCTCGCTTCGAACCCTTCAGGGGCGGGAGCGCCCTCGACGCGCCTGGTGAGCGGTGCGTCAGCGGATCGACAGCGCTGCGCCAGCGGCCGGCTCAGGACGTGGTCCGACGCTCTCGACTCCTGCTGCGTTTTTTCGAGATTCCCTCACCCAATTGGACCGTCCGCGGAATGTACATGGGCGTGGCTCGCGCCACGTCTCTGCGCGGCAACGCGACAGAGGGGGGCAACGAGGCTCGCAGGCAGCCTCGCGGCCCCGAGCGGTGAGGCGGACGCGGGCGGCGCGGTGCAGGCGCCGTCCGTAGGTCCTCTCGCTCTCCCTCTGACGTCGACTCCGTCGCACGGGACGGCGGAGGACGCGCCCGGGCTGCGCTTGAACTCTCCACGAGCGGTACGCACCGGGCCGTTCTCTGTCATCGCCGCCACGACAACTTCGAACTGCGCCGAGGGATGTCTGTCCGCCCCCCTCGGCGTAGCCCGCCGCAGCCCAATCTGTTGGGCTGCGGCGGGTTCTTTCATTTGGTGGGCTTCAAGGCGAGCGCAGCCGTCGGACGAAAGCAGCGCTGGCGCCCACGGCGTCCGCTCCGCTCCCCACCGGCGCGCCCCATGTCCCGCTCCCTGTTCCTCAGCTTCTCCGACGCCGACCGCGTCCACGCCGAGAACCTCGTTGCGCTGCTGCGCAAGGCGGGTCTGCCCATCGAGTGCAGCTCGCTCGGCGACGCCGACCTCGGCGCGCCCACCTTCTGGCGCGAGCTCGATCGCACGATCCTGCGTTGCGAGGTCTTCGTCACGCTGTGTTCGAGGCGGCCGGCCTCGCCCGTCGCGCTGGCCGAGCTGGGCGTCGCCATCGCGCGCGCGGAACGCGAATCGAACCTGCCGATCATCCCGGCGCTGCTCGGACAACTCGCGGTCGAGGACCTGCCCGCGCCGCTGCGCGACTACCAGTACATCGTCCTGCCCGAGGACCTGCTCGACGCCTCCGACGCCGAGCGCGAAGAGCTGGTGCGCCAGTTCCGCGGTCTGATCCGCATCAAGCAAGAGCCCAACCCCGACGTGGCCTGGCAGCGCGTGGGCGAGCGCGTCGCGGCGCACCTGGACTACGGCGGACGCGTGCTGCGCCCGCAGGACGGACTGATCCCGCTCGGGCGCGACCCCGACTCGCACCTCGAGGAGTTCTGGGTGCAGGGCACCGGCGCTCCGCTCCAGCGCGCGGCCAACGGCCGGCTGCTCCGGCGCGAAGACTCCGCCGTGGTGCTGGTGCTGATGCCCGAAGGCCAGTTCGAGATGGGGGCCTCCGACGCCGAGCTCGAGTCCCGCGTGGCGTTGGCGGAAGAGTGCCCGCGCCGCGTGGTGCAGCTCGCCCCGTACTTCATCGCCAAGACGCCGCTGACCCAACTGCAGTTCGCCTGCGTGCTCGGCTGGAATCGATCGCGCGTGAGCGGCCCCACGCTGCCCGTGAGCAACGTGACGTTCGCCGAAGCGCAGCAGTGGTGCGCTCGCGCCGGGCTGCAACTGCCGAGCGAGGCGCAGTGGGAGTACGCCTGCCGCGCGGGGTCGAGGCTGCGCTACTCGTGCGGCGATCGCGAAGAGGACCTGGAGCGTTGCGGCTGGTTCGCGGGCAACACGCACGGACCGCAGCCGGTCGGGACGCTCGCTCCCAATCGCTTCGGTCTGTTCGACATGCACGGACTGGTGTGGGAGTGGTGCGCCGACGGCTGGCGTCCCAACCACATCACCGCGCCGGGCGATGGCGCACAGGTAGCGCCCCGCGCCGGGTTGGCGGTCGCGCGCGGCGGCTGCTGGGCCGGGCCCGCGCTGCTCGCGCGCTCGGCGCACCGTCGCTCGTTCGGGCTGGAGCAGTCGCTCGACACGCTCGGCCTGCGCCCGGCGCGCGCAGTGCTCGACTGAGCGCCGCGGTCGTCGCGACTCTTCACACCCGCTTGAAGCGGCTGAGCTCTCCTGTGGTCGGAGAGCCTCGAGCTCCGACACGGCCTCCGGCGCGCTGACCGACGAATGCAGGTCCACCCCTGCGTTCGAAACCGAGCCCACGCCGAGACATCCACCAGCGGACAGCCGCCGGCGGTCGTGTCGCCTACTTCTCCGAGCCCGCGTCCGGCTGCGGCGACGAGTGGCGCTTGATCAGCGGGAGCTGCGTCGCCATGAACACGATCGGCAGCGGGAAGAACAGCGCCAGCTTGGCGATTGCGTGATCCGGGCTTCGCCGAGTCGGCGACGATTCGGGTCGTGTCGCGAGTCGACGGGTCGTTTCGAGCTCTGGGACGGTCGCTGCGGGAGAGTGCGGCCGCGCGCTTCGCGCTCAGGGCGACAGCCTGAGGGTGGTCCCCCAGGGGTGCTTGTAGCGGCCGATCACGGTTCGCGACTTGCCTTCGACCTCGACCAGAACCTCTGCGCCCAATGCGCCGTCGAGGAACACATAGCCGAGCCGGTCACTGCGCCGGCCGTCGAGCGAGCCCTCGACGCCGCGCTCGCCCGAGGTCAACCGAACGGCGCAAGTCGTCGAGCGGACTCGCATGGGAGAGAGAACGTACTCTGACTCGCCGCTAGCGCTCCGCTTGAGCCGCAGATCCGATAGTCCGCCGTGCTGATACGGGCCGCGCTCGTCTGAGAGCACCCAGGTCACTGCTTCGGCTGAGGCCGGCACTTCCGCCATCACGCCTCCTGGTTGCGCGCCGACAGCCGTGAGGCGCAGTCCTTCGCCGCTCGCATCGACCCACAAGTCGACGCCGACGACGCTGGAGTCGTCCGCCAAGCGGATGCCGATGAGCTGCGCTGGCGCGTCGATGGTGAGCCGCGCACGCCGATCCTCGGCGCGCACCCCGTGATCAGAGATGTACGTGACGCCCGTTGAGGCAGAGTAGATGCGCAGCCGCCACTCGCCGACGGCGAGAGCGAGACTCGCCCGTGCCTGCTCCTGACCGTCCTCGCCGCGCCGGACATGCAACGGCGCATCGAACCGAGCCTGCCCAGGCTGGGTTGAGGTTGCGGTCACGAACAGGCCGTCTTCCAACTTCCCGTTGCGCGAGAGAACCTCGACCTCGAACGCCAGCGGAGCCGGGCCGAGGGACAGCACGAGGTCGAGCTCATTGGGTCCGGGCGCGAGATCTACGGTCCGCTGAACGAGCCCTACCCGCTCACCGCTCACGAAGACGGTCACACGGCGCGGCTCGAGGTCGCTGAACTCCACGCGCGATCCGAGCTGCGCAAACTCGACGGCCAAAGCCGGACTGGAGCGCGGAGCGTCCGCGGCCTTGAGAGTCACCTGAAGCGCGCCGAGCCCTTCCGAGGGATCCTGTGAGTGGAGCGCAACGTGCAACGAGGCCGTTGATGGGGGTCTGCGCAGCAAGGATTGAACTCCGTCGCTCGCCCAGCACGGCCACGGGACCTCGAGATCGGCTACCCGTTCGCCGTTCTCGCGCGCGACGAACGTCACCCGGCCCCGATCGCTCGACGCGACATTCGGAACTTCTCCGGGGACTGGAAACACAACTCGATCCTGGCCGCAGCGCCACCCGTTCAGCGCGGGCAGCAGGCGACCCGACCGGGAATCGACGCGGGAGGTGGTCGAGACCAGCGTCCACTCCCCGGCGGTCGGAGCCGCGAGGACGATCACCGAAGCCAGCTCCACTCGCAGAGTCGGCCCAAGTGGTCCGCGGAGGTCCACGCGCACCGGCAGTTCGAAGCCCGCCGCGGCTGGGATGCGCAGCGCGACTCGATCCGTCTCCGCGATCGACGCCTTCAGTCGACCTGTCGAGTCGGAGCAGAGCACTTCGTCGGCCTCGTGTCTTTGCACGAGGAGTTCCGCGCACGGAACGAACTCGGTCCCATCACCGACGCGCAGAACCCACGAGACCACCTCCGGACGCTCGTCCTCGACCGCGAGCACCGCTCGCGGCGTCGTAGCCGGCGAGGGCAGCGGGGGCGGAGCGTTCACGGCGATCCTGGTCTCAGGGCGCTCATCCGGCGCAGCAGGCGAGTCGCGCACAGCTTCCGCTTCAGCCACTTCCGCAGCGGTCTGCTGCTCCTCGTCCACGGACGCGCGCTCAGCCGCCGACTCCGGCTGCGACGGCGCCCTGCACAGTGACCACGTCACGGCGATGGCGAGCGCCAGCAGCGCCACAGCGACGGCTCGACCACGCTTCATCGATCGACGCCTTCATCGAGGAGCCGGATCAGCGTGGCCACGCTCTGCGCCTGCTCTGGATGGCGGATCGCAGTGGAACACTTCTGCAGCAACGACTTCAGCGACTGCGTGCGACCTGAAGTCTCGCCCTGCAGTGCGCGAGTGGTGAGCGACGCCAACGCGCCCAGGAATCGACTGGCCGCGCTCGAATCGGCCGTGATCTGCGCAGCTTCGCGCGCGAAAGTCAGCTCCGTGAGCGCGATCGCCTCGTCAAACGTGAGGTGGTGGCGAATCAACATCTCCACGGCCAGTAGTCGATCGCGAATGTCGCTCGCGTGCTCGTGTACGGACTCCAGAAACGTCCTCCGATGCAGCGCCAGTGCGAACGCGGCTCGGCCGCGCGGCGAGTCGGGTTGCTCCAAGTAGAGCGCCACAGCGATTTCGCCCACTACCGC
Organism: uncultured Planctomycetia bacterium; assembly: GCA_938003765.1. Lineage (GTDB taxonomy): Bacteria > Planctomycetota > UBA1135 > UBA1135 > WYBT01. The sequence continues at coordinate 15,101 of CALKYE010000043.1, forward strand.
GTTCGTCGGCACAATCTCTGACCAGTTGCCCGGCTGCGTGGCCCAGGACAACTCGGAGATGCCGTCAATGATCTGGCGGACCACGCCCTCTCGCTCGACCTCGACCAGAAGCTTGCTGAGCAGATCCCAGCGAGGCGGGCCAGAGTCCAGGACCTTGATGAAGCTCACCGCTCGGCGCACGTCGTGCTCGTCGGCACGCTTCAGCAGGACCGAGAGCAGGTTCGCCTTCTCCGGCGCATCCAGCGACTGCGTGTCGTAGACAGCGGTGAGCAGGTCGAGCTCCGCGGGCCCGAGGGAGTTCGCTGGGCCGAACTCCGCCAGTTCGTGCAGCACGATGGCGCGACACTCGGGGTGCGGCGCCAATCGAACCAGAGCCGGCCCGTGATCTGGCGCGAAGAAGCCCCACTGCCCCCAACGATTGACCATCGCGTGCGCGTACGCCGGCGGGAGAGCGCTCAAACACTCGACGGCACGGTTCAGATACGCCTCGCGTTCTTCGCGCAACTGAGGATGGAGCGCTGTCGATCGTTCTGCCAGGAGCTGCACGCCCAGATCCAACGCGCCCATCTCCTCATCCAGTCGGGCGACTTCGTAGCTCCCACCCTCCAACCTCTGTAGGAGCTCGGAGAGCAACGTCGGGTCCCCGACAAACGCATGCGAGGCGGCCAGGAAGTCCTCAGCACGACCCTCACGCGCCGCCGAGTGGAGTCTTCCGCAGATGCTCTCGAGGTCCTGCTTCGAGGCCGCGTGAGGTTCATCAGCACACCCCGAGACAAAGAACGCGCCCAGGATCAAGAGCGCCGAGTTCAGTGCGTTGACGCGCCGGTGAGTGAGTAGCGAGTGGGGATTCGTCAGTGCGTCCATGGCTTCAACTGCAATTGTGGGGATGGCGCCGCCGAGCCCAGGCGTCAAATCGTGAGTCAGTCCAACTCATAGCAGGCGGCGCCAGAGCTAGCATCGAGCATTCGTGGACACACAAAGGCGACGAGCCGGAGAGGGCTCTCACGCCCCCTCCGACCGCGTCGCGCCGTCTTAGTCGCTGCCCGAAACGTCGCCTCGTTGGCACGGGATGGACGAGTCGGTCATCATCACGACGTTGATCGGAGCGCCATCGACTTCACAGACGGCTTCCCACCAGTCGATCCCAATCTCGACGCCACCGACTTCAATGTTGAGTCCAGTCTGCCCCTTGCAACGAGCCTTGTACTTCTGAGTCGACTCGATCACGCTGTTGACGCTTCCGAGGCAGTCCACCGTCTCGCTGATCGCGTCCGAGCACTTGTAGTGTCCCGGTGTTGTTCGGATGGAAGTCTGGCAGCTCACCGTGGACGTGTGGACCACGATTCCCAAGAAGTACGTCCTGCAGGTGTACGTGTAAGGTCCGATTCTCCGGATGTCGGTCGGAATCCAAGTGGGTTCGATGCAGCTCGCGGTCTCGACGGGCTTCGGCGCGGACCGAGCCGGCGCGGACCACGCGCAAAGCGCAGCTACGGCGGCTACAACGCTCAGAATTTGAATCTTCATCTTGCTTGCCTCTTGAGGCCTCCATCGTGTGGAAAAGGACTCGGACACCGCACTCGAGACCAGCTAGGTGGTTTCGCTGCGCCGACGAGGCGCAGCCGCCAGCGACCGAGGTTTCAGAGCGGAGGAGCTGGACTCCTCCGTTTTGCGTCTTTGCGCGCGCTCGCCGTGGCGGAGCCTTCGGTGGCCCGGAATTCAGCGCAGTAGCTCATACTGGCTATTGGCGGTTGCTTCTCACGGCGTGCGACATGTCGCCCGGTTGTAGTTGTGGAACACGGCGTGGCAAGAACGGGCTAGCGGATCTCTCGGGCGTTCCCCCAAATGGGAGTTCGTATGCTGATTTCGAGACACGCTTGCGCGAGCACGAGCTAGACGCGCGACCAGGTCCTCGGCGGAGCTCCGCCTCGGATACTGGGGCGACTCTCGTCGCGCGCCGAGGTCCTGCGCAGCTCGCCGCGACGCAGGTGCGATTTGTCGGAAGCGAAGCTGTAGACGGGGCAACGTGAGTTCACGGAGCGGCGACGCACCGATGGCGTGGTCGCGTGCAGCTCGCTCCTCCGTTCGTCGCTTTCGATGAGCTGCCGATGTGATCGGACGCGCGCGCTGCGTCGTCACCTATGTCGCGCGACGACCACGTCGATGAATCCGAGGGATCGACCGCCGGGCATCGCAGGCTGCGAACCCGAGGTCCACCGCGGGCGCACGGGTCGTGCCTCGTTCCGCCGAAAGTCGGACGGCCGCCGGCGGTCGTGTCGCCTACTTCTCCGAGCCCGCGTCCGGCTGCGGCGACGAGTGGCGCTTGATCAGCGGGAGCTGCGTCGCCATGAACACGATCGGCAGCGGGAAGAACAGCGCCAGCTTGGCGATTGCGTAGCCCTCGTCATCGACCACGCGGCGCACGACCTCGTTGGCGGCCGCCATGGCGAGGAAGAACAGGCCGAAGCGCAGCGTGAACTTGCTCCAGCCCTCGTCGTCGAGCTGCATCGCCGAATCGAACAGCGTGCGCAGGGGCTGCTTGCCGAGCGCGCGCGCGACCAGCAGCCACACGCCCATGCACGCGCTGACGATCGTCACCTTCAACTTGAGGAACGAGCTGTCGTCGAACCACCAGGTGAGCGCGGCGAAGCCGACCACGGCGATGGTCGAGACGACCAGGACCCAGTTCACCTTGCGTTGCAGGTGGTAGAGGATCGCCGTCGAGAGCACCGACGCGATCGCGAAGGGCAGCGCCGCCCGGACCAGTCCGGAGCGCATGGTGATCGCCACGAGCACGACGAGCGGTCCGAGTTCGAGGCCCAGCTTCACGCTGGGCGAGATCGGTGCGGGCGCGGGCTTGTCCATGCGAGGGTCGCTGCTCAGAGTGGCGCACGAGGCGGGTCGAGCGCAAGCGTGGCGAAAGCGAGCAACACTCAGCGCAGCGGGGACAAGGCGCGCCGGCGACTGGTCGAGTGGTTCCGCGCCGAGCAGCGCGACCTGCCCTGGCGGCGCACCCGCGATCCCTACGCGATCTGGATCAGCGAGGCGATGCTGCAGCAGACGCGCGTGGAGACCGTGGTCAGCTACTGGGAGCGCTTCCTCGCGCGCTTCCCGGACATCGCGGCGCTCGCCGCTGCCAGCGAAGACGACGTGCTCGCGGCGTGGAGCGGCCTGGGCTACTACCGACGCGCGCGTGCGCTGCGAGCTGCGGCCCAGCGCATCGTCGAGGCGCACGGCGGCGCGTTTCCGCGCGACATCGACGCCGTCCGCGCGCTGCCCGGCGTGGGGCCCTACACGGCGGGCGCGGTGCTCTCGATCGCCTTCGACGCGCCCGTCGCGCTCGTCGACGGCAACGTGGTGCGCGTGTTGGCGCGCTGGCTGGGGTGCGAGCTCGAGCACGCGGCCGCGTCGCGTTGGGCCTGGGGCGAGGCCGAGCGGCTCGTGCCGAGCGCCGGCGGGGCGGGGGAGTGGAATCAGGCGCTGATGGAACTCGGCGCGAGCGTGTGCACGCCTCGCGCTCCCGCGTGCGATCGCTGTCCGCTGCGCGAGCACTGCTTCGCGCGCGAGCACGGTCGACAGGCCGAGCTGCCGCGAGCCAAACCCCGCGCGACGCCGATCGACGTCGAGCTGGAGTGCGCGTGGCTCGAGCGGCGCGGCGAAGTGCTGCTCGAACAGCGGCCGGCGACCGGGCGCATGGCGGGCCTGTGGCAGTTGCCGACCGTCCAGCTTGCAGCAGGCGCTGAAGGAGTGGAGCTGTTCCCCGCGCGCTACGTCAGCGAGCAGATCGCGCCGTACGGCGCCCCGCTCCTCAGCCAGCGCCACTCCATCACACGCCATCGCATCGTCGCCAACGTGCGAGCGGCTCGCGGACAAGGCCTGCGCGCGAGCCCTCCGCTGGCGTGGGTCGCGCGCGAACGACTCGCGGGGCTGGCGCTCACCGGCATGGCCAAGAAGGCGCTGCGCTCCCTGGTCGGCTCGACCTCGAGCGACGTTCGCGGCTGACCGAGTCGACCCGCGTCGCGCCGAGCTTCCCGCACGACGTCGTGCGCCCGCTCGCGCCGTGGATGACTCGGCCGGTTCGCTCCGATACGCTGCCGACTCCGCGCCCCGCCCTTGTCGAACCACGCACCGACCCCCGCCGCGCAGCCTGCGACGCACCTCGACCCGCTGGCTGGGATCGGCGGCCGCATCAGCGCTGCGGGCATCACGATCGTGGTGCCCGTCTACAACGAAGAGCGCGGCGTCGCCGGAGTGCTCGAGCGACTGTCCAAGCTCGACCTGGGCGCGCCGGTCGAGCTCCTGGCCGTCAACGACGGCTCCAAGGACGGCTCGGCCGCGGCGCTGGCTGAGTGCGCCGCGCGGATCCCCAACCTGCGCGTCGTCACGCATCGCACGAACCAGGGCTACGGCGCAGCGCTCAAGACCGGCTTCGCGCACGCCAAGACCGACGTGGTCGTGATCACGGACGCCGACGGAACCTATCCCGAGGACAAGGTGCGCGAGCTCATCGCGTGCATCGACGACGGCGCAGAGATGGCCGTCGGCGCGCGCACCGGCGACGACGTGAACATTCCGCTGCTGCGGCGGCCGCCGAAGTGGGTGCTCAAGCAGCTCGCCTCGTTCCTCGCGGGCGTGGACATCCCCGACCTCAACTCCGGCTTGCGCGCCTTCCGCCGCCAGCTCGTGCTCGCGTACCGCCCGATCCTGCCGCAGGGCTTCAGCTTCACGACCACGATCACGCTGGCCTCGCTGACCAACGGCCACCGCGTCGACTACGTGTCGGTCAACTACGCCAAGCGTTCGGGCTCGTCGAAGATCCGCCCGATCCACGACACCTTGGCGTTCACCGCGCTGATCCTGCGCACCGTCCTGTACTTCAACCCGCTCAAGGTCTTCTACCCGATCGCGTTCGGCATGTTCGTGCTGTTCGTGGCGTCGCTGGGGTACGACCTGTTCGTCGAGCGGCCGCCCAACCTGGGCGACAAGACGGTGCTCTTGTTCGTGGCGCTGGTGCAGGTTCTCTCGGTCGGCCTGCTGGCCGATCTGATCGAGAAGAAATCACGGCTGTGAGCCCGCGGGGGAGCTGCGCCACAGGACTTGTGCGCAGCGCGAACGATCCGCGGTTGCGCGCCGCGTTCGAGGGCGGGTAGCGTGGTCGTCCGACTCGATTCCAGCTTGAACGAAGAGGTTCCCATGAAGTTGCGCGTGCTCTCCCTGCTGCTCCTCGTGACGTCCGTTTTCGCGCTGCTCGCGCCGGCTCGCGGGCTCGCGCGGGAGGACGTCGCCACGCTGATGACGGAGATCAAGAAGACGCGCGACGACGCCGACCCCAAGCTGGTGCAGCAGCTCGGCAACCTGCGCACGCGCGAGGCGATGACGGCGCTGCTCGAGCTGTACGACTCGGTCTTCGGCTCGATCTACATGCGGCGCGAGGTGGTCAAGGCCCTCGGCGCCTTCGACGGCGTGCCCGACGCCGAGCAGCCGGCGCTGCAGAAGCTGACCGACGTGGCCACCGAGGCGGTCGAGTTCGAGCTGCGCTCGATGGCGATCGACACGCTCGGCGCCTGCCGCAACATGGGCAAGCACTTCCTCAAGACCATCGTCGAGTCCAACGCCGACGACGACGTGCGCGAGCGCGCGATGCAGCTCGTGGTCGGCATGGCGAACGAGTCGGACAAGGACTTCTTCGAGCGGCTGTTCAAGAAGGACGGCGCGGGCAAGGACAAGGAGAAGGAGAAGAAGCCGGCCAAGAAGGACAAGAACGCGCCCAGCGAGAAGCGCATCGCTTCGCTGCGTTCGATCCGTGAGCTGGCCTTCGAGCAGGTGGCCAAGACCACCGCGATCGACAAGCTGTACGAGTACGCGCGCGAGAAGGATCCCAACGACCCCGAGTCGTGGGGCGTGCGCCGCCTGGCGCTGCTCGAGATCGAGTCGCGCAAGGACAAGGGCCTGTACGACCTCGCCAAGACGATCTACGACGACAACACGGAGCGCGGCGTCACGCGCGGCGAGGCGGCGCGCATCCTGGCCGAGTTCGACGGCGTGAAGCTCGCGCCCAAGTTCCTCGAGGACGGCCGCAAGGGCCCCGACCAGGCGCCGGCCAGCATGACGCGCGCGATCGCCGACGAACTCGCGCGCATGCGCGACGAAGCGACCGACAAGAAGCTCGTGGCGCTCGTCGGCAAGGGCAAGGTGTACGAGCAGCGCTTCGTGCTGCGCGCGCTGCGCGGCTACAAGGACGACAAGTTCTTCGAGCGCCTGATCAAGTACATCGAAGGCGCGACCAAGAAGGGCCCGCCCGCCAAGGAAGACCCGGGCTACAACGAGCAGCGCGACCTCGTGCTCGACACGATCGAAGTGCTGGCCGAGTCCAAGCACGCCGGCGCGCAGGCGACGCTGCTCGCGCTGGTGGATGGCGCGAAGGATCCCAAGAACCCCGCCGACGCGCAGATCCTGGCCGGCGCGCTCCACGCGCTGGGCAAGATGACGAACATGAACAGCGACTGGCGCGGGAAGCTCGAGTCGCTGGCGACCGACAAACGCGTCGAGGTGCGCAACGGCGCGCTGCTCGCGCTGGGCAAGAGCGGCGACAAGAAGTACGTGCCGCTGCTGGTGGCCGCGCTCGACCACGCGGACTGGTCGACGCGCTACGCCGCGCTCGACGGACTCGAAGCGAGCCGCTCGCCGGAGGCTGTCGGCGCGATGGTCGGCCGGCTCGAGAAGGAAACCGGCCTGATGCTGATCCGCTTCACGGACGCCCTGTTCCGTTTGAGCGGCAAGCCCTTCCGCAGCTCGGTCCCGGCCTGGAAGAACTGGTGGGAGAAGGAGGGCAAGGGCTTCCAGCCGATCTCCGCCGCCGATCTCGCCAAGCTGCAGGCCGAAGAGGAGATCCGTCGGCTCAAGCAGATCACGAAGACGCCGAGCTTCTTCGGCGTGCGCATCCTGTCGCACCGCGTGATCTTCATCATCGACGTGTCGGGCTCGATGAGCGAGGTGCTGCGCAGCGAGTACGCCGGCAAGACCGGCGAGCCGCGCATGGAAGTGGCCAAGAAGGAGCTCACGGCGTGCATCGACGCGCTCGAGCCGGAGTCCTTGTTCAACATCGTCGTGTTCTCGAGCGACGTGAACCACTGGCTCGACGGCGGCATCGCGCAGTTCAGCCAGTCGAACAAGGAAGAGGCGAAGAAGTACGTCGCGGCGCTCGGCGCGGGCGGGGCGACGAACCTGTACGACGCCATGAAGCAGGCCTTCGCCGATCCGGACGTCGACACGATCTTCGTGCTCTCCGACGGCGAGCCGACGGCCGGCGAAGTGGTCGACCCCTCGCTGATCCGCGACCGCGTCAAGGAGTGGAACCGCAACCGTCGCATCGTGGTGAACACCATCGCGGTGGGCGGCTCGTTCCAGGTGCTGGAGTGGCTGGCCGAGGACTCGGGCGGCACGCACAAGAAGATCCAGTGAGTCGCGCGCGGCCGGCGAGGGGTGTGGAGCTCTCCGAGGTGTCGGCCGCGTGAGTGAAGCACCCTCGCGGCGCGCGCGCCTCGCGCTGTCGATCCTCGTGGCGCTGGTCGTCCTCGCCGTGCTCTACGGGCTGGGCGACGCCGACTGGCGCGAGATGGCGCGGCGTGTCGCGAGCCTCTCGCCACGTGCGTTCGCTCTGGCGCTCGCGCTGCACGCGGCGATCTACCTCGCGCGCGCCGAGCGCTTCCGCGTGCTCATGCCCGAGGCGGAGCGGCCGGCGCGCGGGCCGCTCTTGGCCGTGACTTCGGCGCACAACCTCGCCGTGTACGCGCTGCCCGCCAAGACGGGCGAAGCGACGTTGCCTGTGTACCTCAGCGCGGCGTGCGGCACGCGCGCTGCGGTGGGCATCGCCTCGCTCGTGGTCTCGCGCATCCTCGATCTCGCGAGCCTGAGCGCGATCATGGCCGGCGTCACGCTGGCCCTCTCGACCCGGCCGACCTGGGAGGCGCCAGCGTGGACCGCGATCGCGCTGTCCGCGGGCCTGGTGTGCGTGTCGTTCGCGTGCTTTGCGCTCGCCGTGCGCGGCGATCGCCTGGTGACGCTGCTCGAGGCCGTGGCGCGCGCAGCGGGACTCGAGCGCACCGCGCGAGGTCAGGCCATGCTGCGTCGCACGCACGAGCTGCGCGAAGCCTTGCGCTTGGCGGGCGCGAGCTCGCGCTTGCGCGCCGCGGCGCTCTCCTTCGTCGTGTGGTTCCTGATCTTCGCGTTCTACGTCGTGCTCGCGCGCGGCCTGGGCCTGCCCGACTCGATCGGGCCGCTCGAAGCGAGCTTCGGCGCGAGCCTCGCGGTCGCGATGAATCTGCTCCCGATCAACTCCTTCGCGGGTCTGGGCACGCAGGAGGCCGGTTGGGTGTTCGGCTTCGGACTCGTGGGCGTGGCCGCTGACGATGCGCTCGCGAGCGGCGTCGGCGCGCACCTGGTGCAGATCTTCGACACGCTGCTGTTCGGCTTGGTCGGGCACCTCGCGATGGCGCTGTTTCGGCGCAAGTAGCGCGCGCGTGGGTTAGTCTTTTCGGTCCCCGTGTCCGCGAGCAACGCCCAGGAACAGATCGAGCTGCACAAGGCGCTCGCTCCGCGCTACGCGTTCCGCTACGGGTTCGAGTTCTCGCGCCTGTTTCAGCAGGACTGGCACGCCGAGATGATGCGGCACATGCCGTCCGACGCGCGCCGCGTGCTGGACCTGGGCTGTGGGACGGGCTTCTTCCTCGCGGAGCTCGATGAGCGTCGGCCCGGAGCGGTGGGGCTCGACATCAGCCACGCCATGCTGCGCGTGAGCGAGCAGTACGTGCCGCGCGCGAAGGTGGTCACGGCGGACGCCGAGAAGCTGCCCTTTCGAGACGCGGTCTTCGACACGATCTTCTGCAAGGGCTGCCTGCACCACACGCGCGACCACGTGCGCTTCCTCGCCAACTGCCAGCGCGCGCTGGGCGAGCGCGGCGTGCTGATCCTCTCCGAGCCGTGCAACGACAACTTCGCCATCCGCTGGGCGCGGGCGGCGATGTACCACCTGAGTCCGCACTTCAGCCCCGACGACCGCGGCTTCATGAAGGACGAGCTCGTCGCGCTGATGGAGCGCGCGGGCTTCGAAGTGACCCACGCCGGCCGCTACGGCGTGTTCGCCTACCTCTTCGCTGGCTTCCCCGACCACATCGGCGTGCTGCGCTACGTGCCCGGCTCGGCCTGGATCGTGCGCCAGATGATCAAGCTCGACCGCTGGATCTGTTCGACGCGTTTCCTGCGCATCGTTTCGTTCCAAGTGGTTGTCGCCGGCCGACCCAAGCGCGGCTGATCCGCGCCGCGATTGCGGGTGAGCGCTCGGCGCCCGTACGCTCTTGCGCCTCATGCCCATCGAAAGCGTCGGCACGCCCGCCATGTGGGCGGGCTTCCTCGGACTGGTTCTGGCTCTGCTGGCGCTCGACCTCGGAGTGTTCCACCGCTCCGCCCACGCCGTAACGATCAAGGAAGCGGCGATCTGGTCCGTGGTGTGGGTGACCGTCTCGCTCGCCTTCAACGGCCTGGTCTACCACTGGTTCGGACCCGATCGAGCGCTCGAGTTCGCCACGGGCTACCTGCTCGAGAAGGCGCTCGCGGTCGACAACATCTTCGTGTTCGTCGCGGTGTTCGCGTACTTCGGCGTGCCGAGCACGCTGCAGCACCGCGTGCTGTTCTGGGGCATCCTCGGCGCGCTGTTCATGCGCGGCGGGTTCATCGGCATCGGCGCAGTGCTGATCTCGAAGTTCCACTGGGTGCTGTACGTGTTCGGCGGCCTGCTGGTGCTCACCGCGCTGAAGATGATGTTCGGCGGCGAGGAGGAGATTCACCCCGAGCGCAACCCGGTGCTGCGGTTGTTCCGCCGCTTCGTGCCGGTCACGTCCGAGTTCCACGGCCCGAAGTTCACGGTCGTGAAGGAGGGCAAGCGCTTCGCGACGCCGTTGCTCGTCGTGCTGGCCGTGATCGAGGTCTCCGACCTGATCTTCGCGGTCGACTCGATCCCAGCGATCTTCGCGGTGACCACCGACCCGTTCATCGTGTTCACCTCGAACATCTTCGCGATCCTGGGCCTGCGCTCGATGTACTTCCTGCTCGCGGGCGTGATCGAGAAGTTCCACTACTTGAAGCAGGGCCTGGCCTTCGTGCTGCTGTTCGTCGGCGTGAAGATGCTGATCATGGACCTCTACAAGATCCCGATCGGCGTGTCCCTGGGCGTGGTCGCGGGGTTGATCGGCGGCTCGATCGCGCTGTCGCTGCTCAAGCCCAAGCCGGCGGGGTAGCATCGCGGAGGAGGCTGCGCGATGGAGGTTCAACTAGCGCTGGTCGGGTTCTTCCTCACGGCCGTCGTGTCGACGGTGTGGATCGCCTTCGCGCTGTTCTTCGGCCACTGGATCGGCCGCGCAAGTGCGCGCGCGCCGGCGACGCTGCGAGCGATCGTGAGGCCGCTGGTCGCGCTTCACCACACGCTCGCGTTCGCGCCTGCGCTCTGGCTGGCCGCAGCGACGACTCTGGTCCTTCGCGCGGTCTGGACGATCGGCGAGTGGCCGCGCGCGGAGGTGTTCCGCTTCCTGGAGCCCGGAACGCCGTCCAACATCGAGCCCGGAGTGTTTGGCGCGCACCACGCCGCAGCGCTGCTGTTCGTCCGCGCCGCATGGATCTCCCTGCTCGTCTTCCCGCCCTTGCACTTCGCGCTGCAGCGCCGGTTCGGCGCCCGCGGGCCAGTGTGGTTCGCCGGTTGGCTCGTGACGTGGCTCGCGGGCCTGCTCCTCTCCATCTACGAGGGTCCGTACGGCGTCGCCGAGTGGATCCTGTGACGCGGCCATGCTCCCCGACTCAGCGTTGAACGCACGATGCGAAACCTACTGACCGTACTGGCTCTCACCCTCACCCTCGGCTGCGCATCGACCTCGAGCAGCACCCCGCGCGCGCACGAGCACACCTTCGCCTTCCTGCGCACCGGCCCCAAGCGCGCAGAGATCACCGGCGAGCCGCTGCAGGAGCTCATGCGCGGCCACATGGCGAACATCGGGCGGCTCGCGGGAGAGGGCAAGTTGTGCGTCGCCGGTCCGATGGGGCAGGGCAATCCCGATCCGAGCCTGCGCGGGATCTTCGTATTCGTGACCGACGACGTGAACGAAGCGCAGGCGCTGTGCCAGAGCGATCCGTCGATCGCCGCCGGCGTGCTCGCCGCCGAAGTCGCGCCGCTGCGCACCGACAAGGACCTGCTCGACGTGCTGCGCCGTGGGATGGAGTTCGAAGAGCGCCGCAAGGCCGATCCGTCGATCCCGATGATGGATGGCATGAGCACCTACGCGATGCTCGTGGCCGAGGACGGCGCGCGCGCGTCGAAGGCGCTCGAGCCCTTGCGAGCACAGAAGGGGATCGTGCTCGAGGGCGAGTTCGGCGGCGCGCGCGAGGGACAGTCGCTCTTCCTGATCGACGTGCGCGACCTGGCGGCCGCCGATCTGGTGCTCACGCCGATGCGCAGCGCGCTCGGGCCGCACCAGCTCTACCCCTGGTTCGGCAGCGTCGAACTGCGGAAGTAGTTGAGCTCAACGCTGCTCGTCCGCCGCGCCTGCTGGGAAGTTCAAGCGCACTGAGTTCAAGCGCGGCCCTTCCACGACGTCGACCTCTGCGCTGGCGAGCACGCGGCCGCTGTCGTCGACGGCTTCGATGGTGTTCTTTCCGAGGGGCAGCGGTCCCAGGAGCTCGCCTTCGTGCGTGAAGGTGCGCGAGCGCGACGACACCGCCACGCCGTTGGCGCGCAGCACGAAGCGCCCCGGGTTCGGCGCGCCTTCGAGATGCACGACGACCAGCCCGCCCGCCTGCAGTTGAAGCACGAGCTCGCGCGCGCCTGCGTCGACTTCGAGCCGCGCCGAGTGCATCGAACTCGCGCGCGAGCCCTGCGCGACGATCAGGAAGCGTCCCTCCGGCAGCGGCCCGAGTCGAAACTCGCCGTGCTCGTCGGTAGAGCGCGACACCAGCTGCGAAAACCCTTCTCCGATCGCGTCCACCTTCGCGCGCACGCCGCGCCCCTGCGCGTCGACGACCCTGCCGCTGATCTGCTTGCCCGGCGCCGCGACGATGCGCACCTCGTGCTCTTCGATCTCGCTGCGCACATCGACCACGCTCAAGGCCGCGACGAGCCGCGGGCCGCCGTCGTGGGTCGGCGTCGGCTCGAGGCCGACTGCCCAGCGGCCGATATCGAGCCCCTCGAACAGGAACTCGCCCTGGGCGTTCGCTCGAACGCTCGCGTCACTCGATCCGCCGATCAACGCGCGCATGCCTTGCGGAGCGTCGTGCAGGTTCACTTGCGCGAGCGGCACGCCGCGTCCTTCGTTGTCGACCACGACGCCGCGCACTCGCGCGCCGAGGTCGAGCCGCACGTCGACGCTCGCTTCGACGCCCGGTGAGAGCACCACCGTCTCGTTCAAGGTCTTGGTGCGGCTGCCGTGGGTCACTCTCACGCGCAGCGGCACGTGCGACGGCATGCGTGCGAAGCGCGCGACGCCTTCGCGGCTCGTGGCGTGCGCCCAGCGCCCGGGCATGCTCTTCCCAACCTCGCTGCGCGCCGCGCGGTCCTCGAGCAAGACCTCGACGCTCCCCTGCGCAGGCTCGCCGGGGCGCTCGAACACGTTGACAACCAGCGAGGCTTCTCTGCCGAGCGTCACGACGAACGCGCTCGCCTCGCGCTCGTGCCCGACGGCGAGCTCGACATCCATCGGCAGATAGCCAGGCGCGGCGACGCGAATCTCCTTCTCCAGCCAAGAGCGTGAGCGCACGGTGAACAGTCCGCGCTCGTCTGAACGCAGCGAAGGCTCGATCTCGCGCTCGACGCGCACGCGCGCGCCTGCGAGCGGGAGCTGCGTGTCGGCGGCGATGACACGGCCGACGAAGATCAGGTCCGGCTCGGTGGGAACGCGCAGCTCGAGTGCGCGAGTCGCACCGGCCGCGAGCGGGGCCACCGCCGTCGGTCCGTTGAATTCTCGTCCCCACGCATCGAGCGAGCGCAACGTGTGCTCCTGCGACGCGTTGACGTAGAGCGTCGCGCGACCCGTCGCATCGCTCAGCGCGGACTCGCCGGGCCGAGCCACCGCGCCGTTGCCCGCACGGCCCTCCCAGTCCCTCTGCGCGCCGCTCAGCGCGGCGATGCGGTGCTGGCTCACGGCGAGTCCGGTTTCGCTCGACAGCACGCGCACGTCGAGCCGCGCGAAGTTCGCCTCCCACGCTTCGGGCGCCGGCGGAGGCGCAGTGGGGATCGCGACGCGCGTTTCGGGCTCGCCGCTCGCTGAATTCAGCGCCGCCGGCGGCGTGAGCTCGGGCGCGGGCGGTGCGACGTCGCGAGGGAGCGCGGAGTTGGGCGCGGCGCTCGCGCTCGGCGCTGCAGCGGGCGAGCCCATCAGCGACCAGACGAGCAGCGCCGCCGTCACCAGCGCGCTGGCGAGAAGAACGAGCTTCATGCGAGGAGTCGACGCCGGGGGGGAACACGAGCGTAGCCCGCTTCGCACGGATCCCGCCAGCGAGCGAGACCGGGCTTTGCGCGCGGGCTACGCTGCGGGGCCTTGAAGCTGACTCCGAAGAGCACCGACAGCAGCGCCGGAGCGTCTGGCGACGCAGGACTCACGCGCCCGTTCGCCATCATCTCGGCCGTAGCGCTCGCGTCGCGCGCGCTGTACCTGGCGCAGGCTTCGAGCGCGCCGCTGTTCGACCTGGTCGTGATGGACGGCGCGGCCTACCGCGAATGGGCCGCGCGCATCGCGGCCGGCGACTGGATCGGCAGCGAGGTCTTCTATCAGGCGCCGCTCTACCCGTACTTCCTCGCGCTGATCCAGCTCGCGTTCGGCGACGGACTCTGGCCGATCCGCGTCGTGCAAGCGCTGCTCGGCTCGCTCTCGTGCGGCCTCGTGTTCCTCGCCGCGCGATGGTTCTTCTCGCGCCGCGTCGGCTGGATCGCGGGCCTGGGGCTCGCGCTGTACCCGCCGGCGATCTTCTTCGACGGCCAGATCCAGAAGGCCTCGCTCGGCGGAGTGCTGGTCACCGCGTTGCTCGCGCTGCTCGCGCGCGCGCGGCACGCCTCGAGTCCCAAGTTGTGGCTCGCGGCAGGCGCGACGCTCGGCGCGCTCATGGCGACGCGCGAAGAGACCTTGCTGCTCACTCCGGTGCTGCTCGGCGCCTGTTGGGCCTACGGCCGAGCCCGCTCGCAGGCGCTCGCGAGCCTCGTCGCAGCGCTGGGAGGTTTGGCGCTGGTCCTCGCGCCGATCGCCGCGCGCAACGCGCACGTCGGCGGCGAGTTCGTGCTCACCACCTCGCAGGCCGGCTCGAACTTCTTCATCGGCAATCACGAGGGCGCGAGCGGCGTGTACGAGCCGCTGCTCCCCGGCCGCAGCAGCACGCCGCTCGAACGCATCGACGCGCGTCAACTCGCCGAGCAAGGCGCGGGTCGAGCGCTGAGCGCCTCCGAAGTCTCGAGCTACTGGTTCGGCAAGTCGTTCGAGTGGATCACGGCCGAGCCGCTCGACTGGCTGGCGCTGCTCGCGCGCAAGTTCGCGCTCGCGCTGAACGCCTACGAGATCCCCGACTACGAGGACCAGGGCTACTACGCCGAGCACTCCTGGCTCCTGCGTTGGCTCGGCGCCGTGTTGCACTTCGGCTTGATCGCTCCGCTCGCGGCCGCAGGCCTGCTCCTGAGCTGGTCGAGGCGGCGCGAGCTGGCGGTGCTGCACGCCGTCTGCGGAACGCTGCTGTTCGGCCTCGTGCTGTTCTACGTGTTCGGTCGCTACCGCTATCCGCTCGCGCCGCCGGCGTTGATCCTGGCGGCGGCCGCGGTCGTGTTGGCGCACGAGCACTGGCTCGCGAAGGATCGCCGTCGGCTCGCGCCCGCGCTGGTTGCAGCGCTCGCGCTCGGCGTGCTCTCGAACTGGCCGTTGATCGACCGGCGCGCGCAGCTCGCGATGTCGCTCTCCAACGTCGGCGCGGCGCTGATCGACCTGGGCCGCGGCGCCGAGGCCGTGGCCGACCTCGAGCGCTCGGTCGAACTCGCCGACGACCCCGACACGCGCGCGAACCTCAGCGTGGCGCTGCTCGCCGCCAACCAGCCGCGCGAAGCGCTCGTCCATGCGCGCCGAGCAAGTGAGCAGCGTCCCGACGACCCGGTGCTGCTGCGCAGACTCAGCGCGGCGCAACTCGCGAGCGGCGACGAGCGCGCGGCGATCGACACGCTCAAGGCCGCGATCCAACGACGGCCGGGCGAGGTCGAGAGCTGGGAAGCGCTGGTGACGGTGTTCGTGAACCGCGGCGACTGGATGCGCGCGATCGAGACCGCGCGCAGCGCCCTGCGCTACAACCCCGAATCGATAGCGGCCGGGCTGCAACTCGTGTGGCTGCTGTCGGTCGCTGAAGACACGACGCAGCGCGCGCCCGCGGAGGCGGTGCAGCTCGCGCAGGGGCTCGAGGCGCGCACGCGCGGCGAAGACGTGCGCGCCCTCGAGATGCACGGCGTGGCGCTCGCGAGCGCGGGCCGCCGCGACGAGGCTCAGGCCAAGTTCGAACAAGCCGCGCAGCGCGCGCTGACGCTCGGTTTGCGCGATCTCGCCGATCGGATCCGCGCGAGCGCTGCCGCGATGCGTTGAGGGCGCCCGAGATGTCGCTGAGCTTCGAACACCTTCTGCCGCGCCTGGTGGCGGCCTACGAGCGCGGGCGACTGACGCCGTTCATCGGCAGCGGCCTGAGCATGCCCGTCGCCGGCTCGTGGCCGCGCTTGATCAAGGGCCTCGAGGAGGCTGCCGGCCTCGAATCCTCGAAGCGCGCGGAGGACAGCAAACCCGAAGCGCTCGTGCGCCGCGCGAACAAGGCCACGCGCAAGCTGCGCCTGGCGGACGAGCAGCGCTTCTACCGCGTCGTGCGTGGCCTGATGGGCGCGCGCGAGGACGATCCGCCGCGGCAGACGCGAGCGTTGGCGCAACTGTGGTGGCCGCTGGTGCTCACCACGAACTACGACAACCTCTTCGCCGTCGCGCACCGCCGCGCGCACGGCAAGGACTCCGACGGCGGCGAGCGCCCGCTGCAGGTGCTCGGCCGGAGTCCGATCGACTGTCAGCACGTGCTCTCGTCGCTCTCGAGCCCCAGTCACTCGATCCTGTGGGCGCTGCAGGGGTTCCTGCGCGCGCCGAACACGTCGCGGCTCGCGCGCGGCGACGTGGAGCGCCCGGCCGAAGTCGTCATCGGTCACCAGGAGTACCGCGCGGTCGCCAACCGCGAGCCGCACTTCCGGCGCGCCTTCGCCGAGGTCTACCGCAGCCGCTCGCTGTTCTTCCTCGGGTCGGGCCTGAGCGAGTCGTACCTGCTCGATCTGTTCGGCGAAGTGCTCGAGATCTACGGGCCGAGCGCGCGCCCGAACTACGCGCTGATGAAGCGCGGCGAAGTCGATCCGCAGTTCATGCTCGCGCGCTTCCACACCGAGGTGTGCGAGTACGACGACCACACCGAGCTGCCCAAGCTGCTCGACCGGCTCGCGGCCGCCGTGGCCGAGCGCGCTTGCCGCCAGGTGCGCTGGAGTTTCGCCGTGCACGCGCCGCGCGCCGAAGCGCTCCCCGCCGCGCGCGAAGACTTCACCGTGGTGCGCGGAAACCTGCGCGTCCCGGCCGCGGACGAGTGTCTGGTCGTCAGCGGCGGCGAGCGCAACGGTCAACTCCACTTCGGTCCGCAGGCGGCGGCGGTGCTCGCGCAGCTCGGCCTGCGCACGGGCCTGCGACCCGCGCGCGTCGATCGACCGTTCACGCGACTTTCGAGCGCGCCGCACGTGCTCGCCGCGGTGGCCGTCGAGGCCGACCGCGCGCGCGATCTGCGCAACGTCTTCAGCGCGTGCGAGCTGCTCTTCGGCGAGATCGAGCGCTGCGGCGTGCGGCGTGTGGTGATGCAGCAGATCTACTCGGGCAAGCGCTCGCTGTTCCCCGATCGACTGGCGCTGGCGCAGATCGCGCGCGCCTTCGGCTACTGGAAGCGCGTGCAGCCGAAGTCGACGTTCGAGCTCGAGCTGCACACCTGGAAGCCCACGATCTACCAGGAGCTCGCCAGCGGCCGCCTCGACCTGATCGAGATGCTCTCGAGCGACGACATCCGCTTCTGGGCCGAGATCGTCGAGTCCGACGGCGCCGTGGAGCGGCGCCTGTTCCACGAGGAGCCGGGCTTCGAGATTCGCGCGCTGCTCGAGCGCCTCGAAGCTCCCGCCGACGGCTGGACGCTCGAGGTCTCGCCCGCGCCGAGCCCCGACCTCGAGTTGCGCCCGGCGCGCGAGTGCCTCGACGACAGCTTGATCGAGCTGGGCGTGGTGCCCGGGAGCTCGATCGTGCTGCGGCGCGCCGACTAGTTGCCGCGCGCGCTCTCGCCGATCAAGTAGGCGACGAGGTCGAGCAGCTCGTCCTGCTCGAGCACGTCGACCAGGCCCGACGGCATGCGCGAAAGCGGGTGCGGGCGGCGCGCGGCGATCTCGTCGAGTCGGAACTCGAGTTGATCCTCTTGCGGCGGCAGGCGGCGCAGCTTGAGCACGCCGTCGTGCTCGCCCTCGATGCGACCGACGAACAGGTCGCCGTCGTGCGTGAGGATCTCGGTGTCCTGGTACTGGTCGGAGACCGTGGCCGACGGCGTGAGCAGCGCGTCGAGCAGGTCCGAGCGCGAGAAGCGCGAGCCCGCGCCGGTCAGGTCGGGGCCGGTGGCGCCGCCTTCGCCGCCGAAGCGATGGCACTCGGCGCAACGCGCCTTGACGAACGCGGTGCGGCCGCGCGCGAGGTCGCGATCCCGCAGCGGCTCGCGCAGCAACGGCGCCAGCTCTTCGCGCGTCCAGGCGTGAACGAACTTCGCCGCGGGAGCGCTGGCCGCGACGGTCGTCGGCGTCGGTCGGACGAGCTCGCTCGCCAGCGCGGCGCGCTCGGCGTCGCTGAAGCCGCTCACGAACTCGGCGCGGATGCGATCGACGTACTTGGAGAGGCTGTGGCCGCCCTTGAAGCTCCGGGCCTCGACGTCGAGGAACGCGAGCATCTGGCGTCGCTGGTCGAGCGTCCAGCCTTCGCGCAGCGTGCGCAGGCAGTACGCGAACCACAGCTTCTCCTCCTGGGTTTTCGCCTCGGCGAGCGCCGCGAGCGCGGGCGCGATGGCGCGCGCCTCGCCCAGGTGCGCGAGGAGCTGCGCGAGCTCGCGATCGGTGCGCTCCATGCCGTAGGGGAACAGCTCGAGCAGTCGCTCACGCCACTTCGCGCGCGTCGCTTCGTCGACTTCCAAGCGCAGCAGCGCAAGGCCCATGACGCGCAGCGTGTCGAGTCGATAGCCCTCGCCGACGTTCTCGAGCGGCAGTTCGTCGATGCGGCGCAGCACGAGCGCGCTCGTGGCCTGCGGCGCGGCGCGCAGCGCGCACGAGAGCACCGTGGAGAGCTTGAGGCTGTCGTCGACGCTCGCGGCGATCTCAGCGATCGTCTCGGGGCTCGCACGCTCGATCGCGGCGCGCAGTGAGGCGAGCGAGGCCTCGCTCAAGCGAGGGCGCGCCAGCAACTTGTTCAGCTCCGCTGCCGTCGGCGCAGCGGCCTCCGGGTCGAGCAGCTTGCGCACCGCGACGCGGTCCTCTCCGTCGAAGTCGAAGCTGCCGCGCGGCGCGCGCGCGGGTTGTTCGGGCTGGCTCGCCGGCGCCCAGCGGATGCGGTAGAGCCCCGATTGCGTGCGGCGGCCGCCGGTCGTGACGTACATCGCGCCATCGGCGCCGAAGCACAGGTCGGTGACGGGGAACGGCTTGCCGCTGAGGAACGTCTCGAACTGATCGCCCCACACCGCGTAGACCTTGCCGTAGGCCCAGTCGGCCGCGAAGAACGCGCGCTTGTACTTGGCGTCGAAGCCCGACTTCGTGCCGAAGGCCACGCCGGTGGGCGAGGCGAGTCCGATGTCGCACGTCGCGGGCATCGAATCGACGTAGTAGCTCGGCCACTTGCCCGAGCCGTGGCGCCAACCGAAGTCCACGCCCGGCGGCACGTGGCACACGCGCGCAGGCCGATACCACGGAAGGCCGACGTCCCACTCCATGTCGGAGTCGAAGGTGTAGAGCTCGCCGCGTTCGTCGAAGGCGATGTCGTAGGCGTTGCGGAAGCCCGCGGCCCACAGCTCCCAGCGCTGCGCGTTCTCGTCGGTGCGCACGATCCAGCCGCCGGGCGCCATCACGCCGACCGCGTGGCCGTTGGGATCGTCGATGCGCGGGAGCAGCAGGTCCTCGGCCCAGGTGCGCGTCATCCACGAGGCGTCGATCGGCTCGGGCAACTTGGTGTGGTTGCCGCCGACGATCCACAGCTTCTGATCGGGGCCGAGCACGACGGCGTGCGGTCCGTGTTCGCCGCCGCCCTCGAACGCGCGCAGGCACGCGACGCTGTCGAGCACGTCGTCGCCGTTCGTGTCGCGGCAGCGGTACAGACCGGGCTTGTGCGTGCCGCTCTCGGCGACCACGGCGTAGAGCGAATCGAACGCCCAGCACAGGCCGTGCGCGGAGCCGAGCTCGAGCGGCACGCGCTCGACCTGCGTCGTCCCGCTCGAACCGATCGTCGGCGCCGTGACGCGGTACAGCGCGCCGTATTGATCGCTCACGTAGAAGCGGCCCTTGGCGTCCTCGCACAGCACGACCCACGAGCCCTGCTCGCCCTTCGGCACGGAGTAGAGCAGTTCGGCGACGAAGCCCTCGGGCAGCTCGAGTTCGCTCGCCGCGAGTGCGGACTCGTCGCTCAGCGTGGGCGCGCTCTCGCCGCGCATCGCCGGGCCCATCGAATGCCAGGGCTCGATCCCGACCGGGCCGATCACGTGCGGAGCGCCAGCGCGGCGCGCTTCGAATTCAGCGGCTTTCCACGCGTCGAAATCGGCGCCGTCGACCGCGTGAGCGCTCCAGCTCGCGTCCGTGACGAGTCGCAACAGGCGTTGGTCGCCGGCCTCGACGACGACCTCGACCCAGGCGCCCGCCGCGCCCGACTCGTTCCACGCCAGCGCGGTGAGCACGTTCTCGCCCGCGCGCACGAGCGCGGTCACGTCGACTTCGCGCGGACGGAACCACTCCTCGACCTGGAGCACGGGCTCGTCGTTCACGAACACGCGCAGTCGGTTGTCGCCAGTCGCGCGCAACGTGGCGCGCGTGGCGGCGCGCGGGAGCTCGAAGTGACGCTGGAGAGCTACGACTTCGCCATCGCGCGCGTGCGGGCCGGACCACAGCCACTGCGGAGTCGCAGCGCCAGCTCCCGGGCCTTTGACCTCGCGCGCGGGGCTCAGCTCGGCGGCGAAGAAGCGCTCGCCGAGGTCCGACGACGCGGGCAAGTGCTTCAACTTCAAGCTGCGCACTTCGATCGCCATCGGCGGGCCGGCGTGGAGCTGCAGCGCGAGCTTGCCGCGCGGCTGGAAGCGCTGCGCGTCGAGGTCGAGCACTTCGACGGTGCGCACGCCGTTGAGCGCGAGCTCGACCTTCGGTCCGACGGCGCGGATCTGGTAGCGATTCCATTCGCCCGGGCGCGCTGCGCCGTCGAGTTGCTCGCGCTCGCCGAAGCTCGCCTTGCGCGCGCGGCCGTCTTCGAGCTGCACGCGCTCGCCGCGTCGCGCGACGACGCCGCGGCCGTCCTGCTCGTACAGGCAGCCGCTCCAGTTGGGGCCGTCTTCGATGTCGGCCTGGAAACCGGCCACCTGCCACTGAGCGCTCTCGCGGCTGCGGAACTGCAGGCCCGAGTTGCCGCCGCGGATGCGGTACTCGAGCTCGGCCTCGAAGTCGCCGACCTCGCCGCCGCGCCACACCAGGTAGGTCGTCGTGTCGCACGGCGTCTGCGCGCTCGAGCGGCCGACCAGCACGCCGTTCTCGACGCTCCAGTAGCGCGGATCGCCGTCCCAGTTCGCGAGCGCGCGGTCGTCGATCAGCTCGAGCGTCGTGGTCACGGACTGGCGCTCGGCGGGAGCGTTGCCGGGCTCGTCGCTGCGGCAGGTCGAGACGAAGAACGCGAGAGCGAGGGCGATGGTGGAGTGGCGCATGGGGCTGTGGGGTGCGGGTCGCGCATGCTAGCCCGCGACTCGCGGACGCCTGAGCGCGCGGGGGATTCTCAAGCGACGCGCCACGTGGATACTCGGGAGCATGAAGTCGCCTTGGATCACCGTGAGCGCTGCGTTGCTGCTGAGCGTCCTGGCCGCGCGACAGGAGCCCCGCGCCAGTCCCGAACTGCTCGCAGGCGAGTACCGCACCTTCGCCGAGCTCGAGATCCAGCGGGGTTTCGTGCGCGCCGTGCACCGCGAGCCCAACGAGGGCGAGCTGCGCGAGGCGCTGGTGCTGTTCGAGCAGCGCGCGCTCGAGCTGCCGGCCGCGGTGGCCCGGGAACTCGGCGAGCGCGAGCAGCGCAACCTCGAGGCGCGCGCAGACCTCGAGAGCGCGGGGCCGCTGGCGATGCTGAAGAACCTGTCCGCGGGCGGCGGCGGGGCGCTGGTCGACCTGGTGGCGAGCCGGGAGGCGATGGCCGTGCTGTTCGAGCGCAAGGCGCCGCAGACGCGCGTCACCGCGACGACGAGCGCCGAGGTGCGGGCCGCGCTCGCGCCGGGCGCTTCGATCCAACTCCCCTCGGGCGCGTTCGCGTTCGGGAACCTGCTCGACGTCGAGCCCGCCTTTCCGCCCGAAGTGTCGCTGGTCGGCGCCGGGCGCGAGCGAACTCTCATCGTGTTCGAGGCCCCGCTCGGCTCGCGCGCGCCGCTCGAGGACTTCCGCCTCGCGCACTGCACCGTGTTGGTGCGCGGCAAGCAGCTCTTCCGCCAGGAACTCGCCGCGACGGTCGAGCTCGACGACGTGCGCGTGATCGGCTTCGACAACGGAGTCCAGTCCGGCCTCGCGCTGCTCGACTTCCGCGGCGGCGTCGCACTGTCGGCGCGGTCGTGCGCGTTCCTCGGAGGCTACGGCGAGCTCCCCGGCGGCGCGATCGCCCTCTCTTCGCCGAACACCGCGTTCCTCGCGCACTTCGAGGCCTGCGAGTTCGACCTGCACTCGCTCGGACTCTCGCGCATGCTGCGCGGCGTGAGCGTGACCTTCCTCGACTGCACGCTCTCGCGCATGTTCGACAGCCCGATCAAGGACACCGAGAAGTGGCTCGGCGTGCGCTTCCAGGGCGGCTCGCTGCAGCGCATCCCCGCCTCCGCGCGTCCCAAGACGCCGCGCGCCGTCGAGGAACTCTTCCCCGGCTGGCAGGAGCGGCTCTCGCGCTGAGCGTGAAGTGCGGAAGCGGTCGGGACTGAACTGACGGCGCCGATCGTCGAGCGATGCGCCTGCGCGTCTCAGGTGATCGGCGCGAGCACGAGCCGCCCGTAGGCGACGAACGCCATCAGCAGGCCGAGCGCGCCGCTCATCACGATCTGCGGGGTCTCGCGGTGCTGCACGTGAACCCACACGAATACGAGACTCTCGAGCGCGAGCACTGCGGCGGCCCAGCCCGAGAGACGCGGCTGCCAGCGCAGCGCCGACGGCACGATCAGGCCCGCGACGCAGACGAGCTCGACCAGTCCCAGCGCCATCCAAACGCGCTTGGGCAACGCGGCGAACGACGGCACGTCGGCCGACACCTTGTCGAACAGGAACGCCTTCATCACGCCCGATGCGCCGTACACCAGGGCGGCGGCGATCTGCAGGACCCACAGCACGATGTTCATCGTGTGCGCGCTCGTTTCCGTGATGACTTGGCGCTGACCTTCGAGCGAGGCTTGGGCGCGCGCTCGGCCTGCGCCTCGCGCGCGGAGACGTAGCTTGCGATGTAGACCTTCGCGGGCAGCCGACGGATGAGCTCGCCGATCACGTCGAGCGCCAGATCCTCCGCACGCTTGAAGCGGATGCAGCACTTGCCCATGTCGAGCTTCTTGCCGCTCTTCTTCCACGCGTCGAAGAACCAGCGGTGGAGGGCGCTTTCCTCGCTCCCCTTAGGAACGATCGCGGGCGCATCCAGCGGCACGTACACGGCGCAGTAGTTCTTCTGCGAAGCCAGCGCCACGAACGGAAGAGCTTGCTCGGGGTTGCAGTGGTAGCCCGCGGGAAACACGCGGTGCGGGACGACCCAGCAGATCATCCCGTAGCTCATCGCCTCCTCGTAGCCGTCGGCATCCAGGTTCTGGTTGACGACGTCGCGCACGCGCTCGATCTCGACGCGTCGATCGGCGGGGAGCTCCTTCAGGTAAGCCCGGACAGTCGTGGCGCTGCTCTTCATCGTTGTGGAGGGGGGCTTGGGTGTGGTGTCCGCGCTCGTTCAAGCATCGCGCGACGGCGCTGGGGTCATCCAGGACGCGTCGTAGAGGTGGGTGAACGTCGAAGCCGACGGGTCGTGCAGTGAGCCTCGATTCTATTGCGCCTGGCGCAAACGAACTCGGGCTGCCCTTGGGCAGCCCGAGAGAGGCGAGTTGGTGCGCTGCTGCGCAGCGATACAGAGTTCAGTGACTCGCTCGTCGTGCGGTCACGGGACGTAAGTCATCTCGACTGCATCCGAGAGGTTGGTGGTCTTCGAGGCCGGCGGGTCACGGAGGTAAGCCTCGATTCGATTGCGCGAAGCGCAAACGAACTCGGGCTGCCCTTGGGCAGCCCGAGAGAGGATCCCGAGCGAGCTTCAGCTCGCGAACAGAGTTCCGTGACTCGCTCGTCGTGCGGTCACGGGACGTAAGTCATCTCGACTGCATCCGAGA
>CALKYE010000044.1 GCA_938003765.1 uncultured Planctomycetia bacterium
TAGGCCGTGAGCTTGCCGCCGTAGACGCAACCGGTGTCGAGGCCGATCGCGATCGGCTTGCCGCGGCGCGAGAACACGCGCGGCATCGCGCTCGGCGTGTGGCCGAAGAGCACGAGCTCGGCGCCCGCGTACTCCTCGTACCACCAAGGCGCGCCCGGCTGGGCGAGACGCCGCAGGCTGGTGAGGTCGCGCACGTTGTTGTGCTCGAGGGCGACGCGCGGCGCGAGGCCGGCGTGCACCACGCACCACGAACGTCCGTCGCGCGTCGGCGCGCCGTTCTCGATCGCGTCGTGGCGCAGGTAGAAGCCGCTGTGGCGCTGCAGGAACACCAGGAGTTCCGCGCGGCGGTGCGGCGCGACGCTGCACGTGCTGCCGCCGTCGCCGGCGAGGTCTTCCTCTTCGATCTCCGGGAAGCGTTCGCGCAGCGGCGGTCGATCGGCGGCGTCGGTGGAGCGCGGCGCGAGTCCGATGCGCTTGAGCACGGCCAGCTCGTGGTTGCCGAGCACGAACTGCGCGCGATGCGCGCTGAGCAGCTCGACCACGCGCGCGGGATCGGGGCCGCGGTGGAACAGGTCGCCGACCGAGACGAGGCGATCGTCCGCGCCCAGTTGCAGCCGCTCGATGAGCCGCGCGAGTTCCTCGGCGCAGCCGTGAATGTCTCCGATCACCCAAGTCGCCATGTCGGAGGCCATCGACGCGCGCAACTTGCGGCTTGAGCGCGGGCCGCGAACGTGCGGCGGCAAGTCCACGCACTGGGAACCACGGGCGGCGGGCGGCGCGATGCGTCAAGCGAAGCGCTCCAGCGCACGAAAAGCTGCGAGCCCGGCCTCGCACCATGCACCGAACCCATCTCGTAGCGGCGACGATCGCGCTGTTGGCGTCGATCGCCTGCCAGTCGCAGTCCGTCGACCTGCGCAGCACCCAGAAGCACCCGACGCTCAACCCCAAACTCGACTGGGGCGCGTTCCCGCTCGGCCCCAACGACGTCCTGCGCGTCAGCGTGTACGGCCACGAGCCGCTCGCCACGCCCGGGACGCGCGTCGACATGGAGGGCAACCTCTCGCTGCCGATGGTCGGCGCCGTCGCCGTCGCGGGCCTCTCGATCAGTCAGGCGCGCGAAGCCATCGCGGCGGCGTACTCCGAGTACGTGGTCGATCCGCGCATCGACATCTCCGTCGTGCAGCACGGCGCGCGCCGCTTCTACGCGCTGGGCGAGTTCGCGCGCCCGGGAGCGATCGAGTTCGACCGTCCGTTGACCGTTGCGCAAGCAGCGGCCATGGCCGGAGGCGTGACCTCGCGCGGCGTGCTCTCGCAGGTCGTGCTCCTGCGCGGCGATCCCGACAACCTCGAGGTGGCCAAGATCAACCTGGAGACGCTCGACCACAAGAGCTTCCTCGCGTTGCGTCCCGACGACGTGCTGTTCGCTCGACGCAGCAACGCGGGCAAGTTCAGCGACGAAGTGATGCCGTACCTGGTGGCGGCCTCGTCCTCGCTCGCGTCGGTCGCGACCGTGCTCCTGATCGAAGACCGTCTGGCCGAGGGCCGCTAGCGTGCGCGAGGGCTTCGAACAGGTCGAACTCGGCGCCGCACCGCGCTCCGAAGGACGCACGCTATCGCTCGAAGGGCTGTACGAACTCGTCGGCCGCAACACGGCGTTGTGCCTGTGGACCATCGGCTTGTTCGCGCTCGGCGCGTTCGCGCTGGTCACCACGCGCGCCCCGAGCTATCGCGCGCGGGCCACGCTGGTGCTCGAGGATACCTCGAAGGGCGCCGGCATCCTGGGCGAGCTGGCGATGCTGGGCAAAGCGCCGCAGGCCTCGAGTCAGATCGAGATCCTCAAGGCGCGCTCGATCGCCGCGGAGACCGTGTCCGCGCCGCCCGCGGGCGACAGCGAGCTCGCGCAGCGCCAGCTTGCGCTGACCACGCGCGTCGAAGATCCGCTGCTCAAGCCGCTCAACGAGCTGCTGTTCGGCCGCGAGCCGCGCGGCAAGCTGCCTCCGCGCCTCGAAGCCTCGATCGAGTGCGACGACGAGTTCGACGCGCTGCGCGGCGTGGAAGTCGAGTTCCTCAGCGCCGAGCGCGTCGTACTCCGCCAACGAGGTCTGCGCGCAACGCTGGGCATGGCGCGCATCGACCCGGTCGAAGCCGACGTCAACGAAGGGCCGATCGCCTTCGGACCGCTGCGCGTGCGGCTCACTCCGCACGGCGACCTGAGCGGCCGCACGTTCACGATCGAGCGGCTCACTCGCGAAGACGCCGTGCGACGCCTGATGAGCAGCGTGCGCGTGCGCGAGACCGAGCGCGCCTCGGGCGTGATCGAACTCACCGTCGACGACTCCGATCCGCGTCGCGCGGCCGAGATCGCCAACGCGCTGTGCCTGAACTACATGGCGCGCGGCGAAGGCCGCGGTCAGGAGCGCGCCTCGCGCACGATCGAGTTCATCGAGGAGCAGCTCGACAAGCAGAACGCGAGCCTGCGCCAGGCCGAGGACGAAGTCGTCGCGCTGCGCCGCTCGAGCCCGATGTCGGTCAACGTCGGCAAGGCCGGCGAGGTGCTGATCGAGCAGATGTCGCAGCTCGAGCTGCAGCGCATGCAGCTCGCCGTCGCGCGCGTCGGCGTCGCGCAGGCGCTCGACCAGCTCGAGAAGGGCGACTTGCAAGCGCTCTCGCGCGTGCAGGTGGACCTCGGGGATCCGATCAGCACCGCCTACTTGCAGGCGATGGCGCAACTCTCCGCCGAGGCCGCGCTGCAAGAGCGCAGCGACAGCGGCGCGTACAAGTCGCGTCTCCAAGAGCGCGCGCTCGCGCTCGAGGACGAGATCGCCGCGCGCGAGCTCGATCTGGCCACCCTCAGCGCCGCGCTGGCCGCGCTCGAAGCGGGAGACCGCAGCGTGCTGGCGCGTCTGGGCGGCGGACCGCCGTCGGCGCGCGATCCGTTGCTCGAGGGCTACCTGACCTCGCTCGGCGACATGCAGGCGCGCGCGGTGAACATGGAGTCCAAGCTCAC
Organism: uncultured Planctomycetia bacterium; assembly: GCA_938003765.1. Classification (GTDB taxonomy): domain Bacteria; phylum Planctomycetota; class UBA1135; order UBA1135; genus WYBT01. Next base: position 3,008 of record CALKYE010000044.1, read on the forward strand.
CGCGGAGCACCCCGACCGCAAGTTGCTCGCGGTCCACATGGACGAGCTGTGCGCGCGCATCGGAATGCTGCTCGCGACGCGCGTGCAGGGACTCGAGGCGCAGGTCCGCGCTCAGCGCGAGTTGCTGATCGACTATCGCGGCCGCGTGTCCGGCTTCCCGGCCGACGAACGCGCGCGGATCGACGAATCGCTGGCCCAGTTGCGCGAGCGCACCGCGTCGCACCTGCGCAGTCGCCTGAACGGCATCGACGCCAACGAGCACTCGCTCCAGGCCGAGATCGCGCGCGTGGAAGGCGAGCTCGGCGCTCTGCCCGAGGAAGCGCGCCGCGCCGCGGACCCCTCGCGTCGTCTGAGCGCGCACACCGAGATCGTCAAGTTCCTGCTGAGCAAGCAGCAGGAAGCGGAGATCACGCGCGCCTCCACGGCCGCGGCGGCGGACTTCATCGATCGCGCGGTTCCGCCGGTCGAGCGCAGCGGCCCGTCGATCCCGCTGCACATCGTCGCCGGACTGGTCCTCGGCGCGCTGTGCGCGCTGGCGCTCAGCGTCGCGAAGGAATCGCTCTCGCGCGGCGTGTTCACTGCCGCCGAGCTGGAGTCTGCCGCAGGCATTCCGGTGCTCGGTTCGATCCCCGACTACCGCCGCGGCCGCTACCGCGTGAAGGGCGCGGGCGAGCACTTCCTGCCCTTGCGCGACGATCCCGAGGGCTCGAGCGCCGAGGCCTTCCGCTCGCTGCGCGCCACTCTCAAGTACGCGCTCAGCGACGGCGACGTGCGCGTGATCGCGGCGACCAGTTGCTCGCAGGGCGAAGGCAAGTCGTCCACCAACGTCGCGCTCGCGCAGGTCTTCGCGCGCGGCGGCAAGCGCGTGCTCCTGGTCGATTGCGACATGCGCCGGCCCAGCGTGGACAAGTACCTGCGCACGCCGCTCGAGCCGGGACTGTCGAACGTTCTGCGCGGCCAGCTCGACTGGCGCTCCGCGCTGCAGCCGCAAGTGGCCGAGCGACTCGACGTGCTCAGCGCCGGACCGCAGCCGCCGGACGCCGGCGACCTGCTCGACGGCGAGCGCTTCGCGCAGCTCATCGAAGAGGCGCGCGCGCACTACGACCTGGTCGTGTGCGACATGCCGCCGGCCTTCGCGGTCTCCGATCTCGAATCGGCCGCGGCGCGCATCGATGCGCTGCTGCTGGTCGTGCGCTGCGACAAGATCGGCGCGCGCGCCATCGGCGAGGCCACCACGCGCCTGCGTCGCAGCGGAATCAAGCTCATCGGCGCCGTGCTCAACGGTGTCGGCGTTTCGATCGCCAACGGGAGGTATGGCTATGGCTACGGTTACGGATACGGCCAACGCAGCGGAACCCAGAAGCGCGCTGCCGGCTGAGCTCGAGAAGTCGCAGATTCGCAAGCGCGCGGCGCTGATGCGTCGGCGCGCGAGCTTCCGCGCCGGCTCTGATCTGCGCGTGTGCGTGGTGGGCCTGGGCTACATCGGCCTGCCCACGGCGTCGCTGCTGGGCACGAAGGGCTGTCAGGTGACGGGCGTCGACGTGTCGAGCGAAGTCGTCGCGACCATCAACGAAGGGCGCATCCACATCGAGGAGCCCGACCTCGACCTGATGGTGAAGTCCGCGGTGCAGGCCGGGAAGCTGCGCGCGAGCACGACGCCGGTCGAAGCCGACGTCTACATCCTCGCTGTGCCGACGCCGATCGGCGCGGACAAGCAGCCCGACCTCAGCATGGTCGAGGCCGCGGCGCGTTCGATCGCGCCGGTCGTGAGCAAGGGCGCGCTCGTCATCCTCGAATCCACCAGCCCGGTCGGAACGACCGAGAACGTCGTCGCGCGCGAGCTCGCCGCGGCCGGTCTCGTGATCGGCGACGACGTGTTCGTGGCCTACTGCCCCGAGCGCGTGCTGCCGGGGCGCATCCTGACCGAACTGGTCGAGAACGATCGCGTCGTGGGCGGCGTCAACGACACGTCCACCGAGGTCGCGCTCGAGTTCTACCAGAGCTTCGTCCGCGGCGAGGTCGTGGGCGTCGACTCGCGCACGGCGGAGATGGTCAAGCTCGCGGAGAACAGCTTCCGCGACGTGAACATCGCCTACGCCAACGAGCTGTCGATGGTCTGCGGACGCGCCGGCGTGAGCGTGTGGGAAGTCATTCGCATCGCGAACCGCCACCCGCGCGTGAACATCCTGCAGCCCGGGCCGGGCGTGGGCGGACACTGCATCGCCGTCGATCCGTGGTTCATCGTCGCCAGCGACCCCGAGCGCGCGAAGCTGATCCGCGCAGCTCGCGAGGTGAACGACTCCAAGCCGCACTGGGTCATCGAGCGCGTCAAGCAATGCGCCGCGACCGTGCGCGAGCCGGTGATCGCCTGCCTCGGACTGACCTTCAAGGCCGACGTCGACGACCTGCGTGAGTCGCCGGCGCTCGACATCGTTCATGAGCTGGCTCGCGCGCGCGTGGGCGAGCTGCTCGTGGTCGAGCCGCACTTGCTCTTCCACCCCGAGTTCGAGCTGGTTCCGGTCGAGGAGGCCCTCGCCCGCGCGAACATCGTGCTGGTGCTCGTCGACCACAAGCCATTCAAGCGCATCCGGCGCGAGGCGTTGCACGAGAAGCTGCTGATCGACACGCGAGGACTGTTCCTGTGACGATCCGCGCGCTCAGCGTCTTCGGCACCCGGCCGGAGGCCATCAAGATGGCGCCGCTGGTGCGCCGCCTGGCGCGCGACGCGCGTTTCGATGCGCAGGTGTGCGTCACGGCGCAGCACCGCGAGATGCTCGACAGCGCGCTGGCGCTGTTCGAGATCGAGCCCGAGCACGACTTGAACGTCATGGCGCCGGGACAGGACCTGTTCGACGTCACGACCAAAGTGCTGAACGGCATGCGCACCGTGCTGCGGCGCGAACGTCCGGACGTCGTGCTCGTCCACGGCGACACGACGAGCTGCCTCGCGGCGTCGATGGCCGCGTTCTACGAGCGCATCCCGATCGCGCACGTCGAGGCCGGGCTGCGCTCGGGCGATCTCGCCGCGCCGTTTCCCGAGGAGTTCAACCGCATCGTGGCCGACTGCGTGGCTCGCTGGCGCTTCGCGCCGACGCCTGGCGCGCGGGACAACCTGCTCGCAACCGGCGCCAGCCCGTCGAGCATCTTCGTCGTCGGCAACACGGTGATCGACGCGCTCCAGTGGGTGCGCGCTCGCATCGACGGACGCAGCGCGCGCGACTATGCCTCCGCGTTCGGGGCGGAGCTCGCCGCGCAGCTCGATGCGTGGCGCGGCCGCGTCGTGCTCGTCACCGGCCATCGCCGCGAGAACTTCGGCGCGCCCTTCGAGGAGCTGTGCCGCGCGATCCGCGAAGCCGCAGCGGTGCACGACGACTGGCTGTTCGTGTACCCCACGCACCTCAACCCCAACGTGCAGCGCCCCGTGCGCACGATCCTCGCCGATGCTCCCAACGTCGCGTTGTGCGCGCCCTGCGACTACGAGCCGTTCGTCTGGCTGATGAACCGCTGCGACGTGATCCTCACCGACTCGGGCGGCGTGCAGGAGGAAGGTCCTGCGCTGGCGAAGCCCGTCCTGGTGATGCGCGACGTGACCGAGCGGCCCGAGGCGATCGCCGCGGGCACGGCGCGACTCGTGGGCGCTCACCGCGAGCGCATCGTCAGCTCGCTCGAGGAGTTGCTCGGGTCCGAGTCCGCGTACCGCGCGATGGCGAGCGCCCGCAATCCGTACGGCGACGGCAATTCGTCGGAGCGCATCGTCGAGCTGCTCGCGGAGCACGTTCCCTCGTCCACGGCGCTCCTCGCGGCGAGCGCCTGAACTCGACCACGAACACCATGACGCACCCCCAGCTTGCGACTCTCGAGCGCTACGCCGCGCACCGTGCGGCGGCGCTCGCCTGGCTCGTCCGCGGAATCGAGCGCGGAGACGGCGGCTCGTGCGCCCACTTCTCCATCGCGCTGGGTTGGTCGCGGCCGTATCCCGAGACGACGGGCTATCTGATCCCGACCTTGCTCGGCAGCGCGGACGAGCACCCCGAGCTGCAGTTGCGCGAGCGCGCGGTCGGGTGTGGACGCTGGCTGCTCTCGATCCAGAACGCCGATGGCTCGTGGAACGGCGGGCTGCATCCGCCCAAGCCCAACGCCAAGCCCAGCGTGTTCAACACCGGGCAGATCCTGAAAGGCATGGTCGCGCTGCACCGCGCCGGCGCCGGCGAGCCGTTCCTCGAAGCGGCGGCGCGCGGCGCGTGTTGGCTCGCGTCGACCGCGCAGAGCGATGGGCTGTGGGGCGGCGGCGACTACCGAGCCAGTCAGACGCCGTCGTACTACACGCACGTTCTGTGGCCGATGCTCGAGGTGTGGCTCGAGACGGGCGACGCGCAGGTGCGCACGAGCGCCGAGAACGGACTCGCGACGGTGCTCCGCCGCATCCGTCCCAACGGCGTGATCGCACGCTGGGGCTTCGGCGATCAGCCGCGCGCGTTCACGCACACCATCGCGTACGCGCTGCGCGGCGTGCTCGAGAGCTCGCGCATCCTCGGCGCGTGGGACGAGATCGGCGTGCGCACGCGACCCGCGCTCGAAACGCTGCTGCGACGCGCGGAACTCGGCGGGGGACGCCTCAGCGGCGAGTTCGACGACGAGTGGCGCGCGACCGCGAACTTCGAGTGCCTCACCGGCAGCGCGCAGACCGCGATCAACCTGCTCCTGTGGGAGCACCAGGAACCTGACCTGCGCATCGTCAACGGCGCGGCGAAGCTCGTCGACCGCGTGTGCTCCACGCAGCACCTGCGCCACCCGCTGCCGGGCGTGCGCGGGGCCGTCGCGGGCTCGTGGCCGATCTGGGGTCGCTACATGACCCTGCGCTATCCCAACTGGGCCGCGAAGTACCACGTCGACGCGCTCTCGCGCTTGAGCACGCGCGTCGAACGTGAAGCGGAGGCGCTGTGCGCGTAGTCCTCACCGCAGGCTTCGATCGCGCGTTGCACGCGGTCGCGCTGGCGGAGCTCGTGCGCCGCGCGGGACACGTCGTCGCCGCCGTGCTCGTCGTGCAGCCGCTGCAGACGCGCCGCGTGCGCCAGTGGCTGCGCCAGCGCGGAGCACGCTCGCTGTTCGATGCGGCGCGCCGGCTGCTCGGCGCGAGCGGAGCCCGCTCAGCCGACCGCCGGATGGAGGAATTCCTGCGCGCGCACGGCATCGTCGAGCGTTCGCTGCGCCAGTGGTGTCGACGCCACGCGGTCGAGCTGCGCCGCGTGCGCGACTTGAACGCGCCGACTGCGCTCGAAGCGCTGCGTTCCGCGCGCGCGGACGGCGTGCTCTACGCCGGTGGCGGAATCCTGCGCCGCGGCTTCCTCGAGGCCGCCCGAGGGCGCGTGCTCAACGCGCACTCCGGACCGCTGCCCGCCGTGCGCGGAATGAACGCCTGCGAGTGGTCGTTGCTCCTGGGCCACGCGCCCTCGGTCACGATCCACGTGATCGACGAAGGGCTCGACACCGGAGGAGTGCTGGAGCAGATCCGGATCGAGCGCGACAGCAGCGACACGATCGACACGCTGCGCGGCAAGTGCGTCGTCGCCGGAGTCGAGGGGCTCCTGCGCGCGCTCGGGCCGCTGGAAGGTCCGCTCCCGACGCGCTCGAACGCCGCGTCCAGCGCGCGACAGTGCTTCACCCTCGCCCCGGTGTTGCGCGAGTTGCTCGAAGAGCAATTGGGGCGCGGCGGCGCGTCGTGAGCCTGGGCCAACTGCTGCGCTCGGCGCGCCACACGCGCGCCCGTCAGCTCGCCGAGCGCCTGCGGCGCATCGCGCGCCAGCGGCTGCACGACCTGTGGCCGGAGCTCAGCGCCCGCGCAACGCGGGGCGCGTCCCTCGAGCTCGCTCCCGTTCTCCCGACGGCGCTGTTCGCCCCGCGCGTGGAGCGCGTCGTGACGCCGGACGGTCGACCTCGCGCGGCCTTCCTCAACGTGACTCACGCGCTCGGCTCGCCCGTCGAGTGGCGACCCGCTCTCACGCCCGAACTCGAGCGCATGAACCTCCACTACATGGAGTTCCTCGAAGCGCTCGACGACGACGAGTTCGCGCGGGTGGTGCGGGATTGGATCGACGCGGAGCCGTTGGCGCGCGCCGGCGCCTGGCGCATCTCGTGGAACAGCTTCGTGGTGTCGCTGCGCGTCGTGGTGTGGATGCAGCAGCTCGCCGAGCGCCGCGAGCGGCTCGACGCGGCGTTCGTCGCGCGCGCCGTCGCGTCGCTGGCGGAGCAGTTGCGCTTCCTCGAGACGCACCTCGAGCTCGACATCGGCGGCAATCACCTCATCAAGAACGCGAAGGCGCTGCTGTGGGCGAGCGCCTTCTTCGCCGGGCCCGATGCGCAACGCTGGCGTGCGCTGGCCGAGAGCCTGTTCGCGCGCGAGCTCGACGAGCAGGTGCTCGCCGACGGCATGCACTACGAGCGCAGCCCTGCGTACCACGCGCAGGTCTTCGCGGACCTCGCCGAATCAGCCAGTGTCGCGCCGGAGCCCCTGCGCGCGCGGCTGGTGGCGACGCTCGAGCGCATGGCGCAGCCGCTGGTCGACCTCACTCATCCCGACGGCGCGCCGAGCCTGTTCAACGACGGCGGGCTCTCGATGTCGTACTCGACTCAGGCCTGCCTCGAAGCCGCCCAGCGCCTCGGCGTGCGAATCCCACAGCCGCGCGAGCGCTTCGAGCTGCGCGACGCGGGCTACTTCGGCCTGCGCAGCGGATCGAGCTACCTGCTCGTCGACTGCGGCGCTCTGGCGCCCGATCACCTTCCGGCGCACGGCCACGGCGACGCGCTCGCCTTCGAGTGGTCGCTGTGCGGCCGACGCATCATCGTCGACGCCGGCGTGTTCGAGTACGAGCGCGGCGAGTGGCGCGACCTGTCGCGCGCGACGCGTTCGCACAACACGCTCACGCTCGACGATCTCGACCAGTCGGAGTTCTGGGCCGCGTTCCGCGTCGGACGGCGCGCGCGCGTGCGCTGCGAGCGCTTCGAACCGCTCGGCGCAGGCTTCGTGCTCCAGGGCTCGCACGACGGCTACGCGCACCTCGCCGGCAAGCCGCGTCACATGCGCAGACTGTCGGTGACCTCCGGACAAGTCGTGGTCGACGACACGGTGTACGGCGGCGCGGGCCAGCGTGCGCAAGCGCGCTTGCTGCTGCACCCCGACGTGCGCGCGCGACGTGTGCGACGCGGCCTGGCGCTGCAGCGCGGGGACCTGTGGATCCTGCTCGAGACGAGCTGCCCGGTCGCGCTCGTCGACGCGCACTGGTGCCCCGACTTCGGCGTCCGACGCGCCACGCAGCAGGTCGTGATCTCCTACGGTCACGCGCCATGCACGGGGCGCTTCACGCTGGCGCACGCGGCGAAGTTCGACGAGTGGTCGTTCGACGTGGGCGCTGCGCTCCCGCAGCGCGCCTCGACGCAGGTGGCGCCGTGAGCCGCTTGCTCATCGCGCTGCACCGCCTGGCGCACGCGCTGCGCCAGTGGGGAGTGCCCGTGCTCCCGGTGCTCATCGCCTGCGTCAATCGCTTCGTCTTCGGCTGCTGGATCGGGCCCGGCGCTCGCTTGGGCCGCAGGATCTCCCTCGGCTACGGCGGCATGGGCATCGTGATCCACGACAAGGCCGTCGTCGGCGACGACGTGCGCATCGGCACGCAGGTCGTGATCGGCGGGCGATCGAAGCATCCCGACGTGCCCGTGATCGGCGACCGCTGCGTGATCGCGACGGGGGCCAAGCTCCTCGGACCGCTCAGGATCGGAGCGGAGTCGGTCGTCGGCGCCAACGCCGTCGTCGTCAAGGACGTCGCGCCGCGCACGGTGGTCGGCGGCGTGCCCGCGCGCGTGTTGCGCACGGACATCGACATCCGCGACTACCACGACGGTCTGTAGCGCAACTACGCGGCGACGCGCTCGTCGGACGTCTGCTCGAGCCGCCGCTCCTCGCGCGGCTCGCCGCTCAGCTCCAGCAGCACGTCGAGCATCGCCAGCGCATTGCGCTCGCGGTCGTAGCTGGGGGCCGCGGAGCGGGCGTTGTGCGCCAACTCGCGCACGCGCGTGCGGTCGGAGGCCAGCGAGAGCACCGCGTCCGCGAACTCGCGCGGCCGTTCGGCCGGCAGCGTCACGCCGGCGCGCGCGTCGCGCACGATCTGCGCGCCCTCGCTGTCGGGGCCGGCGTACAGCACGGGCACGCCCATGCCGAAGCACTCGAAGATCTTCGAGGGGATCACGGTGCGGAAGACGTCCTGGTCCTTGAGGTGCACGACTCCGAGGTCGCACAGGCTCCACAGCCTCGGCATGTCTTCCTTCGGGAAGGAAGCGTGGAACGAGATGTTCGCCAGGCCCTTCGAGCGCGCGAGCTCGACGAGCCTGTCGCGCTCGGCGCCGCCGCCGACGAACAGGAAGTGGATCTCGTCGCGCTCGCGGAGCAGCTCGGCGGCCTCGACCACGCGGTGCAGCGCGTGCGCCATGCCGTGCGTGCCGAGGTAGCCGACCACGAACTTCGACTCGACGCCGAGTTGTTTTGCGAGCTCGCGATCGCGCTCGCGCGGCGCATAGCGCGAGAGATCGACGCCGTTGCGCACGACGTGGAGCTTGCCGGCCGGAATGCCGCGGGCGACGAGGTTCTCGCGGAAGGCCTCGGTCACCGCGACGACTGCGCTGGCGCGGCGGTACAGGAACAGCTCGAGCCGCTCGAGCATCTCGATGACGAAGCTCTGCTTCATCGCGCCGACGGCCTTGATCGACTCCGGCCACAGGTCGCGCAGCTCGAACACGAACGGCTTGCGGCGCAGCGCGGCGACGAGCCAGCCGCCCAGCGCGCAGAAGAACTGCGGCGAGGTCGCGAGCACGACGTCGGGGCGTTCGACCGACAGCGCCGCCAGCGAGCCGTTCGCCATGAACGAGAGGTAGTCGAGGATCCTCGCGCCGAAGCCCTTGTTCGCGGCGATGAAGGTCTTCACGCGGATCACGTCGATGCCGCTCATCACCTCGCGCTGTCGCCAGCGGTTGTCGTAGCCCTCGTAGACCTTGCCCTCGGGGAAGTTCGGCGCGCAGGTCACGACGGTGACGCGGTGCCCCGCGGCGACCCAGCGCTGCGCGTGCTCGAACCCGCGCGTCGCGGGCGCGTTGGTCTCCGGAGGGAAGTTGTCGCTCAGGAAGAGGATGTGCACGGCGAACTCGCTCTCACGCGGCGGCCCGTTGCGCGGCTGCGTCCTTGCGGAGGTGAGCGACGAGCACGCTGCGCAGCTTGGCCCCGCCGGGCAGCGTGTTGACCGCGCGTTCGTACACCCAGCCCACGAGGTAGGTTGGCGCGCTGATGCGGAGGTACTCGGGGCGATCCTCGTGGGTCGAGCTCGCGACGAGCTTCATGCCGTGGCGCGCGCCCAGACTGGCGATCGCGCGCGGCGTGTTGGCGCGATAGCGCGTCGGGAACGTGTCGATCGAAGCGCGACCGCGCAGCCGGCAGATGAAGCGGTGGAACGAGTGCGGCGTGCAGCGCGCGATGGTCGGGACGTAGTGCCACGCGTTGGGCGTCTTGGCGAAGAAGCTGCCGCCGGGCTTGAGCACGCGCGCGACCTCGGCGAACACGCGCTCGGGGTCGTCGAGGTGCTCGAGCACGTTGTCCGCCACGACCACGTCGAAGTGCGCGTCCGGGTAGGGGATCGACTCGCCCACGCCGATGCGCGCGTCGTCGAGGTGCGGGTTGTCAGCCACGCGCGGGTCGGGATCGACCCCGCACACCTGCGCGGCGCGGCCGCGGAAGTTCATCTGCGGCACGATGCCGGCGCCGGCGCCGAGGTCGAGCAGGCGGTGGTGCGGCTCGAGGTGCGCGAGCACCGCAGCGCGCAGTCGCTCGTCGTCCCAGCGGCTGTTGACGGCCGGATACAGCGTGCGGTCGAGCCAGTCGACCAGCGGGCGCGCGCGTCGACGCGGCGCAGTTGCATTCGCGTTCATGGAGAGACCTCGTTGTAGTTGGCCGCGACTCCGACGTCGCGCTGCGCGCCGCCGCACAGCGCGTACAGCCAGCTCTCGAGGCGTCGGTGCCACAGGTTGGCGTCGAGCTCGCGCCCGCGTTCGGCGGCGCCGACGCACAGCTCGGCGTACAGCGCGTCGTCGTTCACCAGGCGCGTCATCGCGACGGCCAGTTCCTCGGGAGCTCGGGCTGGCACGAGCAACCCGCACTCTTCGTCGTGCACGAGCTCGCCCAGCGATCGCCAGCGCGCCGCGATCACCGGCAGGCCGCACTGCAGCGCTTCGACGACCACGCCGGGCATGCCTTCGCCTTCGTGGTAGCTCGGGAACACCAGCGCGTCGTGGTCGGCGAGCACGCGCGGCACGTGCTCGTGCGGCAGTGCGCCGTGGTAGACCGCGCGCGAGTGCGAGCGCAGCGCCAGCAGATCGGTCTGCGGCAGCGACGGGCCGTAGATCGCGAGCGTGCACTCGCGCGGGCACAGCTCGATCGCGCGCAACGCGTCGGCCAGGCCCTTCTCGGGCCGCAACTGCGAGATGAACACGAAGCGCCGGCAGCGGCGTGAGCGCGCGCGCACGCGAGCGGGAACGCGGCGCGTGGTCGGCAGCTTGCGCACGACGCCGAAGTCGGCGAAGCGCGCGCACAGGTGCTCGGTCTGCAGCAGCACGAGGCTCGCCGCACGCAAAGACTGCTCGAGCGCAGTGCGTTTGGACGCGTTCGCGGCGTCGTAGGCGAGGTCCAGCGCACCGCCGAAGGCGCGCAACACGAGCGGCCGATCGAGCCAGGCGCACAGCCGCGAAACCCACGGGCCGGCGGCCATCAATCCGCCCGAGGAGGCGTTGAACATCACGAGGTCCGCGCGGCGCCCGCGGCGCAGGAGCGCCCACAGCGTCGACATCAGACCGCGCGCATCGGACAGACGCCGACGCCAGCCGGACGAGTAGGCGTTGGGCCGCGTCGTGTCGACCAGGTCGAGCTCGAACGCGCCGCTGGCCCTGAAGTTCTCGCACAGCTCGCTGAACGACACTTGCGTGCCGCCGATCGGCTCGCCGGGGCGCGGGCGCGGTCCGATCAAGAGCAGGCGCGGTCTCGGCGCGGCGTTCATGCGGTGACTCCGAAGCGCTGCATCCAACGGCCGAGCGACGCCAGCAACCACACGCGCGTCGCGGCGGAGGTCTCGCTGCGCACGCCCGGGTTGCGATCGGCCCGCCGTCCGTGCGCGAGGACTTGATCGAGCTCCGCGCGCTGGAAGAGCGCGGCAGCGGGAGCGCCGGGTGCGAAGAGCTCTTCGGTGAGCGCCCAGAACTGCGGGTTGAACCAGTCGAACAGCGGGATCGTGAAGCCCTGCTTGCGGTGCTCGTAGACCGCGCTCGGCAGCAGCGGGCGGCCGGCCTCGCGCAGCAAGTGCTTGCCGACTCCGTTGCGGACCTTGAGGCGCAGCGGGAGTCGCGAGGCGAGGTTCACCACGCGCAGGTCGAGCAACGGCACGCGCACTTCCAAGCTCGCGGCCATGCTCATGCGGTCGACCTTGGTGAGGATCGCGCCCGGCATGTAGCTGCGCGAGAGGATGTCCATGACCTGCTCCTCGGGCGCGAGCGCGTCGAACGACGCGGGGTCGAGCTCGCAGTCGGTGCGCAGTTCGTCGGGCCGCACGTCGTGCGAGCACAGCGAGCGCACCTCCTCGGGCGTCCACAGCGCGCGCATGCGGCGGAACTGCTGCGCGGGCTCGTGCAGCGAGAGCTCCAGTCCCTTGCGCGCGCGGCGCACCTTGGTGGCGAGGGCTCCGCGCGTCAGCGGCGAGGCCGCGGCCAGCGCCGCTGCTCCCGCGCGCCGCAACGGCGCCGGCGTCGAGTCGGTGATGCGTCGCACCCGCGCCGCCCAGAACATGTGGTCGTAGCCGCCGAACATCTCGTCGCCGCCGTCGCCCGAGAGCGCGACCTTGACCTCGCGCGCGGCGAGCTGCGACACGGCCAGCGTCGGGATGCACGAGGTGTCGCCCAGCGGCTCGCCGACGTGGTCGAGGATCTGGTCGAGCGCCTCGAGCGAGAAGTGCGCGTCCTCGATCCGCGCTTCGAAGTGCTCGGCGCCCAGGTGCGCGGCGACGGCGCGCGCCAGTTCGCTCTCGTCGTGGTCCTTGCGCGCGAAGCCGATCGAGAAGCACTTGAGCTTGCGTCCGCTCTCGCGCACGGCGCGCGCGGCGAAGGCCGCCACGGTGCTCGAGTCGATACCGCCCGAGAGGAACACTCCGACGGGGACGTCGGCGACGAGCTGCGAGCGCACGACTTCGTCGAGCGTCCCGCGCAGGTCGGCGAGCGCCGTGTCCTCGTCCTGCTCGCGCGGCGCGAGTTTGAGCTCGTGGTAGCGCCGGACTTCCACCACGCCGTCGCGCCAGCGCAGCCAGTGTCCGGGCGGAAGGCGTCGCACGCCTTCGATGAGCGTCCAGGGATCCGCCACGTAGCGATCGACGAGCAGCATCTCGAGCGACTTGCGGTCGAGCCGGCGCGCGACCGCGGGGTGCGTCAGCAGGCTCTTGAGCTCGGAGGAGAAGATCAGCTCGCGCCGCGGACCCAGCGTCCAGTACAGCGGCTTGATGCCCAGCGGATCGCGGGCCAGCGTGATGCTGCGCTCGGCCGCGTCGGCGATGGCGAAGCCGAACATGCCGTTGAGCGAGCGCAGCGAGTCGACGCCGCGCTCGATCCAGGCCTGGAGCACGACCTCGGTGTCCGAGCGCGTGGCGAAGCGCGCGCCGCGGGCCTCGAGTTCCGCGCGCAACTGCGCGAAGTCGTAGACCTCGCCGTTGTAGACCAGCGTCCAACGCCCGTCGGCGCTGCGCATCGGCTGGTGGCCGTCGGCGATGTCGACGATCGCGAGGCGTCGCATCGCGAGCGCCGCGAAGCCCAGGTCCGCCACGCCGCCTTCGTCCGGCCCGCGGTGGACGAGCGCGCGGTTCATGGCCTCGGCGATGCGAGCGTCGACGCGCTCCTGTCCGGTGTTGGCAAAGCCGTTGATGCCGCACATGGTCAGCGCCTCGAGGCCACGCCGCTGCGAGAGAGGGTCGGCGCCGCGAGTGCGCTCGCCGCTGCGCGCCCGAGCATCCAGATCGGGATCGTGGCTGCGCTGATCACGAAGACCTGCTTGGCGAGCGTGGCGAACTCGTTGCGGTGCTCGACCGCGACGTAGAAAGCGAAGTACGGCGCCAGTCGCGCCACCAGGCCGTGCGGCGTCGCGTCCCAGTGGCTCTCGACGAGCGTGAGCAGCAGTCCCATCGCGCCTCCGAACACGAGCGGACCGACGATCGAGCCGAAGTTGAGCCAGCCCTCTGCGACCAGGCTGAAGGCCGCGCCGCCGCCGCGCGAGGCGAGCTCGAGGTAGTTCGAGCGCACGAACTGCTCGGAGAGCATCAGCGGGCGATCGGGGTGGATGCCGCGCGGCACGAAGGCCAGCACGCCGTCGATGAGGCTGCGACCGGCGAGCGAACCCGCTTCGCGATCGTGGAAGACTTCGGAGGCGGTGATGAACGGGTGCGAGAGCTCGGATCCGCCGACCGCGGCGGCGATCGAGTCCATGCCGCGCCCCTGCAACAGCCACAGCGCTTCGCCGACGTCGCCTTTGTACGCGCCGCGGAACAGCGCGAACGTCTCGAGCATCAGGTACGCCGCCAGCGCGAGCGCGAGCAGCGACGGCCGGACGCGGCGCAGCTCCCAGCGGTTGCGGCGACACAGGATCGCGAGGTAGCCGAGCAGCAGGATCGCGAAGTTCGTGCGCACCGAGATCACGGCGATCGACCACACCGCGATCGCGACGGCGACGGCGCGGAAGAGGTGCTTGTGCGAAGGCGAGAGCGGCGAGCCTTCGGCCCACAGGCAGCCGGCGATCGCCATCCAGATGCCCAGTTGCAGCGGGCCCAGGCCCTGGCCCGCCAGGTACTTCGAGGCGTAGTCCTCGCGATCGCTGAGCGCGCTGATGCCGACGCGCTGCACGTACAGGCCGTACAGGCACGCGCCGATCGCCACCAGCAGAGTGGCGACGACGAGATCGCTCGAGTGCGTCTCGCAGCGCTCGTCCACGCTCGCCTGCGGCTTCGCGGCGAGCCAGCCGTTGTTCAACGCGATCCAGGTCGCGAGCAACAGGCCGACGGCGAAGGCGATGTACTCCAACTGCGTGGCGACCAGCGCTTCCTCGCTCAGGTGCGACGTGTTGCGCCAGCTCAGTGGGTCCACGACGCTCGTAGCGAGCGGATAGAACGAGCCGGCGAGACCCGTGGCGATCAGCGCGAGCGCGGGGAGGTACAGCGGCGAGCGGCGCCGGCAGAGCGTGAGCCCGAGCGTGACCAGGCCCCACAGCACGGCGGCCATCAGGAAGCGCTGTGCGTACATCTCAGGCCTCCCACACGCGCCACGCGCCGAGCGCGGCGAGGCTGGCGAACATCAGCGTGGCTGCGGCGAGTTTCCAGCGCGGCAGGACCTCGCGCGGCATGCGCAGCGCTTCCACCGCGACGAGTTGGAGCTCGGCCGTGCGCGCCGCGGCGAAGGCCACGACGGCGCCCCACGCGCCCCAGCGCGGAATCGCGAACAGGCCGACGGCGACCATCAGGACCATGGCCAGCGTGTAGGCGCGGCGCTGCGAGCAGAAGTCGCCTTGCGCGCGTTGCCACGGCGTGGCGAGGAACCCGAACGAGTGGAGGTAGAGGACGACCAGCAGCGCGATGAAGATCGGTGTCGAGGCGCTGAACGACTCGCCGAGCAGCAACGGCAGGACGGCGGGCGCGATCGCGATGCCCAGCGCCAGTCCCGCGAAGTAGAGGCACGCCGTGACGCTCGCCACACTCACGAAGCGCCGCGCGGCGTGTTCGTACCCGCGCTCGCGGAGTTCGCGCGCGAGGTGGGGGAACAGCGCGGCGGCCAGCGCTGAACCCACGATGTGCAGACGCATCGCGACGTCGGCGGCCCCGCAGTACACGCCGAACGCTTCGCCGCCGATGAGCTCGTCGAGCAGCACGCGATCGAGGACCGTGATCGCGCCTGCGGCGAGGCTGAAGCCCAAGAGGTCGAGTCCCGCGCGCCGCAGTCGAGCCGCGGCGGGCGAGTGGCGCAGCGCTGCGATCGCGCCGACGCACGGCTCCTGCTTCGGAAGAGCGCGTCGGTACAGCAGCGCGAGCGCGAGGTTCGCGCCCACGAAGGGCCACGCGAGCGCCCAGGTGGGTGAGCCGAGCAAGCACAGCGCAGCGCAGGTCAGGAATGCGCCGGCCCAGGCCCAGTTGCGCGCGCCGTTCGCGTAGCCGACGCGGCCGCTCGCGCTGAGCGAGGCGAAGTCGCGCGAGGCGCTGCCGTGGAGCGCTGCGGCGACGGTGAGAGCTGCCGCGGCGCCGATCGGCAGCGCGACGAGCCCGACCACGCTCGCCAGCGCGGTGATCCAGAGCATCGAGACGCGCGCGACGCCGACGCGCTCGCGAACGCCGACCTCCGCCGAGGCCTCCTCGCGGATCAGCAGTTGGCGCGCGACGTCCAAGTAGGTGACGAGTCCGACCAGCGTGACGAACAGCGAGAACTCGCCGTAGGCCGCGGCGCCGAGCTGGCGCGTGAGCACCGGCAGGCTGGCGAGCCCCGCGAGGCCCAGGCCGACCTGGCTCGCGATGACCTTGGCGGCGCCGTCGCGCAGACCCTCGGCCCCCGGGGAGGACGCCACCGGCGCAGGCGCCTCGCTGGCCGGGGCTTCGCGCTCGCCGACGGCGAACAACGCTGCCTTGGCGCCAGACGACGTGGCCTGGGGGCGCGCGCCACCCAGCTCGAGGGCTTCGTCGATCTTCATGGACCCGTGGACAGGGGGGGATCGACGGGTAGGTGCGAGCCCTTGAGCCCGTGTCCAGCGGATGAAACGTGCGACGGGCTCTTTCGCAATTTCGAGCCGGTTGGGCGTCAGTCCGGCCCTGTTCAGTGGCGAAAAGGTTGGCTTCGAGCGCGCTCTCTTGCCGGCGCGCCCATTTCGAAACTCACGATCGCCGTTCCCGTTGCTTCGCCCATGTCACTGCCCGCCCTGCACTCCGACCCGCCCGAGCTCCGCGAGCTGGTCCTGCCGCCGGCGCGTCACTCACGCACGCGCACGGCGACGACGGCTCCGCACGAAGCCCCCGCCAGCCCGGTCTTCGAAGAAGTCGTCGACTGGGATTCGCTCGAGCCGCGCGGCCTGTGGTACCGCGTCGGACGGCCGCTCGCCGACGAGCTGCTCCTCGCGCTGACGCTGCCGCCTGCGCTGGTGGTCATCGCGGTCGTCGCGCTCGCCAACGCGATCGCCTTCGGCGGCTTCAAGCGCGCCTTCTTCGTTCAACCGCGCGTCGGTCAGCGCGGGCGCATCTTCAACCTGATCAAGTTCCGCACGATGCGCGAGCCGACCGGGACCGTGTTCGAGTCGTGGTCGAACGGCGACGTCGCGCGCGTGACCGCCATGGGGCGCTTCCTGCGCAGCACGCACCTCGACGAGCTGCCGCAACTGTTCAACGTGGTTCGCGGCGAGATGAGCTTCATCGGACCGCGTCCCGAGATGATCGAGGTCGAAGAGTGGGCCTGCGCGAACGTGCCGGGCTTCCTCGAGCGCTTGGCGATCAAGCCGGGCATCACCGGCTGGGCGCAGATCACGCAGGGCTACACGCCCAAGGACGTGGCTGCGTACGAGCGCAAGCTCGAGCTGAACCGCGAGTACCTCTCCAAGCTCTCGCTGCGCACGGACCTGGGCATCGTGGCGCGCACGCTGGTGTGGATGGTGATGGGCCGCGGCTGGCGCTGGAACAAGCCCAAGTAGCGGGGCGGCGGGCTCGCGGGCCCGGAATTTCTCGCGCGGACCTGATGGAGCACGGGACGCGATCTCGTGTCGGTGCATGGAGCCTCATCCATGAACCAACACACGATCCGCACTCTCACGTTCTTCCCCTTCGTCCTCAGCGTGGTCTCGCTCGGCGGGCAAGCCACGGCGCAAGTCACCTCGCGCGTCAGCACGTCGCCCATCCTCCACCCCGGCAACGCTGACAGCGGCCGCGCGGTCATCAGCTCGAACGGCGCCTTCGTCGCCTTCGAGAGCCTCGCCGACAACCTGGTAGCGAGCGACACCAACGGCGTCGGAGACGTCTTCGTGCGCGAACTCGCGAGCGGCGACGTCGACCTCGTCAGCGTCTCCACGGGCGGCGCGCCGGCCGACGACGAGAGCGGCGTGCAAGGCGTCGCGGTGTCGGCCGATGGCCGCTTCGTCGCGTTCGCGAGCCGCGCGCGCAACCTCGGCGGCGCGCACAGCCGCTCGGACAACGACATCTTCGTGCGCGACCGGCTGCTCGGGCGCACGCTGTGGGCCAGCCCGAACCGGCAAGGCCTCGAAGCTGCGGGGAACAGCGAGTGGCCGTCGCTCTCGGCCGATGGCCGCTTCGTCGTGTTCCACAGCGACGCCGACGACCTGGTGAACGGCGACACGGGCTTCACGGACGTGTTCGTGCGCGACCTCGTCGCCAACGTCACTGAGCGCATCAGCGTCGACGCGCAAGGCGGCCCGGCCAACGCGCACGCGCTGGTCGGCGCCGGCGCCATCTCCGCAGACGGCCGGTTCGTGGCCTTCACCTCGGTGGCCTCGAATCTGGTCGCGGGCGACGTGAACGGCCTGGGCGACGTGTTCGTGCGCGATCGTCAGAGCGGCGTCACCACGCGCATCTCGCGCGGCCTGAACGGCGTCGAGCCCAACGGCATGTCGTTCCAGCCCGCGCTCAGCGCGAACGGGCGCTTCGTGATCTTCCGCAGCGACGCGTCGAACCTCGTCGCCGGCGACACCAACGCCATGGGCGATGTGTTCCTGCACGATCGCCAGAACGGCGCGACGCGCCGCGTGAGCGTGGCGACGGGCGGCGTCCAGGCCAACTTCCTCAGCGGCCTCGACAGCGTCGCGGTGTCCGACGACGGACGCTTCGCCTGCTTCGCGAGCTTCGCCACCAACCTCGTCGCCTTCGACGACAACCTCGTGCCCGACATCTTCGTGCACGACACGCAGTCGCTGGTCACCGAGCGCGTCAGCGTTCACCTCGCCGGCGCGCCCGCCGACCGCGCGTGCGAAGGCGCGAGCATGTCGAGCGACGGACGTGTCATCGCCTTCTGGAGCTCGGCCAACCGCCTCGTCGAAGCGCCCACCGGCGGCTCGCGCCACGTTTACGTCCACGACCGCGCGCCCTATGACGTCGTGAGCTACTGCACGGCCGGCCCGTCGTCGAACTTCTGCTCGGCGGTCATCACCGGCCTGGGCCTGCCCACGCTCGCCGGCCCCGACCAACTGACGATCGTGGTCTCCGAGGTCGACGCCGGTCACCCCGGGCTGATCTTCTACGGCGTCGACAACACGGTCTACACGCCGACGCGACTGGGCACGGGCTTCCTGTGCGTGAAGCCGCCGCTGCAGCGCACGCCGCTGCAGATGACCAGCGGCGAGCCCATGTCGTGCGCGGGCGAGTTCTCGCTCAACTGGAGCGCGTACATGGCGAGCCACCCGCTCGCGCTCGGCCACCCGCTGCACGCCGGCCAACGCTTCTACGCGCAGGGCTGGCATCGCGACGCGGGCAGCCCGGTCGGCGGCGCGCTGTCGAACGCGCTGGCCTTCGTCGTGCAGCCGTAGCACGCGAGCTCGTCGCGCAGTGCTCTCCGCGCTGCGCTAGTCGTTCCCGCGGCCCGTCGCCTCCGTGCGGCGGGCCGCGCTCGTTCTCGCTGGCCGCGCTACTG
>CALKYE010000045.1 GCA_938003765.1 uncultured Planctomycetia bacterium
GAAGTCGCGCCTGACGTAGAGCCAGAAGCCGCGCCAGCACTCGCTCCAGGGTTCGTTCCAGGGTTCGTTCCAGGCCGCACGCCCGAGGCAGCGTCCGCCGCGTCGGCGACCGATTCGTCGCTCCCGTTCGCTTCACGCGCCGCAGCGTCGGGAGTCCGCACGTCCGGCGCCTGATAGCCCGCGTACGGAACACGCAGGCGCAGCACCCGCCGACCGGTGAACGCGTCCTCGCGCTCCTCCGACTGGAAGGTCGCGAGCACCTCGCGCCCGAGCAGGTCGGTCGGGACGATCTCGACCTGGCCGCTGACGTCCAGACCGAGCGCGTCGAGCACGTGCTTGACGCGTCGGATGCCGCGCTCGCTCCAGGTCAGGCTGTCCCAGCCCGCGGTGCGCCCCGCGTAGTCGCCGGCCGCAACCTCGAGGCGCAGGCTCCAGCGTGGGCTCCCGTCGCGCGATACGCCCTCGCGCACCTCGGCGACGCGGCAGGCGTAGCGGCCCTCGGGGATCGAGATGAACGAATCGATGTCGTCGATGCGGCTGAAGTCGTACTGCACGGCGTCTCCCTCGCCCTGGGACTCGGCGCGAGAGCGGACCGTCCTCCTCGCGCACGGGGAGCTGGACTGGAGCGCGGCGCGCGAGGTTGCAGCCGATCGCGAAAGGCGTGTGTCAGAGCGGCGCGAGGGCGCGTCTCAGCAGCCGCCCGCGCGTACGGTGCGACGCGGCGAGTCGAAGCGCTTGCGGCAGAGCACAGGCCCGCCGAGACTTCCTCGTGCTCGGCAGAGGTCCCGCGCGCGATGTGCGCACGACGCACTCGAGCCAACGCACTCCCGCTCGCCGTTCCGCACCCCTCGCTCACCGTCCATGCGCAAGCTCCTCACCGCCGCGGCCTGCTCCCCCTTCGAGCTGCTTCGCGGAACGCTGGGCGCCGCGCTGCTCGCCCTGCCTGCGCTGGCCGGCGACGTGGTCACGCTCAAGGACGGCAAGCGGCTCGAGGGCCGCGTCGTCCGCGACACCTCGCGCGACGTCGTCGTGCGCGTCGGCAGCAACGAGCGCCGCGTCGACGCGAAGGACGTCAGCTCGGTCTCGTCCGCCGCGCGCAAACTCGGCGAGGCGATGACGGTCTGGGAACGCCTCAGCCCGGCCGACACGCGCGCCGTGCGCGAGCTCGCGCTGCAGTGCAAGACGGCCGAGCTCACGCGGGAGGCGCGCGTGTTCGCGCTCTACGGCCTCACGCTCGCGCCGCTGGACGAGACGCTGCACGAGCTCGCCGGCCACGAGAAGCGCGGCGAGACCTGGCTCGTGCGCGACGGCGCCAAGCGCGAGGCCTTCGCCAAGCGCTTCGAACGCAAGCTCGACTGGGGCGCCGCCTGGGAGCTCGAGACGACGCACTTCGCGGTGCGCTGCAACCTGCCGCTCCGCGACGCCGTGGCCTGCGCGATCGAGCTCGAGCTGTGCTACCGCGCCTTCTTCGGCTGGTTCGCGGAGGAGCTGCCGCTGTACGAGCCGTCGCAGCCGATGAAGGCCAACGTCTACGCGAACAGCGCCGAGTACCCCGAGCTCAGCGGGCGCACCGCGTACTTCGAGCCCGTCGCCAACGTGCTCCACGTGAACGCCGCGGGCGGACTGGAATTGGGCGCGCTCGTCCACGAGGCCACGCACCAGCTCCTGTTCAACACCTCGGCCAACACCAAGGCGGCGCTCGGCGCAGTTCCGGCGTGGCTGGACGAGGGCCTGGCCGAGTACATGGCCGCCTGCCGCGAGGGCATCTGCTCGCGCGCGGCGTACTCCAAGGGCAAGCCGAACCGCGAACATTTCGCCCGCCACCGCACCGCACAGAAGCCCTTCGACCTCTCGCGCGTGCTGGCCTTCAGCCAGGGCGACTTCATGGCCTCGTCGAACTCCGACCTCAAGTACTCGCAGGCCTACACGCTCGTGCACTTCTGCCTTCACGGCGGCGGCGACGAGCAGAGCGCGCGCTTCTTCGACTTCTTCCGCCGCGCCTACGCCGGCAAGTCCTCGATGACGGCCTTCAAGGACGCGATGGTGGTCAAGGAGAAGGAACTCGAGGCCGCCTGGCGCGAGTACGTCGCGCACGAAGGCTGATCAGCGGCAGAACGAGACCGCGAGGCCGTTGGTGAGGCCGACGGTCGTGCCATCGGGGTGCGCGGGGTCGCGGAACCAGAACTGGTAGTAGCGCGTCTGCCCCACCATGCCCGCGTCGACCGGCACGGGGATCGACACCGCGCCGTTCGCGTCGGTCTGGACGACGCCCATGCGCTGCGTCGGCGCTGCGACCCACTTCACGCCGCCCTGGAACGGCGCGGACGCCGGCGCGAGTCCCCAGAAGGCCACGCCCGCGACGTTGGGGAGCGCCTGCGTCACGCGCAGCTCGAAGTCGTCCTGCTCATGGCTGGCGAAGCCTTCGAAGCCCAGCAGCGCTTCCTGGCCGAGCGACGTGAGCTTGCCCGATCCGTACGCGACCGGATCGGCGCAGCGCAGTTCCCAGGCGACGGCGACGTTCCACGGCGCGAGTGCGTCGGCCGTGCGGCGCAGCTCGAGCACGTACGAGCCGGGCTGCAGCCCCGTGACGTAGAGGTGCTCGACGTTGTCGACAGCGCTCGCGCTGCGCACGTTGCCGCCGGCGAACGCAGCGACACCGCTGTCGCCGACCAGCGACCCCAGCGCGCCCGATCCGTCGATCGACCACAGTTCGAGGTCGAACTCGGGCCGGCTGAAGCTGCCGAAGTTGGTCGCGGTCTGGCGGTTCCAGGTGGCGACGATCGAGACGAAGGGCTTCGCGCGCTCGACGTCGAAGCGCCAGAAGCGACTGGAGTTCGAGGCCGTGAGCACGCGCTCCCAACCGGCGTGCGCGATCGGAAGCGCGGCCGCGGCGCTCGGAGCGCTGGGCTGCTCGCCGCCGGTCAGGATCCAGTGCGCGTGGTTCACGTCGAGTTCGTCCGCGCCCCACAGCGGGTCGAGCGGCGTCGTGGTCTCGCCGCGCAGCGGGCCGCTCGTCAACGCGCCGTTCGACCAGCCCGAGCGGTGCTCGGCGCCCGCCATGAGCGCGGCCTTGATGACCTCGGGGCGCTGTGCGTTGTCGTTGCCGACGAGCGAGGGCCACGTGCGCGCCGTTTCGACCAGCAGTGTCGCGCCACCGGCGACGAGCGGCGTGGCGAAGCTCGTGGCGCCGGCCGGCGCGACCATCTCGGGCTTCATGCGGCCCGGGCGGTCGAAGCCCGCGAGCGTCGGACCGGCGCGGTGCTGACCGTCGCTGCGCCCGACCGAGAGGCCGTTGAAGGCGTGGCTGAGCAACGGCACGTCGAGCGCTCCGGCGCCGTTGTTCACTCCCGACGCGACCACGAGCCCCTGGCTCTCGATCGCGAAGTCGAGCTTGCGCATCTGGATGTTGGCCGCGCTGCCGCCCGCGCCGATCCACGAGTTGTTGAGCACCTTGAACAGCGCGGTGTGCGGAGGCGTCGGGCCGCTGCCGTTGATGAAGCCGTTCGAGAGCCAGTGGCCGGCCTCGTAGCAGTCGACGTCGACCGGGCCGGGCGCGACGCCGGTCGCTGAGCCGTAGTAGTACTGACCGACTGCCGTGGCGTGGCCGCTGCTCCCCGACAGTCCGCTGAACCCGTTGAAGGACTTGCCGGTGAACTCAGAGTGCGAAGGGTCGGGCAGGTATCCGGGCGCGGAGGCTTCGACCTGCCCGACGCGCACTCCTGCTCCCGTGGGAGTCAGCGCGGATCCCACCCGCGCGCGCAGTGCTGTGAGTCCCGTGAGGTCGGCGATGCTCTGAGCGCGCGCCGATCCGCACAGGGCGGTTGCGGACCAGGCGATGACAACGGCGAGTCGGGCGCAGCTCATCGACGGCGGCTCTCCACGGAGATGCAGACGCAAAGGCAAGCGAGGCGGACGGCGCGGCGATCGTACCCCACTCGCGCGAGCGCCGGGGCGCGGCGGCGCAGACCAACAAGACCTCAACGAAGCGCGCCGGGCGCCGCGGTCGTGCTCGACCCGCGGCGCCCGGCGCAGTGCTCGACGAAGCGGAGCGGCTCAGCCCAGGTTCTGCTCGGCGAACTCCCAGTTGACGAGCTTCTCGAGGAAGGCCGCGACGTAGTCGGGGCGCTTGTTCTGGAAGTCGAGGTAGTAGGCGTGCTCCCACACGTCGATCGTGAGCAGGCACTTCTTGCCTTGCGCCATCGGCGTCTCGGCGTTCGGCGTCTTGACCACGGCGAGCTTGCCGCCGTCTTCGATCAGCCACGCCCAGCCCGAGCCGAACTGCGTCTTCGCGGCTTCGCTGAAGGCCGTCTTGAACTTGTCGAAGTCGCCGAACGACGCGTTGATCCTGTCGAGGATGCGGCCCCGGGGAGCGCCGCCGCCGCCCGGTCGCATCGAGTTCCAGAAGAAGGTGTGGTTCCACACCTGCGCGGCGTTGTTGAAGATCCCGGCCTTCGAGCTGTCGCCCGCGACCTTCTTGACCAGCGCCTCGAGCGACATGGCCGAGAGTTCGGCGTTGTCCTTGATCAGGTTGTTGAGGTTGTCGACGTACGCCTTGTGGTGCTTGGCGTAGTGGAAGCTGAAGGTCTTGGCGCTCATCACCGGCTCGAGCGCGGTGTCGGCGTACGGCAGGGAAGGCAGGGCGTGCGGGGCGGCTTGAGTGGTCATGATCGTCGGAGTGGGGTTGGAAGGTTGGGTCGAGTGGGTGTGTGCGGGTGCGGCGCCGCTCGAGGTGCTCGAACAGCCGACCGCGATCAGGCCTGCGCCTGCGGCGGCGCCGGCCACGACCTCGCGGCGGCTCAATCCGCGCGCGACGGGCTCTCGATTCGATTGGGTCATGTGCTTGGGCTCCACGGGGGCTGGGGTCAAGTCGGCAGTTTACGTGAGAGCGGCGCGGTTCCAACCCTGCCCGACTCGCGGCGCGCGCGCGCGCGGACGCAACGCGCTTGCGCACGGCGACAAGCGCCCGTTCGGGCTCGCGTCAGTTCTGGATCGTGAACTCGATCGCTTCGCTCGAGGCCAACGCGCTGGGACCGTCGGGATCGCGGAAGGTCCACTGCGCGTTCACCGTGACGCCCGCCATGAGTTGCGGCGCGGATCCGCTTTGGATCAACGCATTGAAGTCGACGCTGAGCGCTCCGCTGCAGTCCGTTCCAGTCGTCGATCCGCCGCTGAGTTGGCGCGCGACGAGTTCGCGCGGGGCCGCGAGGCAGCGAATGCCGCCGGGATAGGGCAGGAACTGCGGTCCGGCCAGCGTGAACACGAGCGAGCCGGGACGGCGGTTGGGAACGCTCGATGCGCTCAGCGTGAAGGGTTGCGCGCTCGTGACGCTCGGAACGCCGCTGAAGCCCATGCGCGAAACGCAGCCCGCCGCCGTGCGCTCGGGCACGCAGTGAACGCGCGCCGGATCGTGGTCGAGGCGGAAGGTGTAGAGCGCGCCGCGGTTCGTGTCGAAGCCGTCCTGTCCCGGAGCGCCGACGAGCAAGCGCGGGCCCGTGAGCGCCACGCCGTTGCCGAAGTTGTCGTCCGCGGCGAGGTCGCTCGAGCGCACGACCGTCTGCAAGCGCCAGCCGTCGTTGCGCGCGTAGAGATACACGGCGCCCGCGTCGGATCCGCCTTGGTCGTCGATGGGCGCGCCGACCGCGACGACGCCGTCCTGCAGAGCGATCCGCTTGCTCCAGCCCGTGGAGAGGCCCGCAGTCGGCAGCCCCGTGAGCTCTGCATCGAAGAACCAGCCTGAACCGGCATTGGCGAACACGTAGGCGCCTTCGCTCCACGCGCCCATCACCGCCAGGCCGCGGTCCATCACCAACTCGCCCCAGTTGATTCCGGCGCTCAGCCCCAACGAGGGCTGGGTCACTGCCCACAAGCCGTTCGAGCGCTCGAACGCTCGCAACGTCCAGCCGCCCTGCTCCGCGAACAGCGCGAGCATCTGATCGCCGTCGATCGCGACGCGCATGCCCAGCCGCGCGTTCGGCGCGCCGCCGTGGAGGATCTGCTGCAGCACGAGCGCCGAGCCCGTGTTCTCGTACACGTAGATGGCGCCTTCGGCCGTGTGCGCGTCGCTGCGCTCGGGGTTGGTGAAGAGCACCGTCGCCCCGTCGATCGCCGTCGCGAATCCGAACGTCCCCGCGGAGAACCCGTCAGGTGCGTTCAGCCAGGTCGAACTCCAGACCGCGCCGTTCTTGCGCATCACGTTCGCGCGCGGCGGACCGCTGCCCGCGGAGGGATGACCCGTCAACGCGAGACTGCTGGTGTACGAGAACGTCCAGTACTTCGCCGCGGCGGGGAGGTCCGAGAGGAACTGCCAGCTCGGGCCGGCGCGGCGGTGCTCCTGAAACGAGACGGTCGAGCTGACGAAGCCGTGGAGCACCGCGAGGTTGTCGCCGTCGACGCGCAGCCCCCAACCGAACTTGTCGGTCAACACGCCGTACCCGTCGACCTTGCTCCGCTCGATCGCCGTGAGCGAAGTGTTCTGCGCGGCCGCCGCGGGAACCGAGAACAACAACACAATCGCCCAACCTGCTCGCATGACCGGTTCCTCCGCATCGACGCCGCGATGCCTACATCGTCCGCCCGCTCTCACGCTAACCGACGATGACGTCGGTGTGTGCGGCTCACTCGAGGCCGAAGCACGCCCCCGTCACGTATCCGCACGAGAACTCCAAGCTCGCGGTCAGCGACTCGCCCCTCTCGTCGACCTCGCGGACGTAGGTCCATTCCATGCCGCCGCCTTGCCGCCTCACTCGATCGGGCGCGCCCAACTCGTCGAGCACGCGCTGCGCCGTCCAAAGCAGGTAGCGCTTGGCGAGCAGCTCGTCGTGGTCCGTCTCCGGGTCGTACTCCCGCACGAACACCTCCGCTCGGTGCGGCCCCGTCGAGCTGAGGTCGAGCTCGACGTCGGAATGGAACGCGGGGCGGCTGCGGAGCGCTCGGAGCAGCTCGCGCATCTCGGTCAGTTCTCCTTGGAGTGTCCGCGGCGCGGCAGCTGCCGCAGCGCCGACGACGGGCTCGCGGCCGGCAGCCAGCTCCTCGCGCAGTCGCCGCACCTCCTCGACGAGCGCGCGAAACTCCGCGGGCTCGACGAACTCGGCTCGCGGTGGCGCCGGAGCGGCAACACGATCGCTGTTCGCCACTAGCTGCGCATTGCGGTCACCCTCGAACATCATCGCGAGCCCCGCGCCCGCAATGACGCAAGCGCCGCCGGCCAGCACACCCAAGAGCGTCCGAGCTTCCATTCAGAGTCCTCCTCACAACCGGCTACCGCGCTGCCGTCAGTCGGCAACCGCCGTGCGGTGCAACTCAGGCGAGTGCGACCAGATTCGCGCGCGCCGCGGCCGTGCCTGGGCCCGTCACGGCCGCGTACACGCGCTCGAAGTTGCCGCCGAGCACCTTGACCAGTTCCTCGTCGTCGAAGCCGCGCTGGCGCAGGCCGCGCGCGAGGTTCATGTAGCAGCTCGCGTCCTCGAGGCCCTGCGGAGTGCGTTGGATGCCGTCGTAGTCTGAGCCGATGCCGACGTGATCGATGCCGGCGACCTCGACCGCGTGGCAGACGTGGTCGAGCACGCGCTCCAGCGGCAGCGGCGCCGCGCGCGCCTGCAACAGCTCGCTCTGCGCGAGGAACGTCGCCGTGTCCGGCGCGCTGCCGAGCGCCTTGTACTCGTCGCTCTCGCGCACGCGGTTGTCTTCAGCTCGCGCCGCCGCGTCGAGGAACGGCGTGCAGAACACGACGCCCACGACGCCGCCATTGCCCGCGAGCGCGCGCAGTTGCTCGTCGTCGAGGTTGCGCTGGTGCTCGTTGACCGCCATGCAGCCCGAATGACTCGCGATCACCGGCTTGGAGCTCGCCTCGAGCGCGTCGAAGAACGACTGGCGGCCGGCGTGCGAGAGGTCGACGACCATGCCGAGCTCGTTCATCGCGCGCACGACGCTGCGCCCGAAGTCGTTCAAGCCCTCGGGCACGCCAGCGCCCGCGTCGGGCTGGCACGAGCGAATCCAGCGGAGGTGGTTGTTCCACACCAGCGTCATCACGCGCACCCCGCGCTCGAAGAACCAGTGCAGCTCGTCGAGCGAGTTCTCGATCGAGTGCCCGCCTTCGATGCCGGGGATTCCCGCGAGCTGATCGGCAGCGCGCGCCGCCGCGAGCTCGCTCGCATTGCCCGCGAAGCGCACCTGGTCGGGATGGCGCTGCGCGAGTCGGTGGAACTCCCGCAGCAAGAGCCGCGTGCGCTCGCGCGCGCCGTGCCGCGCCTCGTCGATGAAGCGCGGGTCGCACCACGACACGAACACCAACGCGCCCAGGCCCCCGGACTTGCCGCGCACGAGATCGAGGTGTCCGACGCCGCTCTCGCCCAGATCGCGCCCCAGATCGAGCGCGAGCTGCAGCGAATCGGCGTGGGCGTCGAACACGGGGCGCTGGCGCGCGAGGGCGATGAAGTCCTTGTGCATGGATCGTGGGCGCGTGACTGCGCGATCAAGGTAGCGCGCGGCCGCCTCCGCCTCCCGCGCCGGAACCTGCCGGACCTTGAGCGCCGGGCGTATCGCGAATCGCAACCGTGGCGTAGCTTCAGATCGGGTTGCGCGCGCCGAGGCCAAACTCACCGCCCCGGAGAGAGTGCGCGCAGCGCGCAGGGACTGAGTTGCTCCACTTGGTCCACTGTTCCTTCCCCACCACGCTCTTCCCGCAGAGAGAGTTCGATGTCGACGAGTCCGGACACTTCCCGCCCCCGAGTTCGCAGCAACCGGCGCTGACGCCCAGGCCTCGGCTCGCAATGCTGCTCGCTCGGCTGACGTTCGACACCGCCTTCCGCGCGCGGCCCGGTCCCGTCAATTGGGGCGCGCCGGCCAACGTCGACAGGAGTGTCGACAACGGCGCGCTGTTCACGGCGGACGGCGGCTCACGGGTTCGCCACGTCGTCGCAGGTGATGTGTGGATGTACTGGGCGGATCCATCTGAATCGGCGAGCGACGCGAAATGCGATGGAAGAGCACTGGCGCGGCGGCGTGGAGCTCGCTGTGAAGCCAGGTGGGTGCGCACTTGCGCCGCACTTCGCACGCGTTGGCGGACGGCAGCTTCATCGCGCGCCACCGGCGGAGCACGTCGAAGCACCGCGTCGTTCGCACGTCGTCCTCACCTGCTGGTCGCGATCGTGTCGGAGCGGACCTCATGAGACCGCTGACCCTCGCGTTCGGAGTCTGCTCTCTCGCTGCGCCGCTCGTCGCGCAGATCCAGACCGCCAAGTTGATGGCGTTCGACACCTACCAGTTCCAGAGCTTTGGGACGGCCGTGGCTGCGGACGACGGATGGCTCATCGTCGGGGTTCGCCAGGACAGTCAGGTCGCCTCCACCGCTGGCGCCGCGTACTCCTACCAGCGAAGCGGCGGCGCGTGGAACTTCGTCGAGAAGTTCTTCTCCTCCGACATTCAGCAAGGTGACGCCTTCGGGAATGTCGTGGTGTTGGACGGTACGACTTGCGTCCTCGGCGCGTTCACCGAAGACCCCAGTGGAGTGTTCGCGGCGGGATCGGCCTACGTCTTCGAGCGAGTCGGCTCCAGCTGGATTCAGCAGCAGAAGCTCGTCGCAACACCAACGGTCTCCAACGCGATCTTCAGTTCCAGCATCGCGCTGGATCGAGACAGAATGATCGTCGGCGCGCGTCAAGAGAACAACGTGGGTGCGGCCTACATCTTTGAGCGCGTCGCCGGCGTTTGGTCGCAGACTGCGCGACTTCAGGCGAGCGACCCCGAGTTGTTCAGTCTCTTCGGCCAGGCGGTTGCTGTGCACGGCAACTTCGCGATGGTCGGCTCGGCCTCAGCCGGTCCTGCTGGCGGCAGCCAAGGCGCGGTCTACGTCTTCGAGTTCAACGGCGTGCAGTGGATCGAGGTGGCCAAGCTACGCGCTTCCGATCCCAACGCGAGCAGCGGGTTCGGCAGCACGATGTGGATGGATGGCAACCGCAGCCTGATCGGGTCCGTCGGCCACACCCACTCCGGCATTTCGGGCTCGGGAGGTGTGTACGCCGTGGATCGAACCGCCTCCGGCTGGCACGAGGTTCAGGAGACGCTCCAGCACGCACCCAGCAATCAATTGACTTTCGGCAGTCGCGTCGTGCTGTCCGGTGACAGAGCGGTGATCGGCTCCACACGCGACCCGAACACCCTCACTGGTCCCGGCGCCGCGTACGTCTTCGTCCGCAAGCCTTCCGGTTGGAGCGAGATCGCGCGCCTCCAGGCCAACGACGCTTTGAGCGGCGACGCATTCGGCGGCAACCTTGCCATCGACGATTCAACCGTGGTCGTTGGTGTGCTCGGGCGAGACGACTTCTGCGGCAACGGCCCCTCGAACTGCAACTCCGGCGCTGTCTACGTCTTCGAGTTCTGCCCCGACGCTCGCCAGTTCGGCTGGTGCATGAGCGGCGCTCCGTGCGGCAACGTCGACAAGAACGCCGGCTGCATCAACTCGACCGGCGTCGGCGCGACGCTCGGCGCCGCGGGCTCGAGCAGCGTCGCGCTCGACGAGTTGCGCTTCGAAGCTCGCAAGCTCCAACCCAACAAGAGCGCGATCCTGTTCATGGGCGGCGGAGTCGGCGGCGCCGTGCTCGGCGACGGCCTGCGCGTCGTGGCCTCAGCAGGCGCCGGCTTCTACCGCTACGGCTTGATGCAGTCGAACGCTGAAGGCGCCGCGTTGCGCACCAACATCATCTCGCGCAGCCAGCTCTTCCCGCCCACCGGCCGCATCCAACCCGGCTCGGTGTGGAACTTCCAGGTCTGGTACCGCGACTCCGCTGGCCCCTGCGGCTCGGGCACGAACGTCACCAACGCGCTCGAGGTCACGTTCCGACCCTGACCCCGGCCGAACCTCCGCCGCCGCTCGGACAGCGCTGGAAACGAAGAAGTGCGCATTTCTTCCAGCGCGGCCGACCGCTCGCCGCGCGCGAGCGGCTGGTGACAGCATCCCTCGGCCCCGCGCACAGCGCACACGCGCTGGCGCGGGGCCGCCCTGTGCCTCCCATCGTTCCCGGACAGCCCTGGAGGCAAGTGATGAAGTTCCATCGTTGTGTGTCGAAGGTCCTCGCCGTGGTCGGACTCGCACTGGGCGCACTCGCGACGCCCCAACTGACCGGCGGCGGCGCCGGCCAGTACCAGCAGCCGAAACCGAACTTGGCCCTCGTGCGCGCCGCGCTTCCCGCGGACCAGAGCGACACGATCTACGACGTGCGCTTGAAGGTGCTCGGCGAGGGACTGGGCCGCGTGCGCGGCGAGATGCGCCAGCGTCCGCAGGTCGAGCCCGGCGGCGAGGTGATCGACCTCGTCTATCGGCTCGAGGGCCAGCACGTCACGCTCGACGACGGCCGAGTGCTGGTGCAGGCCGCGATCCTGCTCGACCTCGCGCAGTTCGGCGGCGAAGGGCTCATCCAAGTCGGCGAGATGGAAGGGTTGATGTTCCCGATCCCCGGCGCGCTGGGTTACTGCCCGGTGCTTCCGCCCTCGGACAAGACCGAGGCGCTGCGACGCGACAGTTCGGGCCTCTCAAGCGTGGCGGCAGGCGCGCCGGTGTTGATCGAGCCGTCCGCCGCTCCGGCGCCGATGCCGGGCGAGTTCATCGCACGCTGGATTCTCTACTGAGCTTCGCTCGCGCTCGCTGCGGGCGCCGGGGACCTTCGGCTCGAAGGCCCCGGCGCCTGCGTCATTTGGCGGTGAGTCGCTCGCGCAGCGTCCGTGAGTCGAGGATCACCACGGTCTTGTCGGTCGAGCAACTCGCGATGCGCGCTCCGCTCGAGTCGAAGTCGACGTTGTAGGGGTGCTCGCGATGCGGGCGCAGCTCGCTCACCACCCCTCCGTTCGCGAGATCGATCAGCGCGAGCACGTTCGAGGCGACGGCCAAGCGCGACCCGTCGGGCGAGATGTCGATGTGTTCGACACCGTGCCGCAGGCTCGCCAACTCACGCACCAGCGCCCCGCTCGCCGCATCGTGCAACGTGATCGCTCCACTGCGTCCCGCGACCACGAGCTCGCGGCCGCTCGGCGTGAACATCGCTTCGGCCACGTCCGCGTTGGCGCACTTGATCTCGAACAGTTGCGCGCCGGTCGCGACCTCCCACACGATCGCGCGACCATCGCGCGCCGTCGAAACGCAGCGCGCCGAGTCCGGGCTGTAGTTCACGGCGAGAACGGTCGAGCCGTGGCCGCTCATCTCGCGCTGCTTGGCGAAGTCGTCCAGTCCCCACACGACCAAGTTCTTGCCCACGCAGGCCGCCGCGTAGCGACCGTCGGGGCTGACGGCGAGGTAGTAGGTCCCGCCGACTAGCGTGAGCTCGCCCAACTGCGCGCCCGAGGCCGCGTCCCACGCGCGCAGCGCAGGCTCCCAGCTCCCGGAGATCAGCCGCTTGCCATCGGGCGTCCACGCGAGCGCGTGGCAGGACTTGGCCTCGGGATGGGCGATCCAGCTCGCGCGCAGCTCCAGCGTGGCGCTGTCGCGCACTTTGATGCGCCCGTCGTAGCTCGCGGTCGCGATGCGCGTGTCGTCGGGGCTGAAGCGCGCGACGTAGACCGCGTGAGAGTTGATGCACTGCGCAGGTCCGAACGCGCTCGCGTCCGCGGTCCAGACGCGCAGCGTGCCGTCGTTCGAGCTCGACAGCAGCGTCTTGCGATCGCGCGCGAAGGCGCAGCTCAGCACGTCGTCGCCGTGGCCGCGCAGCGTGGCGAGCATGCTCCAGTCGCTCGTGCTCCACAGCCGCAACGCGCCGTCGGCGGACGCCGTCGCCAGCCGCATCCCGTCCGGCGACAGCGCGAGCTTGGCGACCGCGTCCGTGTGTCCGCGCAAGCTGGCTTGGAGCTCGCCAGTGTCAGCGTTCCACACGCGCGCCGTCTTGTCCTTCGAGGCCCCGACCACTGCCGTTCCGCCCGGCAGCCACAGCACGTCGTCCACCGCGTTGTAGATGCCTTCATCGGGCATCGAGCAGGTCACGGGCTCACCGCCGGTCACGTTCCACACGAACACACAGAAGTCCCAGGAGCCCGCCGCGATGCGCCGGCCGTCGGGCGAGAACGCCAGTCCGACGAGCGGCTTGCGGCCGCCTTCGAGCGTGCGCACGAGCTCGCCCGTTCGCGCGCTCCAGATGTGGACGATGCCCCACACGCCGCGCGTCGGGTTGCGCTCGTAGGAGCACGACGCCACCAGCTCGCCGTCCGGACTGAACGCCGCGCCGCCGACCGGGTTGGCGTGCAGCGTGAAGTCGACCAGCAGTTTGCGCTCGGCGACGTCCCACACTTTGACCGTGCGGTCGAACGAGGCGCTCACGACGCGCTCGCCAGCGGCGTCGAAGCGCAGGTACGAGAGGCTCTCCGTGTGGCGACCGAGCTCGCCCACCAATGCGCCGGTGCGCGAGTCCCGCAGCTCGATTCGACCATCGCTCAGCCCCGTCGCGACGACGTCTTGCGTCGGACTCGCCGCGAGCGCGACCGCGTGGTTCGAGCCCAACGCGACGCTGAGCAGGGACTGATCGAGCGACGCGTCTCTCACGCGCCATTCGAAGCCGCGCTGCGTCGGCTCGGTGCGGTCCAGCCAAATGCGCGCCTCGGCGAACTCGTCCAGTCGAATCGAGGCCTCGGCCGCGGCCATCTGCGCGCGGTAGAGCTCGCGTTGGAGCTCATGGTTCGCCTGGAGAACGATGGCGGTGAGCAAAGTGACGATCACGACGCGCTCCGTTGCTGGGTGTCGACCGCCGCGTCCGCGAGCAGCCGCTCGACGTAATCGCGCAGGTGCACGACGGCGGCGTCGTACGCCTCGAAGTTGCGGTAGGCGCGCGCGAGCATCACCGCGCCCTCCATGGTGGTGAGCACGAACACCGCGAGCCGGCGCGGGTCGGAGTGAGCCGGCAAGCGATCGCGCGCGGCTTCGAAGCACGCCTCGACGGCGTCGAGCCAACCGTCGAAGTTCGCGACCAGGAGCCCGCGCGCGCGCGGATGCGTCTCGACGACCTCGAGGACGAGATTCCCGATCGGACAGCCGTGCTTGAACTCGGTCAGCTCGAGCATCTGGCGGTAGCCGCCGAGCAGCCCGAACACGCGCTCGATCGGATCGGCGGTGCTCTCCCAGATCGGCTGCAGCACGCCTTCGTAGAGCGTGCTCTTCCGCCGCTCGAGCGTCGCGTGCAGCAGGTCCTCCTTGGTCGGGAAGAAGTAGTAGAGCGAGCCCGGCAGCACGCTCGCCTTGCGCGCGATCTGCGCCAGACCGGTCGCGCCGTAGCCCTGGAAGACGAACAGCTCCATCGCGGCGTCGATCAGGCGCTCGCGCGTGTCGGGGGCAGGGTTGGGGCTCATGGGTTGCGCGTTCGGGCGATTGGTTGGTTGACCAACTAACGTACGAGCGTAGAGGCCACCGGCGGCCCCGTCAATCTCGACCCCACTCGACTTGGGGCTTGCAGCCCGAGGGCGAGCGGAGATCGTGGGCAGTCCATGAACACCGCCCAGCGCCTCGGAGTGTGCTCCTGGTCCCTGCAGTCGACCTCGCCAGCGGACCTGGCGTCCAAGCTGAAAGCGGTCGGCGTCGACACCTGCCAGCTCGCGCTCGATCCGATCCGCGACGGGCGCTGGAAGCTCGGTGAGACGCGTGACGTGCTCCGCGCGGCCGGGATCGAGATCCGCTCCGGGATGATGGGCATGCACGGCGAGGACTACACGAGTCTCGAATCGATCCGCGTGACGGGCGGTGTGCGGCCGACGCAGCACTGGGCCATGAACCTCGAGATCGCGCGCGAGGATGCGCGCATCGCGGCCGAGATGAAGCTGCCGCTGGTCAGCTTCCACGCCGGGTTCCTTCCCCACGATCCGAACGACCCCGAGCGCACCGTGCTCGTCGAGCGGCTGCGTCAGATCGTCGACGTGTTCGCAGCGAACGGCGTCAACGTCGCCTTCGAGACGGGGCAAGAGGACGCGGACACGCTGCTCGGTTTCCTGCGCGACCTCGCGCGGCCGCGTGCGGGCGTGAACTTCGATCCGGCGAACATGATCCTCTACGACATGGGCGAGCCGGTGAGCGCGCTCGACAAGCTCGCGCCGTACGTGCGGCAGGCGCACATCAAGGACGCTCGACGCGCCAAGGTGAAGGGCGAGTGGGGTTCGGAGGTGCGCGTTGGAACCGGTGAAGTCGCGTGGCCGAAGTTCTTCGACACGCTCGCGCGCCGCGGAGTCCGCGTCGACCTGATGATCGAGCGCGAAGCCGGCGACTCGCGCATCGAGGACATCAGGGCCGCGCGCGAGCTCGTGCAGCGCCAACTCGCCACGGGAGCCAACAAGTGAGCTCGCAACGTCCCATCGGCGTCGGAGTCATCGGCCTGGGCTTCATGGGCCGCACGCACATCGGCGCCTTCGCCGCGGCGAACGCGGCGGGCTTCGCGAACAAGCTCGTCGCAGTGTGCGACAAGAGCCCCGAACGTCGGTCGGGTCGCGCGAGTGAAGCCGGCAACATCGCCACGGGCGGCGCGGGCGAGCAGCTCTTCGATCCGACGCACGTGCGCGGCTACGAGGATGCGGCGCAGTTCCTCGCGGATCCGGCCGTCGAGCTCGTGAGCATCTGCACGCACACCAGCACGCACGTCGAGCTCGCCAAGGCCGCGCTCGAAGCCGGCAAGCACGTGCTGCTCGAGAAGCCCGTCGCGCTCGACAGCGCGTCGATCGAGCAGCTCATCGAGGTCGCGCGGCGCTCGAAGGGCCTGTGCATGCCCGCGATGTGCATCCGCTTCTGGCCGGCGTGGGCTTGGTTGAAGCGCGCGGTCGCGTCCGGCGAGTACGGCGCCGTGCAGAGCGCCGTGTTCCGCCGCCTCGGCAGTCGGCCGCAGTGGAGCGCGGAGTTCTATGCCAACGCCGCGGCCAGCGGCGGTGCGCTGTTCGACCTGCACGTGCACGACGTCGACTTCGCGACCTGGTGCCTCGGCGTTCCGCGCTTCGTCTCGGCCGGCGGCTCGAGCGATCACGTCAGCGCGCTCTATCACTACGACTCGGGCCCGCAGCACGTCGTCGTCGAAGGCGGCTGGGATCACACGCCCGGCTGGTCGTTCAAGATGGCCTACACGGTCGTGTTCGAGCGCGCGACGGCCGACTACGAGTTCGGCCGCGCGAACGAGCTCGTCCTCGCGCGCGATGGAGCGTCGACGCCGATCGCGGTCGACGCGCACAACGGCTACGACGGCGAAGTGCGCCACTTGCTCGCCGCGATCGCCAGCGGATCGCGCAAGCTCGATGCGACGCTCGAAGACGCGCTCGCTCACACGCGCGTGATCGAAGCCGAGCGCAAGAGTCTGGGCGTGCGCCAGCCGGTGCTCGTGAGGCGGTAGAGGCCGCGATGCGAGCGCGGCTAGCCATCGGGTTGGGCTTGGCGGCGGTCGCTGCGTTGTTGCTGTATCTGCTGTTGCGCGACGATGCTCCGCCGAGCGAGCCTGCTGCAGCGCCAGAGGCGGACGCGCCCGCGATCGAGTTCGAGCGAACTCCCGTCGTCGAGTCGCCGCACGACGCGGCGCCCGTGGAGCCCGAGGTCGCCGAGCCCGCCTCGCCGCCCGTCAAGCAACCCGCGCCTCCGCGACCGGCGCCAGCCGCGCTCGCGCAGCAAGCGGAGGTCGCTCTGGAACGCCTGCCCGAAGACTGGACACCGCCGCGCGAAGAATTCGGCATCGTGGCGGTGACTGTGAGGTCGAGGCCCGATCGCAAGCCGCTCGAAGGCGTACTCGTCTGGCTCGAGACCGAGGGTGAGTACGGACCTTGGGAGATGCCGGAGCCTCGCTACACGGAGTTCAACGGGCAAGCGACGTTCGAGCGCGTGCCCGTCGGGCCGGCTCGGGTCTGGACCGAACCGCGCGGTGGAGTTCCGCGCGTACAAGTTGAGAGCGACGAGATCAGCAGCGTCGCCGTGAACCTGGCGCGCCAGCGCTCCGTCGAGGGCTTCGTGCGCGCCGACGACGGCAGTCCCGCGTCGGGCGCTGAGATCTGGGACCGGGTGTTGGCCGGCGCTCACTTCGTCGAGCGACCGCTCGCGCGGACGAACGACAGCGGCGAGTTCCGGCTGTGGATCAACGACAACCAGGACCTCTATCTGTGCGCACGGGGCGGCGACGCTCTGCCATCGAACATCGTGCACGTCCCGTCCGGCCTCGAAGGAACAACGGAACGCGTCGAGCTCGTTCTCGGCCCGAAGGGCCAGCAGCTCGATGTGTTCGTCACGGGGCCGAATGAAGAGCGGCTCGAGGACGCGACCGTCTCGATTCGACTGAGCCACGACGCTTCGCCTGATCTGCCACAGTGGGCTGCGTTCTCCAGCATCGGCTCGGCGCCGGCGCTGTGGAGTTCGAAGTCGGACGCCAGCGGCGTTGCGAAGTTTGATGGCCTGCCTCGAGGGAGGCTCACGATCGAGGCTTCTGCGGCCGGATACGTCGCCAGCCACTTCGAGATTCGACTTCCGCATCCGGAGAGTCCGCCGGAAGCTCCGAGGGATTTCTGGCAGGTGGTCACGGTTGCGGATGCGCGTGTCAAGGTCACCTTGCTCCCGGGAGTTCGGCTCGAGGGTCGTGCGTACTTGCCGAACGGACTCGCTGCGGCAGGCGCCGTCATTCGCTACCGACACCTGCGACGATTCGGCGCCACGACGGCGCGCGCCGACGAGCACGGCTACTTCCGTTTGGACGGCGTGCCGACGACCTCTTGCACGGTGTACGCCCGAGTCGACGAGTATCGGGCCGAAGAGCAGTTGCCGGCTGTGGCGCCCGACGCGACACGCTGGTGGGCGCCTGTGCTGCGCTACGACGGCCGGCGCTGACAGCGGTTACTTCGTCGCCGCGCGGACCTGCTCGGTCCAGCCGCGGAAGTCGCTGAAGTCGGTGTGCTCGAGCACCTTGCCGTCAGCGATGCGCAGCACGGCGACGACGCGCAAGTCGAACGGAACGTCGCGGGCGCCCGGGGCGATGTTCTTCCCGCGCAGCGTGTATTTGAGCCGACCGATGGCGATCGCGCGATCGCCGGAGCTGAACTGCTCCTCGAACTCGAAGCGCAGGTCGTCGATGCCGCGCGTCGAGGAACGCAGCAGACCCACGATGGCCTCCGGGCCGGTGACGGGTCCGACTTGCGGGCCGATCTCCGCCGTCGTGGGATCGCTCCACACGCTCCGCTGGTCGTAGAACGTTCGCAGGCCTTCGACGTCCCACGCCGCGTAGCGCTCGAAGTACGCGCGCGCGACGTCCGCGACGCCGCGCGGCTCTGACTTCTCGACTTGCGGCGCCTGACCGGCGAACGCGAGCAACGGCAATCCGACGACGAGGGTCAACCAGTGAATGCGCATGGCCTCTTGGCGTGATCGAGACAGATGGTGGGACGCGCACGACGGCGCTGCGCGACGCTACCGCACGACACAACGCTGCGGGTGGAGGCTACCGAGGTTCGACGCGCGCCCTGACCGCCGTCGTACACACTGTCGAACAGTCGTCACTTCATGCGCATCGCGCCCGTTCGCGCGCCGTGCCGATTGAGCACGAACTCGCTCGCGACGCCGCTGTCGACCTTGAACTCGAAGATCACCTCGTCATCCGGCTCGGAGACGAAACGGTGCTCGCCCTGGTGGCGCAGCCGGTACGGACCGTCGAACGGCGATTCGAAGAACAACTGCTCGTCGCGCGCTTCGATGGTCGTGCGCGTGCAACCCATGTAGTAGACGCCGGTGTAGACGGCGCACTGCTCCTTGGTGAGCGGGAGATCGACGACCTTGCGCTCGGGGATCTCGAACACGACGCGCGCCAGGCGCTCGTTGATGCGAGCGAGGTTCACGGACTCCCGGCCGGCGGCGGAGGCGACGACGAGGCTGGTCGCCGGGCGCCACGACACGCGCAACGCGCTGGCACGGGACGCTCCGCCGAGCGAGAGGAACGGTTCGCTCTCGAGGCGCGTGCGGGAGAAGCCGTAGGAGTACGGCGCTTCGATGCCGCCCGAGAGTCGGTCCGCCGCGAGCAATGTCGCGCGCGAGGAATCGGTGAGGAACACGCCTTCGAGCGCACGCATCAGGTGCGCGAGATCGTCGAGCGACGTACGGATGTCGACCACGCCGAAGAGGCGACCGACGGACGCCGCATCCGCGGGCGCGCCGCTCACGCTGAACGATGCTTCACGCGGCCGTCGCTCGCGCTCACCGACTTCGACCGCCGTGTTCTGCAGGCGTGCGGGGTCGATCACCCACTCCTGGAGGACCTTCTGAATCGGCGCCTCGGCCAGCTTCTCCGCGATCGCGGCTGCGATCAGCGCGTTGGACTCGCTGTAGACGAAGCACGACCCGGGTTCGGCGTCGAGCGGGCGCTTGCCGAGCCAGCTCAGAACGGCCGCGGAATCGCGAACCTCGTCGTTCGTCTCCAGGTAGTCGGCGTAGCTCGGCGCGCCGGACGAGTGCGTGAGCACCTGCGCGATGGTGACGGTCTTCCCGCCGAACTCGAGCTGCGGCAGGTGCTTGGTGACCGCGTCGCTCAACTTGAGCTTGCCGGCGTCAGCCATGCGCAGGAGCGCGAGCGCCGAGAGCGCCTCGAACGTCCACGGCGCCGGGCGCGCGTGGTCGAGCGCTTCCTCGGGAGCATCGGCGTCGCGCGCGAACCACGCGGCGAGCACGACCTCGTTCCCGATCCACACACCCGCCGAGAGATTGGGCGCGTCGAAGTCCGTCTTGGCGCTGTCGAAGGCCTTCTGGAGTCGGCCAGTCAAATCGTTCTGGCCCGTCTGGCGATGCGTCTGTGGCGCCGCCGCGCTCGTCAGAACCAGCAACCCGATCGCAGCCGACGCACTCCATCCCGACAATTCACGCTTCCCGCGCATGGCATCCTCCCGCAAGCGATTGGCCCGCGAGGACGACACTAACCATGCCGACATCGGCTCGCAGGCGATGCAGTCCGAACCCGACACCGATTGAGTACGTAGGCGCTCGTCGAGGTGCTCACAAGGCTCTCGCGCCGGAGTGTTGCTTCATGAACTTGCGTTCACGTGTCGTTCGCACGAGCGACACTGCGACACACGCACAGATTCGGGCGAGAGCGCGCGAACGGAGACGCGCTCACGTCGCTCAGTGTCTTGCGCCGAGCGAGCTGCGTTGCGAGGCCGCAGCTCGAACGTGCGAAGCGAGAGCGAGCCCCACAACGCTCCGTGCGCGAGTCAGGTCTTCTCGCAGGCCGCCTTCAACTTGGAGAGCCCGCGCTCGAAGCTCGGGCCGACCATCGAGTCGAACGCCATCGCCAGGTAGCCGCCGATCACCGGCATGTCGAGCTCACCCTCGATCACCCACGAGACTTCCACGGAGCCGGGCTCGAGCGTGCGGTAGTTCATGAGCGCCACGCTCTGCGTGCGGTGCTCGCCATCGATGAACGCCATGTCGTAGGTGATGCCGGCCTGCGGATCGCAGCGCGTGAAGGTCAGCTCGCCATCGCCCGACTCACCCGTCCAACTCTGGTGCGCGCCGACGCCGGTGGTCTTCTCGCCGAGCGTCACGACGATCGTCGGATCGTCCTCGCGCCACGGCTCCCACTGCGCCCAGTTCTCGAGGTCGCCGCACAGTTCGTGGATGCGCGCGACGTCGGCCTTGATCGCGATGCGGCGCTCGACGCGGAATTGGCCGCCGCGCGCAGCTCCCACGCCGACGATCACGGCGATCAGGACCAACAGCGCGATGATGATCTTCTTCAGCATGGTCGTTCTCCTTGGAACGCCACGCTAGCGAGTTGGTGCCGCCGCGCGCCAACCTCGGGGGTCGGCGCGCCGGTCGAGATCACTCCATGTGCGCGACCACGCGCTCGTCGCCCATCTGCAGCGCGACTTGAACCTGGCGCGTGTCGCGCGGCGCGAAGAAGCGCTTGAACACGCCCTGGAACACGTTCTCGTAGACGCGCAGCACGCCCTTGGTGCCGAGGCGATAGACGAAGTCGGTGATCGCCCAGTAGCGCGGGCCGTAGAGACCCTGGGCCTTGCTGTAGATGCGCGCCTGCTCGGCGACCATCCACTCGCTGAACAGCATGTAGGCGATCAGGTACGGCTTGGTCGCCCAACGCCACTTGATCATCCGCGGCGCGAAGCGCATCAGCGACGGGAAGCGCACGAGGATCGGGAACAGCTTGTGGAGGTTCTCGATCTCCTGCTTGTTCTCGAACAGGATCGAGGTCGTGCGGTTGAACTTCTCGGGGAAGTCGTCGTAGGCCGACACCGCGTAGCCCATCTGCTTGGTCATGTCGGCGATGTCGAACTCGGGGTACGGCTGCATCAGCGACACGAGCGGGTGGTCCACCCGGCACTCGATGTTGAGCCGCACCGTGTCGAGCTCGTCCTCGAGCGTGCCGCCCGGCCCGCCGAGCATGTTGAGCGAGCCCAGCCGGATGCCGTAGCGCTTGATCCACTCGGACGCGTCGGTGAGCTGCTTGCGCGTCGTGTTCTTGCGGAACACCGCGTTGCGCACGTAGTCGCTGGCGGCTTCGAAGGCGATGCGCGCGTAGACGCAGCCGGCCTTCTTCAGGAGCTCGATGTGCCGCTCGGTCGTCATGTTCGCCATCAAGATGACGTCGAACGGCAGGCCGATCTCCTTGGGATAGCGCTCGCAGAACTCCTCGAGCCAGTCGTTCTTCAGGTTGAAGATGTCATCGAGGAAGTGAACGAACTTGAGGTTGTACTTCGCGCGCACTTCCTTGATCTCGGCCAGCACGTGGTCGACCGAGCGCTTGCGCGTGTACTCCTTGTTGTTCGCCCCGTAGACC